>JBEBGN010000116.1:0-10247 GCA_040081395.1 Longimicrobiales bacterium
AATCTCGACCCTCTGTCGATTGGACTCCGGGGGTGTAGGTTGGATGGACATAGAAGAAACTTCCGACAGTCGGAGAAAGGGTGCCCCCAGCTCCTTTGCCCGAAAATGAAGGTCAGCGCCTCAAAGCCCTACATGCGCTCGACATTCTCGATACACCGCCCGAGGAACGCTTCGATCGGCTGACCCGCGTAGCGCGCCGGCTCTTCGACACGCCCATTGCGTTGATGAGCCTCGTGGACGCCGACCGCCAATGGTTCAAGTCGCGGCCCGGGCTCGACTTCCCTGAGACACCGCGCGAGCACTCGTTCTGTGCCCACGCGATCCTCGGTGAGGGGGTGTTCGTGGTGCCCGACGCACTCGAGGACGACCGGTTCCGGGACAGTCCCCTGGTCACGAGCTTCCCCGAGATCCGCTTCTATGCGGGCTGCCCCGTGCGGGGGCCCGACGGGAGCGCGCTGGGAACGCTGTGCGTGATCGATCACGAGCCCCGCGACATCGACAATGACGACGTCGACGCCCTCAAGGACCTGGCCGGAATGGCCGAGCAGGAGCTCAAGACGCTGGCGCTCGCCACGATCGATGAGCTCACGAGCTTATCGAACCGCCGAGGCTTCGATGCCATCGCGGCGCACACCCTCGCCATGTGCCACCGCGTCGATCGTCCGGCGACGCTGATGCTGTTCGACCTCAACGGGTTCAAGCAGGTGAACGACACGTTCGGTCATGCAGCGGGCGATCGGCTGCTCCAGAAGTTCTCGCGAGAATTGAGGGCGACGTTCAGGGACTCCGATGTCGTGGCCCGGTTCGGAGGCGACGAATTCTGCGTGCTCCTGAGCGGAGCGACCGCCTTGGACGTGCAACGTCCGCTCTCGATCCTTCTCGACCGTTTGGAGAAGAGCGGAGAGCGTCCGCCCATCGTATTCAGCGTGGGCGCGGCGACCTACAACAGCAAGGTGCACGAGACCGTTGCACACCTGGTCCAGGAAGCCGACATCGCGATGTACAAGCAGAAGCGGGCTCGCGCAGCACACTAAACGAAAACGCCCTCCAGGCATCGGCCTGGAGGGCGTGGGACGGAGCGCGAGGGATTCGAACCCCCAAGCCCTTTCGGGCGCTCGCTTTCGAGGCGAGTGCATTAGCCGTTCTGCCAGCGCTCCACGAACTCGGGTCACGGCGTGTGGGGGTGGCTCGCGTCGGGGGTCGGTGAGCTCCAGGAACAACTCCAAACTACGACCTCTCATCCGGGCGCCCGGATGGCGCTCGCTGCGCTCGCGCGCGTCGGCGGTGAACTGCCCGGTTTCCCGTCTACTCATCTGCGCCTCGGCTCGAACCTGCGGTTCGAACCCGGGCGAATGACTCGGGACTTCGACTTCCATCGGGGCGCCCGGATTCGAACCGGGGACCTCTGCGTCCCGAACGCAGCGCTCTACCGGACTGAGCCACGCCCCGGTACTTCGGACACTCCTGACAACCAGCTTTTCGCTAACGGGGTGGGATGGACCTCGCTTCGCGAGACCGCGTCGGCGATCGACGCTCCTGGCCTCCCGTCACCTTCCTTGCGCCTCGGCTCGAACCCACTGGGCGCTCTCTTCGAGAGCGCGTGGGTTCGAACCCACGTAAGCCATTGGACTTCGATTAACGGACGGGGTGGGATGGATCTCGCTTCGCGAGATCGCGTCGGCGGTCGACGCTTCTGGCCTCCCGTCACCTTCCCTGCGCCTCGGCTCGAACCCACTGGGCGCTCTCTTCGAGAGCGCGTGGGTTGGAACCCACGTGGGGCATTGGACTTCGATAACGGACGGGGTGGGATGGATCTCGCTTCGCGAGATCGCGTCGGCGGTCACCGCTCCTGACCTCCCGTAGACACCTCTGCGCCTCGGCTCGAACCCACCGGGCGCTCTCTTCGAGAGCGCGTGGGTTCGAACCCACGTACGCCATTGGACTTCGACATACGGACGGGGTGGGATTCGAACCCACGAGGGTGTTAACCCACACGATTTCCAATCGTGCGCCTTGAGCCACTCGGCCACCCGTCCCTGCGCGGGGCGCGGTCATGCTCCGAATGGCGGCATATCCGCGCCTTCCCGAATCACGGTTCTTTGAATCGCTCTCGCGCGCTGCTCGGCCAGAGGCACGAGCGCGGGATCGCCTCGATACGATTCGTACGCCTCTCGGCTCGCGAACGTCACGATGTGGACTTCGTCCGGCGGATTGGCCACAGCTTCCTGGCGCATCGCGAGGCGACGCTCGATTCGTCCGCCGTGGCTCGCCATGATCTCGGCTGCCGCGGCCTCGAAGTTCTCGAACTCGGCTCGTCGCTCTGGAGCGATCCACAGTTCTACGATGAGGACGACCGGTTGGCTCATCATGCCTACGGAGGGAGTGGGATTAGCTGCGGCCGCCTTCGGCGGCCTCCGCTCGTCTCGCGAGTCTGCTGGAAGCCTTCGACCTACTGGCTTGTCGCTCGGCGCGAACCCACGCGGTGATTTCCTTCGGAAATCACGTGGGTTCGAACCCACTGTCGTCCGGCTGACTTCGCTTTACGGAGGGAGTGGGATGGATCTCGCTGCGCGAGATCGCGTCGGCGGTCGACACGCCGGTCTTCCGTCGCCTTCTCCGCGCCTCGGCTCGAACCCACGCGGTGATTTCCTACGGAAATCACGTGGGTTCGATTCCCACTGTCGTCCGGCTGACTTCGCTTTACGGAGGGAGTGGGATTCGAACCCACGCGGGCCTTGTGGGCCCAACGCCTTAGCAGGGCGCCGCCTTAAGCCTCTCGGCCATCCCTCCAAGAATTGCCCCGCTAGGGCTCGAACCTAGAGTCTTCTGAGCCAGAGTCAGACGTGTTGCCAGTTACACCACGGGGCAGCAAGAGCCACCAGTCGGAATCGAACCGACGACCCCATCATTACGAATGATGTGCTCTACCGGCTGAGCTATGGTGGCACTGACCTTCGTCGTCAGTGGAGCTGAGGGGAGTCGAACCCCTGACCTCTGCAGTGCGATTGCAGCGCTCTCCCAACTGAGCTACAGCCCCAACGAAACCGTCCGCTCGCGCCTCGTGGCGCCCTGGCGCATCATACGCGCAGTGGGCGCGAGAGGATTCGAACCTCTGACCTCCACGATGTCAACGTGGCGCTCTAACCAGCTGAGCTACGCGCCCGACCGAAAAACCAACATCCGAGTATGCGCCCGGAGGGACTCGAACCCCCAACCTTCTGGTCCGTAGCCAGACGCTCTATCCAATTGAGCTACGGGCGCAAAAACCAACCACTCGAAATGCCCAGGACAGGACTCGAACCTGCACGCCGTCACCGGCACTGGTCCCTCAAACCAGCCTGTCTACCAATTTCAGCACCTGGGCGGATACCCAATGCACGTACGAACATGCTCGAGGAGGGACTCGAACCCTCACAGGGTCACCCCCACAGGATCCTGAATCCTGCGCGTCTACCAATTCCGCCACCCGAGCCCACTTCATCTACTACGCGGTTTCACTTCCTAGTGGAGCCGAGGGGAGTCGAACCCCTGACCTCTTGAATGCCATTCAAGCGCTCTCCCAACTGAGCTACGGCCCCCTCACACGACCCGCGAAGCCCGGGCCGGGGCACCCATGCGCGAGCATGGGTCCGGGCGCCTGACTCCGATCTTTCAAACAACGGCCAACGGGGCTGACGGGACTCGAACCCGCGGCCTCCGGTGTGACAGACCGGCACTCTAACCAGCTGAGCTACAGCCCCCAAATACGAACCACCACGCCCCGACGGGGAATCGAACCCCGGTTCCCACCTTGAAAGAGTGGTGTCCTAACCGTTAGACGATCGGGGCCTCCCTCGCACAGGCCCGGAGGGACTTGAACCCCCAACCGCCGGTTTTGGAGACCGGTGCTCTACCAATTGAGCTACGGACCTCTGTCCAGCACCTGCTCATGGCCAGGGGCAGAATCGAACTGCCGACACCATGATTTTCAGTCATGTGCTCTACCAACTGAGCTACCTGGCCCCTGACAAAAAACCCGCCCGAGCCACTGGAGGCGCGGACGGGATCGATCGGCGAAGGACCGGCTCTACCGGCTCCTCGCTCCCGTCCGCAGTCGCGGACTCCACGTATCCGATACCGTCCAGAGCAGCAGCTTCTTCACCCTGTCTCCGTTTGTCCTGCGATCCATCCTGCACATGGGAAGCGCCGCCCTGCGGCGGCGCTCCTCTACCATAGCGGGGGCGGGATTCGAACCCGCGACCTTCGGGTTATGAGCCCGACGAGCTACCAGGCTGCTCCACCCCGCATCGGAAGACCTGGAACTTATACGGCCCGCGGACGGGCGGTCAACCCGGCCGACGGCCTCAAACCACAGCCACTTTCACATTGTGGATCGGCGGCAGAGCGTCGAAGAGGCACTCCCATTCCTCCCCCCCATCCCGGCCCATCCAGAGCTGGCCGGTCGTGGTGCCGAAGTACAGGGCCGGAGTCTTGGTTTCATCGATGTCCATCGCGTCGCGCTGGACCGTGAAGAAGCTCTCCCGCTTCGGCAGACCCTTGGCCAGCCGCTTCCAGGAGCCGCCCCCGTTCTCACTCCGCCACACGGCGGGGGCACCGCCCGGGCAGGACCGCGTCATCGGCTCGAGGGGCAGTACGTACACAACGTCGGGATCATGCGGGTGGACCGCGATGGGGAACCCGAAGTCCGATGGCAGCCCCTGGGCGATGGACCGCCACGTCTTCCCGTAGTCGTCGCTACGCAGGACGCCGATGCCGGGGCGCCGCCCGCCGGGCCCATCCCATTCGGCCCAACCGCCGTGGTTCTGCATGTAGAGGCGGCCCGGCGCGTCGGGGTGACGGACGATCTTGTGGACGCACTGCCCGAACTCGGGATAGGGGTCGGGCGAGAAGCCGGCGCCCACGCCCTCGTTGGAGGCGCGGAACGTGCTCCCGCCGTCCTCCGAGAGGTAGTGCCCACCTGTAGAGATGCCGAGGTGGATCCGGTTCCCGTCGCGGACGATCGTGTGCATGCACAGGCCGCCGTTCCCGGGCTGCCACTTCCGCGCATGCTCGTGGTTGCTGATTCCTGGCACCATCTCCCAGGAATCGCCGCCGTCGTCGCTCCTGAAGAGGGATGCGGGCTCCACGCCACACAGGAGACCCTTCTTCCCCTCACCCTGCTCGAGCGCCCAGATGTTCGCCACGGCACGCCCGTCATCCTTGGGGAACGCCGGCCCCGACTTGGTCTCCTTGAACGACTTCCCGAGGTCCGTGGACCGCAGAACTTTCATGCCGAAGAACGCATTGCAGCTCGAGGCGTAGATGCGCGGTGCACCGCGCGTGTCGATGAGCGTCGAGTAGACCGCGACGCCCTGCCCGAACGGACCGCGGAGCTTGAAGCCCTTCCGGCTCTTCGGGGCATCGGCGACGAACACACCCTTCTTGGTTCCGATCGCCAGGACGACGCGCTCTGCCATGATCAGCCTCCTGAAACCGCAGGTAGAATGATGACCGTGTCCCCGGCGGTCACGGCCGTCTCGAGCCCTTCTAGGTCGCGCATGTGATCGGAGTTCACGAACACGTTGATGTGGCGCCTAACCGCACCGGTCTCGTCGCAGACGTTGCAGTAGAGCCTCGGGTAGTCCCGCTCGAGCACCCCGAGCGCTCCCCGTACGTCACGCGCGTCCACCCTGAGCCTGGCCGCGCCGCCGCAGTACGGGCGCAAAGGACCCGGCACGAACACCTCGATGGTCTCGGCGGCTCCGGTCTGCATGGAATGGGCGGCGCTCATCACGGACCGCCACGGTAGCGATCCCGGGGCGCGTGAGGCAACCGCCGTCCGCCGTTGCGTTCGCGCTGCTCGGGGGCCCTTCTTTCGTAGCGGACTCCACCACGGAGCGACAATGACCGGCACGACCCTCATGGACCTCATGATCGCCCTGGGCATCGGGCTGTTGGTGGGTCTCCAGAAGGAGCGTGCCGCCTCCCCGCTCGCAGGACTGCGCACCTTCGCGCTCGTATCGGTCTTCGGCGCCGTGGCCGCGCTCATCTCGACATCTGCGGGCCCCTGGATCCTCGTGGCAGGCCTGCTCGCCATCACCGCGCTCATGGTCATGGGAAACGTGATGTCGATGAGGAAGGGCGACCTCGATCCCGGCCAGACGACCGAGGTCGCGCTCGTGCTGACGTTCCTCATCGGGGCGCTCGTGGTGATCGGCCCGCGCGAGGCCGCGATCGTGCTCGGCGCCACGCTCGCCACGCTCCTCCACCTGCGGGATGAGCTGAAGGGTTGGGTGGCGCGCCTCTCGGATCGCGACGTACGCGCGATCATGCAGTTCGTGGTGCTCTCCCTCATCATCCTGCCCGTCCTCCCCGATCGCACGTTCGGCCCTTACGACGTGCTCAATCCGCGCGAGATCTGGTGGATGGTCGTGCTGATCGTCGGGTTGAACCTCGTCGGCTACGGTGCCTTCCGACTGCTCGGCGCCAGCGCCGGCACCGCCCTTCTCGGCGTCCTCGGCGGTGTGGTGTCGAGCACGGCGACCACCATGAGCTACGCGCGGCTGACAAAGGTTCACGAGGGGACGAGCCGAGCCGCCGTTGCCATCGTCTGGATCGCGTCGGGCATGGTCTTCGTCCGAGTACTCCTGGAGATAGGCGCGGTCGCCCCGGCCTTCTTACCCGCGGCCGCTGGCCCCCTCGGCATCATGTTCGCCGTCTTCCTGGTCGGGGCCGTGATCGTATGGCGATCCACCACCGCCCCCAGCGAGAGCCCGCTCCAGCCGACGAACCCGTCGGAGCTGAAGCCTGCGATATGGTTCGCTGCGCTCTATGCGTTCGTGCTCTTCGCGACTGCGGCGGCGCAGGACCTCATGGGCAACGCCGGACTGTTTGGCGCAGCCGCGCTCTCGGGCCTCACGGACATCGACGCGATCACGCTCTCGACCGCGCATATGGTGTCGCGCGAGCTCGTCGACACCGACACGGGATGGCGGCTGGTCTTGGTGGCGACCATGTCCAACATGATCTTCAAATTCGGACTGGTCGCGAGCCTCGGAAGCCGGGCAATGGCGAAGCCTCTGGCAACGCTGTTCACGCTCGCGATCACCGCGGGTGCGCTTCTGATCGTCCTGTGGCCCTGACGAGCACCTCGCGCTACGAGCGGGTCACACCGCCCGGGCCCGTCCGCTCTAGGTAGTCTCCCGACGGCAGTCGGCGACCGCGCGGCTCGGGCCGATACCAGTAGATCCACGCTTGGGTAGCGCCTCCCTGCTCCAGCGTCACCTCGGTGAGTCCGCGCTCGAACTCGTGGGGCGGAGTGTGCCCGGGCCCGCATCCCTCGTACTGGTCGAGGAGATCCAGCGTCTCGCGGGCGTCGGGGACCCAATAGAGCTCGCCCCGGATCCTCCCACCCCCGGCGCTCGGCACCGCGCCCGGGTAGGCACCGAAGTCGAACAACTCCGCCGCCGCGCTCGCATACCCCTCGAAGACCCAGTCGCGGGTGAGGGCGTTCTGGACCGCGCCGCGCGCGTCCTTGCGGAGGGTCCCGTAGACGAAGACCCGAGAACCCGTCATGGAGCAACCAACCCTCTCCGCTCGAGCAGCGGCTCCACTCTCGGGTCTCGGCCCCTGAACTCACGGTAGAGCGTCATCTGGTCGACGCTCCCACCACGCGAGAGCAGAGTGCGTCGGAAGTGGTCACCGTTCTCGCGTCGCAGCCCGCCATTCTCCTCGAACCACTCCACCGCGTCCGCGTCCAGAACCTCGGCCCAGATGTAGGAGTAGTAGCCGGCAGCGTACCCGCCGAAGATGTGCGAGAAGTATGGAATGTGATATCGAGGCGGCACCGCCTCCACGAGCGCGCCGGCCGCACGAAGTGTCTCGGCCTCGAAGGCCATCAGCCCAGCGGCACTCGGCACCTCCTCGGGCGCCAACTGATGGAGGGCCTGGTCGACCAGGGATGCCTCCAGGTACTCCGTAGTCAGGAAGCCCTGATTGAAGGTCTCGATGGCGAGCACCTTCTCGACCAGATCCTGCGGCATGGCTGCACCCGACTGATGATGCACCGCGTAGTTCGCCACCACTTCGGGCCAGGTCGCCCACATCTCGTTCACCTGCGAGGGGAACTCCACGAAGTCGCGTGGCACGGAGGTCCCGGAGAAGCGCGGGTACCGCACGTCCGAAAAGATTGCGTGCAACGTGTGCCCGAACTCGTGGAAGAGCGTGGTAACTTCGTCGAACGTGAGAAGCGCCGGGTCGCCTTGGTTGGGCTCCGGAATGTTCAGGTGGTTCGCGACCACCGGCCCCTCGTCGAGCAAATGAGACTGCGAGACATAGGCGCTCGCCCAGGCCCCACCCCGCTTGGATGGACGGGCATAGTAGTCGCCGAGGAAGAGAGCCATGAGCTCGCCATCGGCATCGTGCACCTCGAACACCCGTACATCCGGATGATAGGTCGGCAGGTCCGTCCGCTCGCGGAATGTGATGCCGTACAACTGCGTCGCTGCCCAGAACACGCCGTCCTGGAGCACGTGGTCGAGCTCGAGATAGGGGCGAAGCTCCGACTCGTCGTACGCGAACTCCGCGCGGCGCAGCCTCTCTGAATAGAACGCCCAGTCCCAGGCCTCGAGGCGGAACCCGCCCCCCTCTGCGTCGATCATGGCCTGGAGCCGGGTTGCCTCGCTTCGCGCGTTCGCGACCGCGGGGGCGGTCAGCTCGGCGAGCCGCTCGTTCACTGCTTCAGGCGTGAGCGCCGTCTCGTCCTCGAGCACCCAAGCCGCATGGTTCGCGTAGCCCAGCAGCTGCGCCCGTTCGGCGCGGAGGCGCATGGTTCGGCTCACGACCTCCAAGTTATCGTACTCGCCGCCGCGGCCGCCGCGTTCGAGCGAGGCTTGATGGATGCGGCGGCGCAGCGCGCGGTTCTCGAGAGAGGCGAGCACGGGCTGCCCGCTCGTATTCAGGAGCGGCAACACGTACTGGCCCGGTAACCCGCGCTCCTCCGCTCGTCGCGCCGCAGCAGCGATCTCGGCCTCCGAGAGCCCGGCCAGCTGCTCGATCGAATCGACGACGACCGCAGCGCCGTTCACCTCGCTCAGCACGTTCTGCGTGAACTTGGTCGAGAGCGCGGCGAGCTCGGAGTTCATGGCGCGGAGCCGCTCCTTGTCCGCCTCGGACAGCTGCGCGCCCGCGCGGACGAAGTCGGCGTAGTACCGCTCCACGAGTCGCCGATCCTCCCCGGTCAGGCCAAGTTGGTCCAGCGCTGCGCGCACTGCCTGAATGCGCGCGAAAAGCGATCCGTTCAGCCGGATCCGGTCGCGGTGGGCGGAGAGCCTAGGCGCGAACTCCGTGCGCAACGCTTCGAGGGAATCATTCGTGTGCGCCGAGGTCAGGTTGTTGAAGGTCGCCTGGACTCGACGCAGGAGTCGGCCGGACCGCTCCAAAGCCACGAGCGTGTTGTCGAGGGTGGGCGGCTCCGGGTTCGAGGCGATGCGCTCCACCTCGGCGAGCTCCTCCTCCATACCGAGCTCGAGCGCAGGTGCGAAATGCGCGTTGGCGATCCGGTCGAACGCGGGCATTCCCAACGGAAGCTCGCTGGGGACGAAGAACGGGTTCAACGGCGCTGGTTCCTCCGGAGCGCAGGCGGCGAACAGGACGGCGCAGATAGCCAACGGCAATACGGCACGCAAGCTCACCATGAGCGCCATCTTACCTCACTGGAGCCCCCGTCGCACCCGCGCGGATGCCAACTCCGCGACCAGTACCGTGGCCAGGATCCCGAGCAGGACGACGCTGACGCGGGACCACGCGAGCGCGTCGATCGAGGCCTGGAGCGCCATCCCGATCCCCCCTGCGCCGACTAGGCCGAGGATGGTTGCTTCGCGGATGTTGATCTCCCACCGATAGATGCTCACCCCGGCGACCGTCGGCAGGATGTGGGGCACGAGCCCGAACGCGAGGGCCTGCGCGCGACCCGCGCCGGTCGACTCCATGGCCGTCACGGGTAGCGCGGGCGCTTCCTCGATGGCCTCGGCGACCAGTTTGCCCACGAAGCCCACCGAGCGGAGCGCGATGGAGAGCACGCCTGCGAGCAGGCCCGGCCCGAGCAGGACGACGAGCATCAGGGCCCAAATGATCGCGTTGATCGATCTCGATGCGACGAGCGCCCCCATTGCGATCGGCCGAAGCCAGCGTCGCGACGGCGTCGTCGTGGAGGCGCAGAGGAACCCGAGCGGCAGCGCCAGCGCCACGCCGAGCACCGTGCCGAGGGT
>JBEBGN010000117.1:0-10231 GCA_040081395.1 Longimicrobiales bacterium
GGGTGGACTGACGCGGGGCCCCCCGGCATATTCCCAGGGCATTCCAAGACCACTCCGTACCCCAAAACCGACGACCCATGCGCGACCTCGTTCCGGGCGGCTATCTCTTCACGCACGCGGTGTTCTGGACGGTGGTGAGCCTAGTCGGTGTGGGCACCAACGCGGTGGCCATCATCCTCTCGATCGGCCTCGGCCTCCTCGTCTTCGAGACCGCCACGCAGAAGTAGTGGTGAGGTAGCGTGTCGCTGGGCCTGCTGCTCACCATCGGGGGCGCGGTCCTCGCCCTGATCTGGGGAGTATGGCTCGGACTTCCGGGGCGCTATACGCAGAGCGCCGACGATATCGACAAGGCCCTCGACACCGGGGGGCGGACCCGGCGCACGGTGAGGAAGGTCTTCACACCCCTCGCGTGGCTGACGCGGAACGCCCGTTCGAGCTCCCCTCGGCGCTCTCGCCGCTTCAAGGTGGAGTCTCCAAAGGACCGGTAGGGCCCCTAGTCGAAGAAGGCCTGTAGGCCCACCGTCGTGGCGCCGATCATCGCGCCGAGCACGTAGCCCAGCCGTACGATCAGCTTGAGCTCGCGGTCCGTGACGCGTCGCACGAGCTCCTCGAGGCGCTCCATGGGGAAGTGGCGGACCTTCTCCTCCACGCGCCGCGCCACGTCGATGCGCTCGACCACCGTGGGCACCTGCGTCTGCATCCAGTCCCAGATAGGGTCGGCGAGGGCGGCTTCGATGCGCGCGGGGCCGTCGGCTGGTAGCCAGCGTCCCGGTGTGCCGATGGGGCGGTCGAGGACACGCGTCACGAGGCTCCGCGCGCCGCTCGCCATCGCCTTCCGCGCCGGCTCGCTGCGCGCCGCCGCCACGAGTGCCTCCGCGATCCGTTCGCGGGGCACACGCTCCAACAACTCGCCCCACGTCTTGGCGCCGGCCCGCTCGAGGCCGCTGTGCAGCTTCTCGACCAGGAACTCGCGCGTCGCCGGATCGCGCGCCATGCCGACGACCCAACCCGAGAGCGTCTTCTTGGTCTCGACGACGTTCGGGTCATGCGCGTCGCCGAGCACGCCGGCGACCGGTCGGCGCAGGAAGTCTACGATCGCCGCATTCACGCCTCTCGCCATCGCTTCCTGAACCGCCGGATCACGGAGGATCTCAGACAGCCGGTCCGCGCCCTCGGCTTCGATGGTGTCGAGCACCTTGTCCACCGTGTCCTCGGTCATGACGAGGCGTGCCACGACCCTTTGGTGGAATTTCAGGTCGCCTAGGAGCCGGTGCATCAGGTCATGCAGCATCGTCTCGAAGCGGGCGCGCGCCCTGGGATCGTCGAGGAGTCCGCCGAGTCGTTCCGCCGCCAGGGGTAGGTAGCCGGCGATCGCCTTCTCCACTGAGCCGACCAGCCCGAGCGGCAGAATCTCCTCGAACGTCCTGCCGGGGCTGAGCAGCTTGCGCGCCGCTCGCTCGAGGTAGTCGTCGACCGCGGTGGTGAAGTCCTCGCTCTCGACGGCGTTCTGGAACCACTCCTGGACCATCGACTCCATCGCCGCGCCGCGCGTCGGCGTGAGGATGCCGCCGATCGGGTCGTCTGCGATGGCCGCGACCAGGTCGTCGGTGCGCCGGAGCACGGCCTCCTCGAAGCGCTCGGAGTCGATGTACTGAGCGAGCTGATCGAGACCGCGCTCGAGCACGTCCTCGATGAGCGCGTCGATGTCCGGAGCCAGGGCCTCGGGGACCAGGGAGCGGATGGAGCCACGCTCCCGGTTCAGGATCTCATCGACGACGTGGGAGAGGCGGTCGTCGAAGGCTTCGCGGAACTCGGGCTCGGCGAACGTGCCTGCGAGGTCTTCGGGCGTCAGGAGGCGATTGCCGACGGTCTTGCCGATCGCGGCCGCAAGGCGGGTCTGGCTCTTGGGAATCGCGCCCTGTAGAAGCCCGATCCGCCAGCGACCGAGCTTCGGTGGCTCGTACGGATGGAACAGCATCCAGATCGCGAGTTGGTTCGTCACGCCGCCGGCGAGCGCCCCGAGACCGATGGTGAGGAGTGCCTGGACGAGGGCTTCGGACACGCGTTACCGCCTCTCGTGCACGAAGACGCCCTGGACCGGATACGATCCATCCGGCGTCGCCACCTCTCCCGAGATCTCGTACAGCGCACGCACCGGCAGAAGCGGGCCCGGTCCAGTGCCTGCCTGGATGGCGGAGGAGACGACGCGCAGTTCCCCGCGCAGGGAGCCGTCCTCGGTCGAGAGTCGCCATGCGACGGGTACGTCGCGGCGCGCGGGCGGGAACGCCTCCGTGGTGGTCCAGGTCACGTTCACCTCGGTGGAGAGGCGCTCCTGGCTTCCCATGTCGGCGTATCCACGGTACACGGGTTCGGTCTCCCCCCCGTGCTCGATGTCGGCGGCGAGTACCAGTCGCATAGAATCGCCGGAAACGAGCAGTCCCCAATCGCCTCCCGGCGCCGTCGAGCCGACCGACGCGCGCGCGAGGTGCGCGACGATACCCTCGACCCGTTGGTCAGCGATGTACGCGATGCCCGCCACGAGCTCGATCGTCTCGCCGCGGGGGCCTCCCCAGGTCGCCTCCACTTCGCCGAGTGCCAGCTCGAGTCGGCGGGACCCGTCGCCGAAGATGATCCCATCGATCACGTCCTCTTCCTGCACGAGGAGTCGCATCGCCCCGTGCGGCAACACGCGCGCGGGTGCGCGGGTCGGTGGCGTGGCCCAATTCTCGGCGAAGAAGGCATCCCAGGTGCCGCGTCGGCCGAGCCACCCTCGCGCCTCGCGCAGCACGGAGTCGGCGCGGGCCGAGGTGCGCATCATCCAGGGCACGAGCAGAATGCTGTCACCCGTGAATCCCGCGAAGACGAACGTGCGTTCGTACGTGGGAATCTGACCGCCGGCAACCGCGTTGGATGGCCCCGTCCCTGCCGGCTCGGCGGGGGGCTGTGGAGCCGACTCGCCGCAGGCGCCCAGGACCGTACACACCGCCACTGCTAACGCGATTCGAGCCATGACGGTGCCTTGGTTGCGTCCAATATCTGCTCGGGCTTCGCGCCCAGGGCGGCGTCGAGCCGGCTCAGGAAGCGTCCGATGGCGCGGCGATTGCGGCCGAGGTCGGGGCGTTCGGAGCGCGAGGACGAACTCAGGTCCACACGCGTCTGCGCGTTCTCGTCGAGCCCGATCTCGATCCTGACCCGATCGCCCTGCCCGAAGAATAGAGGACGCGTTCCGGCCGAAATGACGCCCGCCAGGTCGTCCGCGCTCAGCATGCTCCAGCGCCGCAGCTCGCCACCCGCGAGGCGCAGGGCCGCACTCCAGACCACATCGAAGGGGATGGCGTACGTGCGCCCGAGCAGCCGGGCGTCGTCCGACGAGGGGTCGGTCTCGGCGCCACGCTGGGTGAGGCCGCTGAGGATCCCCATCAGCGACTCAACGCCCCGCCAACGCGCTCCCGAGCGCGAAGCGGACGGTGACGTTCGCGCCGACGGACTGATCGCCCGCTTCGATCGGGGTCGCGTCCGCCTGCACGCGCATCGCCTCGAACATGACCGGCATGGGCCGATCGGCTCCGCCGCGGATCTCGAGGGGCGGTCCGAGCGCGAACCCGAGCTCGCGTGCCATCACCTCCGCCTGCGCCCTCGCGTTACGCACCGCTTCTGCGAGCGCCTGTGTGCGTGCGGGCTCGGTGTCGGACGCCACGAACGAGATGCTCGCCACCTGATTCGCGCCCGCGCCGATGGCGACGTCGATGAGACGCCCGACCTGGTCCACGGCGTCGATCGTTGCCCGCATGTTGTTGTAGGCCGCGTATCCCGCGATCGACCGCACACGGCCGTCGTCGATGGAGTACTGCGGCTGGAGCGAGTAGCCGAAGGTCTCGATCTCGAGGCCCGGCAGCCGTGCACCGCGGAGCGCTGCGAGCACACGCTGCATGGCGGTCGCATTGGCGGCGGACGCGTCGGCCGCCACCGCGGCCCGCGTCTCCACCGCGAAGGTGACCTGGGCCCTGTCGGCTGGGATCGAGACGGTGGCGGAGCCGCTCACCTCGATGAAGGGCGGGGTCTGGGGCTCGAGGGGGATCTGCTCGGGCAGGACCTCGTAGATGTTCGGTGCCACGGGCCCGATGGTCGGAGCCGCGCCCGCCCGACCCTGTGCCGGTGGGCTCGCGCACGCCGCCAGGGCGCACGTCACGATGAAGATGGACCGAGCTCGCGTCATGGTTTTTCCCGTGTTCGCGCTGGTCGCCCGCTGGCGCGCTGCCTATAGTGTGGCGCCCTCGTCCCGAACCAGGCAATCGAATGAAAGCGGTACTGCCGTTGGCCGGTAAGGGGACGCGCCTGCGTCCCCACACCCACCACATACCCAAGCCTCTGCTCAAGGTCGCGGGCAAACCGGTGCTCGCCTACCTCCTGGACGATCTCCTGGCACTGGGGATTCAGGAGATGGTGTTCATCGTGGGGCATCTGCGCGAGGAAACGGAGGACTGGATCCGCTCGGAGTACCCGCAAATTGCCGGCCACTATGTCTTCCAGGAGGTCCAGGACGGCACCGCCGGCGCCATCGCCCTGGCTGAACCGTTCGTCGACGAAGACGTGCTCATCGCCTTTCCGGACGCGGTGCTCGAGGTCGACTACGGCCTCATCGACTCCCTTCCCCGCGCGTACGGGGGGGTGATCTGGGCCAAAGAGGTCGAGGACTATCAGCGCTACGGCGTCATCGTCACGAATCCCGACGGCACCATGGCACGCATCGTCGAGAAGCCCAAGCACCCGATCTCGAAGCTCGCCAACATCGGTCTCTACTACATCAGCAACCACGAGCTCCTCTTCGAGGGTGTGCGTCACACGATCGCAGCGGGCGCGGGTCCCGGGGGCGAGTTCTACCTGACCGACGCCTTCCAGTACATGGTCGACCACGGTAGCCCCATCATGACCGCGGGAGTCGAGGGGTGGTGGGATGCGGGCAAGCCCGAGACGCTGCTCGAGACCAACCATCACCTGCTGATGGCCGGGCGAGGTGGGGTGGACCCGTCGGCCTCGGTGGAGGACGCCGAGATCATCGAGCCGGTCCGCTTCGAGGCCGGCGTGAAGGTCCGCGGCGGGCGCATCGGCCCGAACGTGACGCTCGAGGCCGGCACGGTCGCAACCGGATGCACGCTCCAGCACACAGTGGTGGGGCCCAATGCGGTGCTGGAGAGGGTGCGGCTACGCGACTCGATCATCGGGGGGCACTCGCGGATCACGAACACCGCGGGCGTGCTCATGGTCACCGACCACTCGATGGTCGAGGGAGCGTAGGCCGGGCGGATCGAACGTCCCAGGGGCGTATGGGAGCCGCCCCGGGAACGGTGCGAGGTTGAGAGACGACCCACGGCTGGACACTGCCCCTTTGTAGTCATACTTTGTGACCAGTCGCAAAATATGACTGGGAGGTCTGGAGTGTCCAAGACCATCGGGGCGGCTCGCTTCAAGGAGCAGTGCTTGGCCCTGATCGACTCGGTGGACGCCGACGGCATCACGATCACGAAACATGGCAAGCCGGTGGCGCGCCTCGTGCGGATCGAGAGTCGGTCCGCTGAGTTGATCGGCTCGCTCGCCGACAAGCTCGTCATCAAGGGGGACGTGCTCTCGACCGGCGCGAGGTGGGATGCTCAACCTTGACACCCACATCGTGCTACACGCTCTCGCGGGTAACCTGAGGCCCGTCGAGCAGCGGCTTCTCGAGGGTGATGCGTGGAGCATGTCGGCCATCGTGCTCTGGGAAATCTGCAAGCTGCGCGAAATAGGCCGTGTCGATGTCGATCTAGAGGCACCGGAGGTCGTTCAGGCACTCGGGCGCATTCACACCTGGCCCATCACCCTCGAGATCTGCCGAACGAGCTGTGACCTCGGCCTCGGAGGTGACCCCGCCGATCAACTGATCGCGGCGACGAGCGTGGTGCACCGTGTGCCGCTCCTCACCCGCGACCGCTTACTGCGTAGGTCGAAACAGGTCCCACTCGCGGCGCTCTGAGATGAGTACGTCGATGCCGTGTGCGCTCTGCCTCTCTGACTCGTGCCTCGGGGGTGAGCCGGAGGTCCGCTTCGGGAAAGCTGGAGGTGGGGCCTCCTCGCTGGCGAGCCGAGGGGTCGCATTTGCACATTCCGCCGATGTCCGAACTCGGAATGGTTGAAGCGATCCTCCAGGACGTCGCGACCGCCGCCCAACCGCAGCCGCTCTTCGACAGCGCGGCGCTGCGGGGCCGAACCGCGATCGTCACCGGCGGCTCGAGCGGCATAGGTCAGGCGGTCGCGCTCGAGTTGGCGCGCTGCGGGGTCAACGTGGCCTTCTGCTTCCTCGACTCGGGAGCGAAGTCACGGCGCGAGGCACACGACACGGCGCGCCGTCTGCGCGAGACCGAGGCAAAGATCTACTTCCGCGCCTGCGACGTTCGGGACTCGAAGGACGTGCGTCTCTTCGTGGCGGAGGTGCTCGAAGAGTTGGGCGGGGTGCACATGCTCATCAACAACGCGGGCGTGAGTCGCGACCGCCCGCTCTGGAAGATGGAGGACCACGAGTGGGAGTCGGTGGTGAGAACGAACCTCGACGGTGCGTTCCACTTCACACGCGCTGTGGCGCCCACGCTGCGGGCCCAAGAGTGGGGCAAGATCGTCAACATCGCTTCCGTCCACGGCATTCGCTCCGTGTTCGGCATCGCCAACTACTCGGCCTCCAAGGCCGGCATGATCGGACTCACGCAGAGCACCGCCGTGGAGCTCGGGCCCATGAACATCAACGTGAACGCGGTGGCGCCGGGCTACATTCGCACCACGCGTCTCACCGAGAGCGTGCCTGCCGACGTTCTCGACCGCGCGCGGGAGCAGTCGGTGCTGGGCAGGCTCGGGGACCCGCAGGACGTGGCGGGCGTCGTGGTCTTCCTGTGTTCGGAGGCGGCCCGGCACATCACCGGCGCCGTCATCCCGGTGGACGGCGGCTACCTCCTGTAGGAGGACCGGCAGCTTCGAAGCCGTCGAAGTCCGTGATGGTGCGCGGCTGGACCGAAACCCGCAGCGCGTTGAAGACCACGACCAGGTCGATGACCTCCTGGGTCAGGGCTCCCGCGACCGGCGGCAAGTAGCCGAAGGCTGCGACGATCATTCCGGCCACACTGAGTGCCATGCCGCCGACGGCGCTCTGGAGCGCGATGCGACGCATGCGCACGCTCAGATGCAGCAACTCATCGACGCGTGCGAGCGACGTGTCCACGATGACCACGCCCGCGGCCTCACTCGTGACCGCGCCCGCGCCGAATGCGACCCCCACCGTGGCGGTCAACATGGCGGGCGCGTCGTTGATCCCGTCCCCCATGAAGAGCGTGGGTGCTTTGCGGGTCTCCTCGCGGACGATGTCGACCTTCCCTTCCGGTGACACCCCCGCGTGGATCTCCGTGATCGCCACCTGGTCTGCCAGGTAGCGCACCTCGGACTCGCGGTCACCCGAAACCAGGAGCACACGGCTCACCCCGTGCTTCGGTCCGAGATGCGCCACGAAGGGCACGCTCTCCCCCCGCGGGGCATCGTGGAAGCGGTATGTCGCGGCATACCGGCCATCGACGAGAATCACGCATTCGAGACCGGCGGCGTGGGGTGGGAGTGCGTCTTCGGTCACACGTCCGCTGGTCAGTAGCTGCTGCCGTCCCGTCACCTCTACGGTCCGCCCGTCGATCTGCCCCAGCAGCCCGAGGCCCGGCTGCTCACGCACCTCGGCCACGGTCGGCAACGTCACGCCGCCGTCTTTCGCGGCGCGTACCACCGCCTCGGCCAGTGGATGCTTGCTGTAGCGTTCGAGTGCCGCGACCAGCGGCAACACCTCCGCGCGGACGAAGGGGGGCGCGTAGATCTCCTCTGTGATCGAGGGCCTTCCATACGTGAGGGTCCCCGTCTTGTCGAGAATGACCGTGCGCACGCGCGGGATCTGTTCGAGGACCGCGGGACTGCGAATGATGATGCCGCGTCGCGCGGCGCGAGAGATGGCGCCGATGATCGCCACCGGGATCGCGATCAGCAGTGGGCATGGCGTCGCGATCACGAGCACGGCCAGGAACCGGATGGGGTCGCCCGAGGCGAGCCACGCCACGGACGCGATGACCACCGCGACCGGCGTGTAGATCGCGCCCAGCTGGTCACCGAGCCGCCGTATGCGGGGGCGGTTCACTTCCGCCTCCTGGACCACGCGCATGATGCGCGCGTAGCGCGACTCTTCCGCCACTCTGCTGGCGCGGATGGTCAGAGCGGTGTCGCCGTTGATGGCACCCGAGATCACGGACGATCCCAGTGCCTTGTCCATCATGTACGGCTCGCCGGTGAGGTAGGCTTCGTCCATGACGCCGCGCCCGGCGATCACGTCACCGTCGACCGGGGCTACCTCGTGGGGGAAGATGACGAGCTCGTCCCCAGCCCGAACGGACGCGACCGCCACGTCTTCGATCGCTTCGCCGTTCTTCCGATGAGCGATCGACGGCAAGCGCGCGGCGAGCGCGTTCAGCACCGAAGAAGCTCGCTCGAGCGCGAAAGCCTCGATCGCTTCGCCGCCGGAGAGCATCAGCACGACGAGCGTCCCTGCCAGATACTCCCCGAGCAGGATCGCTGTGACGATCGAGATACCCGCGAGCAGGTCGGAGCCGAACTGCTTCCGGAGTGCCTTCCCGATCAACTGTAGGACCAACGGGCCGCCACCCGCTGCGAGCGCCACCCAGAGCGGGATCTGGTAGGTCAGCACGTCCGCACCGAAGGCGTAGCGGAGCACCAGGTGGAGCGCGATGGCTGCGCTCGCGAGCGCAGCCACGTAGAGCTCCGGGGCTTCTTTCAGGGACGGAATGCGCACGCAGGATCGCCGAGGCTCGGTGGGCGCTGGTTTGCGCCCGATCGAGCCCAAGGTTACCCGATCCGCTCGCCGGTCGTAAGCGCATGGCGGCTGGTTTCCCGTGCTTGACGGGGGTTCGCCTCCTCGGCCTGTTGTACCACCAAGAGGAGGGCGTCTGGATATCGAACTCGAGACGGTGTGGGTTGGCGGGCGGCGCAAGCTGGGGAAGGACCCGGCGTTCGCGTCGTGGGTGAAGCGCGCGGGCCCCATCAAAGTGCCGGTGCACAGGGAGCCGCCCTTCTACTACCTCGCGCGCGCGATCGTCTTCCAGCAGCTCGCCGGGGCTGCGGCGCGCACGATCCATGGACGCTTCATCGAAGCCCTCGGCGGTGATGTCTCGCCGGCCAAAGTCCTCCGCGTGCGTGAGACCACGCTGCGGAAGGCCGGGCTCTCGGCGGCCAAGCTCGCGGCGATCCGTGACTTGGCGACCAAGGTGAAGTCCGGTGAGGTCGAGGTGCACGATCTCGAGGAGCAGAGCGACGACGAGGTGATCCGGCGCCTGACCGTGGTGCGCGGCATCGGGCCCTGGAGCGCGCAGATGTACCTGATGTTCAGATTGCATCGGCCGGACGTGTGGCCGGTCGGCGACCTGGGCGTGCGGGCCGGGTTCGCCACTGTGCACGGCATGTCCGGGCATCCCACCCAGAAGGAACTGGAGCCTCTCGGCGACGCCTATCGCCCGTGGAGGAGCGCCGCCGCGTGGTACTGTTGGCGTGCGGTGGATTTGGAGAGGAAGAAGAAATGAGCCGGCGCACCGAGAACCTCACCGACGAGCTGTACGAGTACCTGCTGCGCGTGTCCTTGCGCGAGCCGGAGATCCTGCGCCGCCTCCGCGAGGAGACGGGAGCACTCGACAACGCCGTCATGCAGATCAGCCCCGAGCAGGGTCAGTTGATGGCCCTGCTCGTCGAGTTGATGGGCGCACGCCACACGCTCGAGGTAGGCACGTTCACCGGATACAGCGCACTGGTGGTCGCGCTCGCGCTCCCGGCCGACGGCCGCGTGGTCGCCTGCGACGTCAGCGAGGAGTGGACCGCCGTCGCGCGTCGCTACTGGGAGGAAGCCGGAGTCGCCCACAAGATCGATCTCCGAATGGGGCCGGCGGTGGACACGCTCGAGGACCTGCTGGGCGAAGGTCACCGCGACGACTTCGACTTCGCCTTCATCGACGCGGACAAGGCGAGCTACGACGCGTACTACGAGATGGCGCTCGAGTTGGTGCGCCCCGGGGGACTCATCGCGATCGACAATACGCTCTGGCACGGGAAGGTCGTCGACGCGTCAGTGACCGACGAGGACACGGAGGCGATTCGCCGCTTGAACCAGAAGCTC
>JBEBGN010000273.1:0-2673 GCA_040081395.1 Longimicrobiales bacterium
CAGGGGCGGGCGTGATTCTCGGTGTCGGGTTCATGGCCCTCACCGCGCTCATGTTCCTGACCGTGCCCGGGCCGCTCGCGCGCGCGTTCACCGACGACGCGGGGGTCGTCACCGCGGTCATGCTCTTGCTCCCCATCGCCGGTGTCTTTCAGGTGTTCGACGGGCTCCAGGTGGTCGCGTCCGGCGCGCTGCGCGGCGTGGGGGACACGCGCGTGCCGATGCTCGTGAACCTGGTCGGGTTCTGGTTCGTGGGCCTGCCCGTCAGTGCCTGGCTCGGGTTCGGCCTCGACCTCGGCCCGCGCGGCATCTGGTGGGGACTCGCGATCGGCATCGCCGTGGTCGGTGTGCTGCTCGCGTTCCGCATCCGCAGGAGATTCGGCCGGGAGCTGCGCCGCCTCGTAATCGACGACGACACACACCCTATCTAGCTTTCGCCATGTCATTTCAGATCGAACGCCTCGAGATCCCTGATGTCCTCCTGGTCCGCCCCAAGCGGCACGTGGATGCCAGGGGCTCGTTCGAGGAGACCTACCGCCGGAGCGCGTTCATCGCCGCCGGCCTCCCCGGGGACTTCGTGCAGGACAACCTCGCGCGCTCCTCGCGCGGCGTGCTGCGCGGACTGCACTACCAGCTGCCCCCCGCCGCGCAGGGGAAGCTGGTGGGCGTGGTGGCCGGTCGCATCTGGGACGTGGCAGTCGACCTGCGTGTGGGGAGCGCGACCTATGCGCGCTGGGTGGGACGGACCCTGGATGCCGACGCGGGCGAGTGGCTCTGGATCCCCCCAGGGTTCGCCCACGGCTACGTGGCCATGAGCGACTCCGCCGACGTGTCCTACAAGGTAACCGCCGAGTACGACGCGAAGCTGGACCGCGGCATCCGCTGGAACGATCCCTCGATCGGAATCGAGTGGCCCGTGGTCGCCCCCATCTTGTCGGCGAAGGACCAGTCCCTCCCGAACCTAGCGGTCGCCGACCTCATGTAGCAGGGCCACGTAGGCCCCCCGCAGCGTGGCCGCGGTGACGGCATTCTGCTGAACGCGAACGCCGACGTGTAGACGCCCCCGGCGTCGGCTGCCGAGCGCCCGCGCGAACCGGTCCCAATCGGCCGGGTCGGGCGCATCTGCTACCGCGGCGAAGGCGCCATCGATCGGGGCCAGATAATCGATCTCGGTCTTTTGGATGACCGTGCGCGCCTCCACACCCTCCGCCACCAGGCGGAGATGGATGAGCGCCCACCCGGCGAGGGTCGCGAGCGCCGCGACGCTGCCCCCGAACGCCGTCGCACGGTGGTTCAGGTTGGGCGCGAGGGGCGCCTCCAGGACCACGCGCGCGACGCTCGCCTCGGCCACCCGGACGCCCATGGCCACCGACAGAGGAATGGCGTCGTGCAGGTACCGCTCGAGCTCGGCGGCGGTCAGAACTCCCCCACCAACAAGATCTCGACCTGTAGATCGTGACCGGTCTCGCGTAGGACCGTGTCGTGCGCGAGGTCCATGAGGAAGCGCACGTCGCTCGCAGTCGCGCCCCCCAGGTTCACGATGATGTTGGCGTGTTTGTGGAAGATGCCCGCGCCGCCGTGCGTCTTCCCCTTGAGCCCGCACTGGTCGATTAGCCGCCCCGCGCCGATCCCCTGGATCTTCTGGAAAATCGATCCGGCGCACGGATACAACCAAAGGTCCGGATGGCGTTCGTCGCGCCACTCCAGGTTCTCGCGCGTCACGCGGCGAAGCTCGTCGACCGGAGCCGGGGTGAGTCGGAAGGTCGCCGACAGCACGACGTCCTTCCGGTGGTGCAGTACGCTCTGGTCGTATCCGAACTCGAAGTACGACGTCGGCACCGTGCGCCGCTCCCCTTCTTCGGTGAGCAGGTCGGCCGACTCGAGTACCTCCTCGATGAAGACCGTTCGCTCTCGCGCTGGGGCGGGGGAGAGGAAGTGCAGGTTCTGCCAGAGCGCGCCCCCGACCGTGCTCGGGATGCCCACGAAGTGATGCAGGCCGCCGAGCCCGCGCGCGACCGTGGCGTCGATGAGGTCGGGGAAGGTCTCGACCCCCGAGCCCGCGCGCACGCGACCGTCGTCGAGGAACTCGATGCCGCCGACTTCGGATCGGATCACCAGGCCGCGGAAGCCTCGGTCCCCCACCAGGATGTTCGCGCCGCGCCCTAGCACGAAGGTCGGCACGCCGACCTCCCTCGCCACCGCGACCGCGCGCGCCAGCTCATCGGGGGTCTGCGCCCGATAGAGGAGGTCCGCCGGTCCGCCGATCCGGAAGGTGGTGAAAGGCGCGAGGGGGAGGTCGCGAAGGAGGCGGCCCGTGCCGAGCTCGGCTTCCAGCCGGGTCACCACGTGGGGCTCCCGCGTCGTCGATCTCAAGCGGCGGCTCTCGACTCCTCGGGACCAGGAACGGGAAGCGAAAAACATAGCCGGGGCCCTCGGGACCCGGTACCGAAGACGCCACCGATGCACACGATGTGCCGCAGCAGTGTCCGCTCCTGGGACCCCCGCGTCGCGGAATCGCGCGATCGCCGACGGTGTCGCGCCACCAGGGGGGCGCCCAAGCTCATGCCCATCAACCGATTGGGCTCGGCCCGAAACCATGGCACGACCCTTCCGTAGGGAAGGTCCGTACACGGATGACGTGCTCGGCCGGGCGGACGTGGGGGAGGGTCTGTCTCT
>JBEBGN010000118.1:0-10113 GCA_040081395.1 Longimicrobiales bacterium
GGCCGTCATCTCGTGAACCTAACCGCGCGGCCCCCGGTACTGGAGCACGAAACGAGATGTTGCTGGCGTGCGTAAGGTGGCCAGTCTTCAGCGGAGGCCGGGATGGGCATGATCAGCATCGCAGGGGCGATGGGCTTCGCCCTCGCGCTCGGCGTGCAGTCCGACCCGGCGAGCGATCGCATCTACGGCGCCGTCACCACGACCGACGGCGAACGCGTCGAGGGGTTCCTGCGCTGGGATCGCAACGAGACGCATTGGGCCGACTTTCTCGACGGCCGCAAGGAGATCCCGATCGCGCACGAGGCCGAAGCGGAACGGCTCGACGACCTGCTGCGCGCCCGTCGTCAGCGGGAGCGGAGCATCACGCTCCCGAACGTGCGCATCACCTGGGATGAAGACGACGGTGTGCCGCTCGAAACCACTGCGTCTGCGGTCCGCTTCGCGCACCTGGCGGCACTCGTGGTGACCGGACCGCGCCGCGCGCTGCTGCTGCTCACGACGGGGGACTCGCTCGAGTTGGTCTCGGGGTCGACGGACCTGGGCCCGGGGTTCCGCGGGCTCGTCATCGAGGACGGCGGCTCTACGGGTGTGGACGAAGCCGTCGAGATCGACTGGGAAGAGATCGCGCGCGTGGACTTCCGCTCGGCGCCCCCCGGGCGCGCCGCTCCGGCGTCGCGTCGTCTGCACGGCACGCTTCGAACTCAGAGCGGCGCCGAGCTGACGGGGTGGGTCGCCTGGGATCTCGACGAGGCGCTCACCACCGACGTACTCGACGGCGAGGACCGCAACGACGAGGTGAGCGTTCCCTTCGGCGACATCGCCGCGATCTCGCGCGAGAGTGGATCGAGCGCGCGGGTGCGCCTCGCCAGCGGCAGGGAGTGGGTTCTCGACGACTCGAACGACGTGGACTCGAGCAATCGCGGCATCGAGATCACGGATGAGCTGTTCGGGCGCAGCGTCATCGGTTGGGACGATTTCCAGACGATTCGCTTTCACGCACGCAGCGGCGCACCTGCCGGCCGCGACGCGTTCGCCGCTGGCGCACGTCTGCACGGGACCGTCGGGTCCGGCGATGGTCGACGGGCCGCGGGACGTATCCGCTGGGACAACGCGGCGCAGCACGCGTGGGAAGCGCTGCACTTCACCAGCGAAGCCGTTGCGATGACGGTCGAGCTGTCCCGTGTGCTCTCGGTGGCGAAGGGCGCGTCCGGCGCGCGTGTCACGCTCGTCGATGGGAGCGTTTTGGAGGCCGACGCGGACGGGGACTTCCGGGAAGGGAACCGCGGTGTGTTCGTGGAGGCCGACTCGGGAGGGGTGGTGATGGTGCCATGGCGCGAGCTCATGACGGTGACGTTCGAACGATGACGTACGCGCTTCGCGGTGTCGGGGCGGCGTGTTTGGCACTGGCGTGCCTGCTGCCGCATCACGCCATCGCCCAAGTCCCTGCCACCCCCTACGGCGACCCGACCGCAGCCGCGTTGCACGCCGCCGCGCTGGCTCACCGCGAGCGGCGCGACGACCAGGTCATCCAATACACGGCGGTGGTGCGCCAGCGGATCGCGGCGGCGCTCCGCACGCCGCTCAAGGACCGCACGCTCTACCGGGCGGAAGCGGCGCATCGCGTGATCTGGAACCGGGACGGCGATCTGATCATTCAAGGGCTCGCACTGCGCGAGGTGACTCCAGGGGGCGTGGTGGGGCGTGACGACCACGACGCGTCGGACTTGGGCCTCTTCGACGCTGCGTTCGACCCCATGAACGACCGGCTCCTCTTCGGGCTGGGGGGGAACGACGACGACTTCGGCGACCCGGCCGAAGACGACTTCTGGTTCGAGCATCCGCTCTATCCCGAGTATCGCGACGCGTACCACTTCACGAGCGGCGATACGCTCACGCTCTCGCTGCCGGACGGTCGGCGCGTGCGCGCGATCGAGCTCCAGGTGGTGCCCGTGGTCGCCGACGTGCACCGCATGGCGGGCGCGCTCTGGATCGAACCGGAGACGGGGGCGCTGGTGCGCGCGGTCTATCGCCTGGCGGACACGTTCGATGCCATGCGCGACATCGCGGAGCTGCGCGAAGAGGAAGCAGCGGGGAGCTTCCGATTCGTGCCCGGGCTCTTCACGCCCTGGACCGCCGAGATCTCGATGATCGCGGTGGACTACTCCCTGTGGGACTTCGGCGTGTGGATGCCGCGCAGTTTGCGCGCCGAGGGCATCATCGGTGCTGGGATCGTCAAGGCGCCCGCCACGTTCGACATCAGCTACGAGATGGAGTCGGTCACCACGGAGGCGAGCCTCACGGAGCCGACCCCGGCCGAGTTCGACGATGTGCCCGTGCAGCACTTCCGCACGCGCACCGAGGCGATGGCGTACATGAACAGCCTCGTGTTCGGCGGCCTGGTACCCTACGCGCCGCAGCCGGAGGCAGGCAGGGTGGACGGACGTCGGGCGACCTACCTGCTGCCGCAGGATCTCGATTTCCTGGCGAGGAGCCCGGATCTGCCCCCACCCCTGGGCCAGGACGCGCCGGGGTTCGTCTCCGAGGCGGACCTCGACGAGTACTTCGACGGCCTCGCGAATCTGCCCCTGCCACCCCTCCCGCAGATGCCGGCGACGTTGCGGTGGGGCTTCCAGCGCCCCGACCTGGTGCGCTACAACCGCGTGGAAGCGCTCTCGCTGGGTATGCGCGGGCAGGTGCGTCCGAACACGCCGATCGGGCCACTCTCCGTAGCGGCGACCGCACGGTTCGGCGTCGCCGACCTACACCCGAACGGCACGCTTGAGATCACGCGCGAGACGGTACGCCGACGCATCTCCGCGCTCGGGTACCACGAGCTGACGACCATCGATGAGCGCGCTCGTCATTTCGGCCTCGGCAACTCGCTCCAGGCTGCGTTCTTCGGCCGCGATGACGGCGACTACTACCGCCGTACCGGAGGCACACTCGAGTGGACGCCCCCGACGTCCGAGTTGCGCTCGTTCCGCCTGCGCGGATATGCCGAGCGCCACGAGCCGGTGGTCCCCGAGACCGCGTTCACGCTCGTGCACGCCACCAGCGACAGCTGGACCTTCCGACCGAACCTGGCCGCGGACCGCGGCTGGGAGTACGGAGCATCGCTGGAACTGTCCCCCTACTGGGGCTCCGACCCGAACCTGGCCCAGGGGGGTCTGGACCTGCTGCTCCAGGGGGGGCTCGGGGACTTCGAGTACGCCCGCTCGGCCCTCGGCGCCCACGTCGTCCTACCGCTCCCGGCGCAGCTCCGCTTCGCGCTCGAATTGGGCGCGGGCACCGTGTGGGGTTCCCCCTCGGCGCAGCGGCTCTGGTACGTGGGGGGACCCTCCACGCTGCGCGGGTACGATCCTCGCGTCCTGGGCGGGAACAGCTTCGGGCGCGCGCGCGTCGAGCTGGCGCGGGGGGAGTCCTTCGGCCGCATCTCCCTGTTCTCCGACCTGGGGTGGGCGGGGGACCGCGCGGACATCGACGTCGACGATGCCCTCCCTTCGGTGGGGTTAGGGCTCTCGATCCTGGACGGCCTCATACGGTTCGACGGTGCTTGGGGGCTCGAGAGCCCCCGCGGATTCCGCTTCGACGCCTACCTCGACCAGATCCTCTGAGCGTGATCGTCGGGCCCCGGGTGCCGGAAGATCCGCGTCCGGCGCGGGTTTGCACCATTTCGAACTAAACACCGTTACATACTGAAACATAGGCCCCTGTTGATCATTTCCGGGGTCGTGTTTACAGTGTTCACCATGTCAGAACCACGCCAGGACATTTTGGCCCGCGCATGCGACCTGTACTTGAGCCGAGGGCTCGACGGGTTTTCCATGCGGGGGCTCGCCAAGGAAGTCGGGGTCACGGCCCCGGCCCTGTACCGTCACTACGACGGCCGCGAGGCCGTGTTGGCGGACGTCCTGCGCGAGGCCTACCGCGCTTTCATGTCCTATACCTACCGCGCGCTCGAGGCGCCGACCCCTGGAGAACGTCTTCAGCGGGCTGCGGATGGGTATCTCGACTTCGCCCTCGAGCACCCGCGTTGGCATGCGATGCTCTTCGCCGGCTGCGAACGACTCGGCATGGCGGCGTTCCCCGAGGACATCGAAGCGATGGGGTGCGCCATCCACCAGTTCTGGATCGACCGGGTGGGCGAGTGCATGCGCGAGGGGATCCTCGCCCAAGGGGATCCGCTCCAGACGTCGCTCACTTTGTGGGCGCACGCGCACGGGCTGGTTCAGCTCTTCCACCAGGGTCACCTGGGGAAAGACGTAGAGGCCTTCCGGAAGCTCTTCCACGAATCCGGGATGCGCTTGATGACGGGTGTGGGAACGGTACCGACGCTCCAAACCACGACGTGAGGAAGGCATGACGACGATAGCGGGGCGCCCGGACGGGCGGACGATGGGAGGGGGAGACTCGATGGCGGTGCCGACAGCGCCCATGACGCGGATGGCGCGCGTGCTGATCGCGGCGCTGCTCGGCGCGGCACTCGCGTTCGGCGCTTCGCGGGTCGAGGGGCAGCAGGCGATCGGTCTGGAGGCGCTCGCGCGCAACGCGCTCGACTCCAACCGGGACCTGCGCGCTGCACGCGAAGGGCTCAACGTGGCCGAGGACCAGGTCTCGGAGGCATGGAGCAACGTCTATCCGAGCATCGACCTCAACGCGTCGTATTCGCGAAACCTGTCCCCCGCCGTGAACTTCTTTCCGGCGGTGTTCTTCAATCCGAACGCCGGGCCCGACGACTACATCGCGGTTCGATTCGGCACCGACAACACGTGGAACTCGACGCTTTCGTTCGAGCAGCCGCTCTTCCGTGCCGGCGTGTTCATCGGCGTGGGCGCGGCCGGACGGTACCGCAGCTTCCAGACGGAGGCGGTGCGCGGCACCGCACAGAGCGTGGTCACGCAGGTGCGCACGTCGTACTACCAGTTGCTGCTCTCGCAGGAGCAGGTGCGGCTCACCGAGAACTCGGTGGAGCGGGTGCGCCAGTCGCTGAATGAGACGCGCGCGCTCAACCGGGCCGGGCTCGCGTCCGACTACGACGTGCTCCGCCTCGAAGTCGAGCTGGCCAACCTGGAGCCGAACCTGCGGCGCGCGCAGAACGCGGCGCTCCAGGCTCAACGCCAGCTGGCGATCCAAGCGAGCATCGAGGACCAGGAGTCGCTGCGGGTGCAGGGAACGCTGGCCGAGATGGATCTGGAGGACTTGTCTGCCAATAGCGCGGACAACCGTGGGGTTCTCGGCTTCATGGGATTCGAGGAGGCCGGTGCCGGGTCGGTGGACGAAGCGTTGGCGCGCGCTTCCAGCGAGCGCTCGGACCTGCGGCAGCTCGAGCTGAACCAGGATCTCATTCGCGCGCAGATGCGCGTCGAGCAGATGTCGTACCTGCCCGAGGTGACACTCTTCGGGAACTACGTCATCACGGCTCAGAACAATGGCTCCCCGAGCTTCTTCGCCATGGGAAACGGCCAGCGCGCGTACTCGCGCATCGCCGGGATCCGCGTGAGCGTGCCCGTGTTCTCGGGCTTTCGGCAAGACGCGCGCATCGATCAGCGGCGCGCCTCGCTCCGTCAGGCCGAGGTGCAGAGCCGGCAGGCAGTCGATCTCGCGGCGAGCCAAGTGAGAAGTCTGGTCGAGAACGCGGATGAGGCGCTCCAGCGTGCGCGCGCGCAGCGACTCGCGGTGCGCCAGGCGACGCGGGGTTTCGAGATCGCGAGCGCGCAGTATCGCGAAGGACTCGGCGGGCAGCTCGAGCTGACCGACTCCGAGGTGGCACTCCGCCAGAGCGAGTTCAACTACGCCCAGGCGGTCTTCGATTATCTGGTCGCGCGGGCGCAGCTCGATCAGGCGACGGGGTTGGTTCCGATCGTGGACGTGACCGTGGGAGCGGCAGAGCAATGACATCCGAAACGACGACGGAGAGAACCGATATGCGGCGGACAGTGTGGATGTGGGGAGCCTTGGGAACCACCGCTCTGGCCCTCGGCCTGGCTGGTTGTGGCGCGTCCGAGGTGGACGGCGCCGATGGCGACGCGATCGCGGAAGAGTTCGTGCGCGTGATCAACGTGGAGGTGGCCACGTTGGCTCCCGAGCAGTTCGTCGAGGAGATCCGCCTCACGTCGATCGCCATGCCGAACCAGGACGTACTGGTGGCGGCCGAGGAGAGCGGCGTCATCCGTCAGATCTTCGTCGACCGTGGCGGTAGGGTGGCCGAAGGGGACTCGATCGCCAAGATCGACGACCGAGTGCTCACGGCGCAGGTGACGCAGGCGCGAGCCGCGGCCGAGCTGGCCGCGCAGACATGGGACCGGCGCCGCCGCCTCTGGGAGGACGACCGCGTCGGCTCCGAGATCGCCTATCTGGAAGCGCGCTTTCAGGCCGAGCAGAGCGCCGCGGCGCTGGAGGGGCTCGAGCAGCGACTGGCCCGCACCGTCATTCGCGCGCCCTTCGCAGGCGTGCTCGACGAGCGCATGGTGGACGTGGGCGCGATGGTCTCGCCTGGCACCCCTGTCGGGCGCCTGGTCGACCTGAACCCGATCAAGGTCTTCGCCGGTGTGCCGGAGCGGTATGCGGGGGACATCCGCGTGGGTGATGTGGCCCTGCTCGACTTCGAGCAGCTCGACGGCGAGCCCTACACGGCACGCATCCGCTACGTCGGTGCCACCGTGAATGCCGAGAACCGGACCTTCCCCATCGAGGTGTCGCTCCCGAATCCGAACGGACTCGTGAAGACGCAGATGGTCGCCAACATGGCGGTGACCCGGGAAACGGTGAACGAGGCCATCGTGGTGCCGCAGGACGCGCTCATCCGCGTCGAGAACGGGTACGTGGTCTACGTGGCCGTCGATCGGAACGGGGAGCAGGTCGCCGAGGTTCGCGACGTCATTCTCGGGCCGACCCGCCGCAACCTGGTGGTCATCGACGAGGGCGTGGCGGCGGGGGAGCGACTGATCGTGGTTGGACACAAGGAAGTCGAGAACGGCGACCGGATTCGCATCGTGGGGGAGGGGGCCTGACATCATGAGCATGGAAATCGATCGTCCGTCGGACCACGGACACGAGCCCGGGCCTGACCCGCGCCTGGCGGACAAGTTCAAAGAGTTCTGGTTGTCGACGATGTCGGTGAACCACACCACGTCGATGCTGGTGCTGTTCTTCATCGTCACGGTCATGGGCGTGCTCTCGTACCGGGCGATTCCGAAAGAGTCGTTCCCCGAGATCGTGCAGCCCATGTTCGTGGTCAACACGATCTATCCGGGTGTGTCGCCGTCGGACGTCGAGTCGCAGGTGACGAGGATCCTCGAGGAGGATCTGTCGACCATCTCCGATCTCGACGAGCTGCGCTCCACTTCGGTGGAGGGCTATTCGAGCATCACGGTCGCATTCGAGTCGACCGTCGACGTCCAAGAGGCGCTCACGCAGGTCCGCGAGAAGGTGGATCTCGCCAAGCCCGACCTGCCGGCGGACGTCGAAGAGCCGAGCATCTTCGAGTTCGACTTCGCCGAGATCCCGATCATGTCGGTGAACCTGTCCGGTGAGTACGGGCTGGTTCGTCTGAAGGCGATTGCGGAAGATCTCCAGGATCGTCTGGAAACCCTGCCCGGCGTCTTGCGCGCGGACATTCGCGGCGGACTCGAGCAACAGGTCAAGGTCGAGGTCGACCTCGGTCGACTCCAGTACTACGGCGTCGACATGAACGACGTCGTCGCGGCCATCCGCAGCGAGAACGTGAACATCCCCGGCGGGTCGATCGACGTCGGTGAGACCAAGTACCTCGTGCGCGTGGACGGCGAGCTCGACGATCCGTCGGCCATCGAGGACTTCGTGATCTCCTCGGAGGATGGCCGCGCGATCTACGTGCGCGACGTCGCCACGGTGGACTTCGGTTTCGCCGAGCGCGAGAGCTTCGCGCGCATGGGGGGCGATCCGGTCGTCACGCTCGACATCGTCAAGCGGTCGGGCGAGAACATCATCGAGACGGCGGAGGCCGTGGGCCACGAGATCGAGCTCATGCGCCCCGAGTTCCCGCCGACCACCGAGGTGAGCATCACCGCGGATCAGTCGCGGCAGATCGAGATGATGGTCGAGAGCCTCGGCCACCACATCATCGCCGGCATGATCCTGATCGTGGCCGTGCTGTTCTTCTTCCTAGGCCTGCGGACCTCGATGCTGGTGGCGGTGTCGATTCCGACCTCGCTGCTGTTGTCGTTCGTCACGTTCCGGCTCCTCGGCATCTCGCTGAACATGATCGTTCTGTTCAGCCTCATCCTCGCGCTGGGGATGCTGGTCGACGACGCGATCGTGGTGGTGGAGAACATCTATCGCTTCATCGAACAGGGGTGGGAACGGAAGCTGGCCGTGAAGAAGGCGACCGGTGAGGTCGCCATCCCGGTCATCTCGTCGACGGCCACGACCCTGGCGGCGTTCCTGCCGCTGCTGTTCTGGCCGGGCCAGATCGGTGACTTCATGGGGTACCTGCCGATCACCTTGGTCATCACGCTCGCTGCCTCCCTGGTGGTGGCGTTCACGATCGTGCCGACGCTGTGCGCCATCAGCATCCAGCTGGAGGGAGCCAAGCCCCAGCCGCTCAAGCCCGCGGCCAAGTGGTCCCTGATCGGCGTGACCGTGTTGGCGTTGCTGTGGATCGCCCGCTCGAACGTGCTCACGGTCGTCATGTTGATCGCGACGGGCGCGCTCTTCTGGGCGATGTACCACTTCTTCCTCGACCGCATTGGACACCACTTCCGGCAGCACACGGTCGGAAAGGTCATCGAGCGCTACGAGCGCGCGGTGCGCTGGGCTCTCGGCCATCGTTTGGCGGTGGTCGGCATCACGATCCTCTCGTTCGTGGGTATCGGCGTGTTGTTCGGGACGACGCACTCGGACAACATCGAGTTCTTCCCGGAGGACATCCCACCGGCCATGCTCATGGTGGACGTCCAGACACCCGTTGGAACCAGGGCGGGGGTGACGGATTCGATCGTGCGGAGCCTCGAGGCGGAGCTGCAGGGTATCGGCGGCCGCGAGGACTGGGAGTCGGTCGTGGCGGTCACCGGAGGCACGGGTGGTGGCGGCGCGGCCATGATGGGAGGCGGCGGTCCGAGCGGCCCGGAAGGCGGGCGCATCTCGGTGTCTATGGTGGAGTTCGAGGAGCGTCAGTTCGACGCCTGGGCGACGCTCGCCGAAATGCAGGCGAACGTGGGCCACGACGTCGCGGGCGCCACCGTTACCGTCCAGCAGCTCGTGGAAGGTCCGGCCGGTGGCTCACCCGTGACCATCGAGCTCGTAGGTGAAGACCCCGTGATGTTGCGGACGCTATCGGATCAGGTGCTGGAGATCCTGCGGAACGCTCCGGTGGCGCCTAGGCTCGTGGGACTCGAGAGCGACCTGGACGCCGCGCGTCCAGAGCTCTCGGTCGTGGTCGATCGCGAGAAGGCCGCGCTCTACAACCTGAACACCATGCAGGTAGGTAGCGCGATCCGCAGTGCCATCAACGGCGTCGAGGCGGCGAAGTACCGCACGGGCAACGACGAGTACGACATCGTCGTGCGCCTCGCCGAGTCGTATCGGCAGGAGCTCGAGGGGCTGCGTGAGCTCACCATCATGAGCAATGACGGCACGCAGGTACCGCTCATCTCCGTTGCGACCTGGAACGTGCAGGAAGGAATGGGGGCCATTCGCCGCAAGGACCAGACGCGTATGGCGACCCTCACCTCCAACGTGGCCGCAGGGAACGCGAACAACGTGGTATTGGCCGAGGTGCAGGCGACGCTGACGGACTTCGCGGCTCAACTGCCCCCGGGATACACCATGCAGTACGCAGGGCAGTCCGAGGAGCAGACCGAGGCGGCCGAGTTCCTCCAGGGTGCGTTCATGATCGCGGTCATGCTCATCTCGCTCATCCTCATCAGCCAGTTCAACTCGGTGGTGAAGCCGGCCATCATCATGACCGGTGTGTTGATGTCGACCATGGGTGTGTTCGTCGGCCTCATGGTCCTTCAAATGCCGTTCAGCGTCGTCATGGGCGGGATCGGCATCATCGCGCTGGCAGGGATCGTGGTGAAGAACGGCATCATCCTGATCGACTACATCGACATCCTCAGGGAGCGGGACGGCATG
>JBEBGN010000119.1:0-10081 GCA_040081395.1 Longimicrobiales bacterium
GCTCAGCCTCCTCGGCCACCCCCCGGACGCGTCCACCCATCATTCGACGGACCGTTCTGGTGGACCCGCGAGTCGGCACTCAGTGGGTTGCCGGTCGCGTTCCCGAAGGCCGCGTTCGCCCAGAACTTCCCCGCCCTGTAGGTCGCGTTCCGCGTGCGGGCTTGTAGGTCGTGGTACTCCGGGCTGTCCTGCGCGAAGCCCGAGAAACTCGCCAGGTCCGCGTTGCCGAGCAGCACCACGTCCACGCCGGGGGTCGAGGCGATCTCCAGCGCGTTGTCCACGCCGTCGGGGGTCTCGATCATGACGATGATGAGCATGTTGTCGTTGATCGACTCGCGGAAGTTGGATCCGCTCGGCACCGCCGGCGTCCAGAGCCCGGTGGCCTGACCCCCACCCGAGCTCCGGCGTGCGGTCGGTGGAAAGCGCGCGTAGCGCGCGGCCTCGCGCGCCTCCAGAGCGTCGTCCACGGTCGGCACGATGATGCCGAGCATGCCGATATCCATTGCCTTCTGCACGTTGCCTTCGAGCGCGTCCGGTATGCGCAGGATCGGCGTCGCCCCGACGCGCGGACAGGCCGCGACCATCGCCTCGACCTCGTCGAAGCGCATGGTGCTGTGCTGCATCTCGAACCAGGTGAAGTCGTAGTGCGGCGCCTCGGCGCAGTAGCGCTCGATGTCGAATGCGGAGATGGTGTGGCTGAAGATCTGTCTTCCGCTCAGGAGCTTCGCCTTGGCCGTGTTGTAGAGCTGGCGGTCTTCCACCTCCATGAAGTCCCGCACGGCCCAGCCCCAGGGACGGCCCGCATCGACAGGCTCGAGGGAGACCCTGCCGGTTCCCCAACCCGCGAGGGACTGGGCGTGGGCGGCGGGGGGTGCGAAGGCCGCGAGGAGAAGGAGGGACGTGAGTCCGGAGAGTCTGCGGTAGATCATGTGCACCGCTCAGTGAGAGAGCCGCGGCCGACGTGGCACGATACAGCAGGATACGCCGCGAGGTAGGGGGCTGCCAGCAGAGCCGGTAGGCATCGGCGGCTCGGGCGCGCGTCGCCGGTGTGACTAGCTCAGCCCTGAGACTCCGCCGCAGCGCGAATCAGGGGCAAGGCCTCGGGAACGTTGACCGTCGCGGTCCGCCAGACGATGTCGAGGTCGACTTCGAAGTAGTCGTGGATGAGCTTGTGCCGAAGTCCGGTGATCCCGCGCCACGGAATCTCCGGGTGAGCCTGCACGAACTCCGGAGAGAGTCGTCCGGCGGCTTCGCCGAGCACCTCCAATTCGCGCATGAGGGCGTCCTGGAGTACCCAATCCGAGTCGAAGGCTGCCTTGTCGACGCGTCCTACGAGTTCACCGACGCGCTCGATCGCGGCCAGCATGTGGCCGAGAAAGAGTGCGTCAGGAGCCCGCATCAAAGATGACTCGGGCGGACCCGAGGACTTCGGCGCGCATGAACGGGCTGATCGCGCGCTCGGTCAGGAGGTCCACTGGCCGCCCGAAGAACGAAGCGAGATCATCCTCGGCCCGGATCAGTTCGAAGTAGCCAACGGGTGAACCGAAGTCGGCAATGAGGTCCACGTCCGAGTCGGGGCGATCGTCTCCGCGAGCCGCGGATCCGAATATGCGGAGCCGGGTGATGTCGTTGTTGCGGCAGAAGTCTGCCAGGCGGCGGCTATCGAACTGGACCATAACCTGAACTTCTCAGAAGGCGGCGGGCGCGGTCAACGGGATCCCTCCACCACCGCCGGCAACCGGACGTGGCCGCGTCCCTACAGCACCTTCTTCCCCATCGCGCTCAACACCAGCTCCGTGCCCAGCGCGGCGGTCCGGTTCCTCTCGTCCAACACCGGGTTGACCTCGACCAGATCGAGACCGATCAACTTCCCGCTGTCGGCGATCAGCTCCATGGCGGTGTGCGCCTCGCGATAGCTCAACCCGCCCGCCACCGGAGTGCCCACTCCGGGCGCGTCCTCGGGATCTACCGCGTCCATGTCGAACGAAACCCAGATGCCGGAGGTCCCCGTCGACGCGACCTGGATGGCATCACTGACGATGTCCTTGATGCCCCGCTCGTCCACCGCGCGCATGGTATGCGCGCGCACACCCCACGCTGCGATGTGGTCGCGCTCCCCCGGGTCGAGATCGCGCACGGCGACCAGCGCGACGTCCTGGGCCCGCACGGCCGGATGGACCCCCGCGACGCTCCCGAGGGCAACATCCCCATGACCCAGGAGATGAGCGAGGGGCATGCCGTGCACACTGCCCGAGGGGGAGGTCTCCGGCGTGTTGAGATCCCCGTGGGCATCCACCCAGATGACGCCGATGCGTTCGCCGCGCGCCGCGAAGTGCGCCGCCGCGCCGGCGATCGAGCCCGCCGCGAGCGAGTGGTCTCCACCGAGCACGATGGGAATGCGGCCCTCGGCCACCGCCGTACGCGTCCCGGCCGCGACCTCCCTGCACACGTCGGTGATCGTGCGCAGGTACCGCGCATTCGCGTTGGTGCCGACGATGGCGTCTTCGCGGAACGGCACCGAGATGTTGCCGCCGTCCTCCACCTCGTGACCCAGCCGTTCCAGCCGGCGGCGCAGGTCGGTATAGCGTGTGGCGAAGGGACCCATGTCGACGCCGCGCCGCGAGGTGCCGAAGTCCATCGGGACGCCGAGGATGCGGAGCCTGGCCATGGGGGAGCGGTTCAGGACCTCTCGCGAGCGCGGGTTGCCGACGCAGTGGACTTGGCCTTGCGGCTCACCGGACGGCGCTCGGCCACGACCGTCGTGATCGTCGTTTCGACCCAGGCGTTGAGGCTCATGCCAGCTGCTTCGGCAGCGGTCGCGACCGCACGGTGAACCTCCGGTGTCGTGCGAACCAGGAACTCTCCCCTGTAGGGCCGCTCCGGCTCTTTTCCCGCCTCGTGGCAGAGCTCGAGGTAGTCCTCGATGGACTCCTCCATCTCATGCCGCAGTTCCTCCACTGAGCGACCTTCGAAGGTCACCACGTCCTGTAGCCCAACGACCCGCCCGTGGAAACCATCGATGGTCGGGTCGAATTCGAAGACACCCGTGTAGCCCTTGTAATCGATCATGGCTTGACTCCTGCGTTCTCCAAGAATCGCCGCACATCCTCGAGCGTGGTCTTGCCCGTTACCCGTCTCGGATGCGGCCCGTGAAAGGTCGCGACCCGCTCTCCAAGCTTGAACCGGACTCGCGACCCACGCCCCTCACTCACCTCCCCGCCGAGCGCCCGTATCAGGCCTTCTACGCTTGACCACCTGACGTCGGCTCTTGTCGGCCGCTCGAAGACGGTCGCCAGCGTCTTACGCTGAGCGGAGTTCATGGCTTATGATAGCATGGCCTGATATCGTACGGAAGCAACTCTCTGAAGCAGGCGGGGCTCAAGACATGAAGCGCTACCTGATCGTGATTGAGGAGACGGGTACGGGCTACTCCGCGTACTCCCCTGACCTACCTGGGTGTGTCTCAACAGGGCCGACGCGGGAGCTCGTCGAGGCAAACATGCACGAGGTGATTCAGTTTCACCTCGACGGCCTTCGCGAAGAGGCGTACGACGTTCCTGAGCCGCACAGCTATTCGTCGTATGTAGAGGTGCCTGCGTAAGCCTAGGGACCCGGCGAGGCCTGACCCCTCGTGGCATGGCCGGTGCTCAACTCCCTACTGCGGCATCGGCAGCCCGCGCGCCTGGAACAACGCCCCTGCCGTGCGCGACCCGTTCACGCCCATCGGGAAGCCCGAATAGAGCGTCACGTGCGCGATCAGCTCGGAGATCTCCTGCGGGGTGATGCCGTCGTCGAGTGCGTGCTCCATCTGCACGCGGAGCTCGTCCGTCGAGTAGAGGGTCTGCATGACCGCCAGGGTGACGAGCGTGCGCTCCCGCTCCGTGAGCGGGGACCGGCCCCAAGTCTCCGCGAGCAATCCGTCGATGAGCGTGTCCAGATACGGAGAAGCGGGATAGTCCGCCTGCGGCATGGGCAGGTTGCGCTGATCGAAGACGGCCGCGGCCACGCGCGAGGCGTTCACCGCGCTCGGGATCCCCGTGTAGAAGGCGACGTGCGCGATCAGCTCGCCGATCTCCGTCTGCGTGACGCCGTTATCGAGCCCGCGGGCCAGGTGCGAGCGCAGCTCGGAGGCCGCACCCATCGCCTGAGCCACCGCGATGGTGGCGAGGCTCCGGTCCCGCTTCGACAGGTCCGGCCGCTCCCACACCTCGCCGTACACCCACTCGTTCAGCAGCGCCGCCAGGTAGGGCGTGGCCGGGAAGGAGTTCGGATAAGCCGGGGGCACGACCGGGTCGCGGTTCCGAGGCGACGAGGGGGGCACCGCCGGTAGGTTGCGCTCCGTGAAGACCTCGGTCGCCACGCGCGCCGCGTTCACCCCCGTCGGAAAGCCGGAGTAGACCAGCACGTGCGCGATCAACTCCGAGATCTCGGCCTGCGTCAGCCCGTTGTCGAGCCCGCGCCGAACGTGCGCGCGGATCTCTTCCGTGGCGTAGAGGGACTGATTGACCGCGATGGTGATCAAGCTGCGGTCGCGCGGCGCGAGCCCCGGGCGCACCCAGATGTCGGCGTAGAGGTCCTCGCGGAGGATCTTGCCCAGGTAGGGGCTGCCGGCCATAGCGGCGGGGGCCGCCGGTGCGGCGGCCGGGGTCTGCGCGGGGTTCTGCGCGACTATGCTCGAGGCGAAGGCGAGCGAGAGGGCGACGAGCTGAATGGCAGTCCGCGAGCGACGCATGGCGCCTCCTGGGTGGGTCAGACGGCGGGGGATGTAGCGCGGGAGGCGGGGGGAGTCAAACCGCGTGCACTGCCCTTACTCCCGATTGGACTCCGCCGCGGCGCGAACCAGCGGAAGGGCTGCGGGAACGTTGACGGTGGCGGTGCGCCAGACGATGTCGAGATCGACGTCGAAATAGTCGTGGATGAGCTTGTGCCGCAGCCCGGTGATCTCACGCCAAGGAACCTCTGGGTGCGCCTTCACGAACTCCGGCGAGACCCGGCCCGCTGCTTCACCAAGCACTTCGAGCTCGCGCATGAGTGCATCCTGTAAGACCCAGTCCGCGTCGTAGGAGAGCTTGTCGACTCGACCCACCAGATCTCCGACGCGGTCCATCGCGGCCAGCATGTGGCCGAGAAAGAGCGCATCAAGCCCCGGCATCGAAGATGACTCGGGCGGACTTCAGTACCGAGTCGCGCATGAACGGGCTGATCGCGCGCTCAGTGAGCAGATCGACGGGCCGGCCAAAGAACACGGCGAGCTCGTCCTCGGCGCGAATCAGCTCGAAGAACCCAACCGGCGCCCCGAAGTCGGCTATCAGATCCACGTCCGAGTCGGGGCGATCTTCGCCACGCGCCGCGGACCCGAACATCCGGAGTCGGACGATGCCGTTTCCACGGCAGAAATCGGCGAGGCGCCGACTGTCGAACTGGACCATGTAGTGAAGCTTCCTAGGGCGGAGGCTCTGGTCAACCGTTTGGTGACCACGCCCCCCTACACCCGTAGGATCTTCTCCATCGGCCTGCCCTTCGCCAGCTCATCCACCAGCTTGTCCATGTAGCGGATCTTCTGCACGAGCGGGTCCTCGATGTCCTCGAGGCGAACGCCGCAGATGACGCCCGTGATCTTGCTGGCGTTGGGATGGAGCGCAGGCGCCTTGCTGAAAAAGGTCTCCAGGTCCGTCTTCTGCTCGAGATGCTTCGACAGCGCCTTCGGAGTGTATCCGGTCAGCCAGCAGATGACCTCGTCGACCTCCTCCTTCGTGCGCCCCTTCTTCTCCGCCTTCGTGAGGTAGTGGGGATACACGCTCGCGACGGGCATCTTGAAGACCTTTTGCCAACGCTTGGCGTCGTCCATCAACTCGCGGCGCCCACCTCGAACGACTCTCCGCACTTCATGCAGAGGAAGGAGCGATCCCACTTGCTCTTCAAGCCGGGGAGCACCGTGCGGTTGTACCGCTTGCGCAGGTAGAAGAAGGGAGCCGAAACCAGCAGCATCACCAACCACCTGATCCGCCAGGGGCCCGCCATACCGAAGGTCGAGAACAGACCAAGCGCGCCCAGGATCGTGAAGAAGCCTGGCGTCACGACGTCTTTGCCTCGGGGCGGCGCGGTCTCCTGCGCGATCTTCGTCATCGACACGGTCGAGGTGCTGACCGTGCCGGAAGCGAAACCGGACCCCGCCGATCCGGCCACGTGCGAGACGGAGCTGCTGTCCGCCGTGCCCTGCTTGTAGAGGATCGAGAACCGCCGCACATCCGGGGACGTGCAGTGGGGACAGGAGAGGTCGGGCATGCGGGCGCTCGTGGGTGGTCGGATCAATGCGGGTGGGAGGCGTCGATCGGCGGATGTTAGTGCTTGGGCAGGGCGGCGGAAAAGTGGGGACACCTCTAGTTGCTGGGTCACTTCCCCTTGATCCATTACCCGCCTCTACTCACCGCCCAATCCCGACATCACCTAAACGAAACAAGTCCCAGCGAAATCGTCGTTCGGTCGACTCGGCGATGGAGCACGAGCTGGGCGTCCCAGTCGTCCCCGAGCCCCCTTCGGATGTCTGCGCTGAACATGGCACCTCCACCGTCGAGCGAGGCCAGGGAGAACGAGTATTCACCGTTCAGTCGGGCACGGACATCGGAAGGCAGCGAGAGCAGAACGCCGCTGGACCAAAGGCCAGTGGGCACGAAGTCCGTCCCGGACGCCGCTAGTGCAACACCTGGCCGCACGCCAGCCATCGAGAAGAACCCGATCGAAGTCCCGCCGGCTGAGACGGATGCGCCTAGGCCGAGGGCAAACTCCAATCCGAAGTGTAAGGGCGCCCCGCCGAGGTGGCTTAGCCGACGAGCTCCGACCTCAAAACGCCACGCCACGGGGGAATGGAATTCCGACGACGTTCCCAAGGCCTCGACGCGTACTGCAGTCGCCTCCTCGACGGCGATGTGCCCGCTGATGGAGGCTTCGGCGTCAACCCGCGCCACCTCCACAGTTGAATAGCGGGGGTACCCGAGCTGGGGATCAGCCGCGTCGTGGAGCAGCCATCGCACGCCCAGGCCGACGATCGATCCATGCCCTTCGGCATACCCTCCTCGAACGACAACACGAGACGGCCGATGCGCATCCAGGATGCTCGCCCCGCGCGCAGGCTCCGGGGCCACCAACGACGACGCACTTGTGGACAGATTCGCCACGCTCGCCGTCCAGAGCGAGCGAACCCAAACTGCATCCGGATCGCTCTCGGCTGATCCCCGCTCGAACGCGTTGAAGGGCGTCTCAATCTCGCTCCATAAGAGCGCCGCGTTCAGCACATCGGGGGATGCCTGAGAAGGGACCGTCCGTGACGCAATCATCTCGCCAAGGCCTTCCCGCTCGCCCTGCGTTAGCCTGTGTACCACGCGCTCGTATTGACCGATAAGGGAGGGTCTGTGGCCAGGTTCAGACGCGAGTCCAACGCGCTCAACTAACCTGCGCGCGACTTCTTGAGGCAGGACCGCCGCACTCCGGTAGGGGAGGACGCCATACCCGGGCGCGATCGCGTGGACCAACGCGAGCAGCTTCTGCGCGCAATTCTCGCCGAAGAAGCCGTATCCAAACTCGAGGTCCTTCAGCTCCCACAGATGGAGCACGAGCCTTTCCACTTCTTCATCCGTTAGCCTGAGAGGAAAGGTCCAGAGATCTCGAAGCTCCCTGCGTTCGTATCTCCCCACCCGTTCGTGAAGCGGGGCCGTTCGGTATCCGGCGGTGAGGCCCCCGAAAAGTCCACGCGGCAGGTATTCGGCGGGAGCCATATTCTCGGTGTCGGCCTCGAAGCTTACCGAGTAGTCTGTGAGCACCGCATCGCTTGACCTGTCCTCTCCCGCGAGGTGGAGCATCGCGTGCCCGAAAGCCGACGCTGGGTTGCCGAGGTAGTGGGAGACGAAGACAACGGAGACAGATCTCGCTCCAAGCTCCACGATGTGGGCCTCCACCTGGGGGCAGAGGGGTTCCGGAGTGGGGGCGTCGCCCCAGCCCAAGACCGAACTCAGGAATTGGTAACGAGCTGGAAACCTGCAACGCGGCTGGACACCGGAGTCACTCGCTTTGTCAGGCTCGAGAAAGGCCTGAACCGCCGCCGCCCACTCGGCCTCGGGGTTTCGTGGCCCTTCGGGATCCAGGAAGAACGACGGATCTTCGACTTCGCTGCGCCACTCTCCGTCTTCACTCCAATAGTGGAGCAACGCTAGCCACGCGTCCCACGCCCCGGCCGTGATTCCTGCCGGGGCGTGGGACGGACTCGGGAGCGGCGTCGCACAAGTCGGTTCCACGCAGCCAAGCGACCCCGCGCCGACTTGCGCGCTAAGCAATAGCGCGAGCATCGGCAGAAGCTCTCCCCTACTCGGCCTCGATCTCTCCGACGATCGCGGCAGCGAACTCAGCCGCCGTCCGGGATGCTGAATAGCTCGCACGCCAACGGTCGATAGCCGCCGCGCGCTGATCTGGTGAGATCGCCATCACGTCTACCAGCACGTCCACGTACTCCCCGTGTCCACTGGCCAAATCGGTCACCAGGGCCTCGCCGTTCATGAGGACGAAGGCGCGCAGGCCCTCCCTCCGCTGCCACTCTTCGCGAAGCTGGGTAGTCTGCTCAGCGGCCTGCAGAGTGACCATGAAGGTGGACGGCGCGTACTCATACATCGCGCCAGTCGCGTAATCCGTGGTCGAGCCGAAGACTCCGCCCGAAAGGATGTTCACCCAGAACATGCTGTTGATGGACCGATTCAAAGCGGCTTGATACGTCTGGTATCCAGGAGCACGGACCCTAAGGAATCCCACCTCGCCCCGGTCCACGCTCGTGCTCACCGGAGTGGTGCCGACGAAGATCTCAGCACCCGCTTGGGTCACGATGTGGACTTCCGCACCGGCCACGTTCGAGTTGACCGTCATGAGCTGGCTCGATCCGGCCAAGATCGTCGCGCAGGCCCCCAGGCTCGCGGCTGTCGCGAGGGTACCGAGTATTCGGGCGGTCTTCAACATGCCTCCTAGGACTGGCGTGGGTGGGTTCGGCGTCCACACAAGAGCAGCTATTCCGCTCCATGTAGGATGCGAACCTACGGGATGGCGGCCAAACCGCAAGTAACAGGCGTTCGTGCCGTTGGGGGGCCGCTGGGTGTCCGGCCTCGCCGTGAGGACGGCGAGCTAGGGCCGACCCGTACCCCGAATCCAGCGGGCAATCTGCTTGGGGTTCGGTCCAGGAACTTGGATCGCTCCCTCGCCCGCGTCCGCGTGACCCCCTCTCAGCGTCAGGTGCGTAGCATGGTCGTTGCACAACTATCCGTCTACTCCCGGGCGGGCATGACACTACCGCACCGTGAAGTTGAACTGACTCGAGGTCCCCCCGTCGAGGTTGATGACCTGCGCGCTCCACGTGGCCGCAACCGCAGTGAAGTTCGCGCTGATCTGTAGTTGACCGCTGCTCGACGAAGTCGGTGTCTTGTCGTACGTACCGCCGTACGTCAGATCTCGCAGCCGCACGATCGCGCCGCTCGCGAACCCGCTCCCATTGACCGTCAACGTCTGGTTGCCGTTCAGGCCCGGAACCGGGCTCGGACTCACGCCGCTGACCACGGGCGTGCTTATCCCGGCCGTCACTGTGAAGCTGCTATTGCCCTGGTCGTTGGTCTCGTTGCTCTGGTTGGCCGAGGAGTTCACGTCCAGCGTCACCCATACATAGTTCGTCCCCGCCGCCCGACCACCCGGGATCGTGACCGTGGCGGTCGTGCTGTAGGTACCGCTCGCGGCGATCGCCGGGATGCTCAGCTGCGTCAGCAGCGGATCGCTTGTCCCCACCACGCTCCCGCTCGTGCTGATCCGCACGTTCGCCGTCGAGGCAGTCGCAGACCCAGCACCCTGGTTGCGCACCGTCAGACTCAACGTCGTCGAGCTGCCAGCGAGGCCACTCGTCGGACTCACTGAGATCGACTGCACCACCAGGTCCGACTGCTGCACCGGCGCCGTGATCGTGAAGCTGCTATTGCCCTGGTCGTTGGTCTCGTTGCTCTGGTTGGCCGAGGAGTTCACGTCCAGCGTCACCCATACATAGTTCGTCCCCGCCGCCCGA
>JBEBGN010000016.1:0-35011 GCA_040081395.1 Longimicrobiales bacterium
GGCGCTGACGCCCCGGGCGACGATGCTACGCGCTTGCTTTTGGTCCGTCGGCATGAACCAAAGGTTGACGAGAGGGAGAGCCGGGGTAAAGGGTGCGGCGTGCGGACGCCGTCCGGGTCACCTGGAACGGCGCACCTATCTAAATGGTGCGCGCCTTGGCACCGGTACGGTCCAACTGCTCCCGGAAGTACGGAATCGTCCGCCTGATCCCCTCCCGTAGCTGTACCTGCGGCTCCCATCCGAGCACGCTGCGCGCGACGGAGATATCCGGGCGCCTGACCTTGGGATCGTCCTCCGGAAGCGGCAGCGACTCGACCGGAGCCTGGCTGCCCGTCTCCTGGAGCACGACCTCCGCCAGCTCGCGAATGGTGAACTCGTTCGGGTTGCCGATGTTCGTCGGATCCACACGGTCCGAGTGGAAGAGGCGGTAGATGCCGTCCACCTCGTCGTCCACGTAGCAGAAGGAGCGGGTCTGGCTGCCGTCCCCATAGAGAGTGATCGGGTCGCCGCGCAGCGCCTGCACGATGAAATTGGACACGACCCTACCGTCTCCGGGCCGCATGCGGGGGCCGTACGTATTGAAGATGCGGACGATCCTGGTGTCGACGCCGTGGTATCGATGGTAGGCCATGGTCATGGCCTCGGCAAAGCGCTTCGCCTCGTCGTACACGCCCCGTGAACCCACGGGGTTCACGTTCCCCCAGTATGACTCTCGCTGCGGGTGCTCCAGGGGATCCCCGTAGACCTCCGAAGTCGAAGCGAGCAGGAAACGCGCCTTCTTGGCGAGCGCGATCCCGAGCGCGTTGTGGGTCCCTAGACTCCCCACCTTCAAGGTCTGGATCGGCAGCTCGAGATAGTCGACGGGGCTCGCGGGCGACGCGAAGTGCAGCACGCCGTCGATCGGCTCGTCGAAGTAGCACGGATTCGAGATGTCGTGCTCGACGAAACGGAACCCGGGGTGCTTGTCGAGCAAACGCACGTTGTCCCGCGATCCCGTGACGAAGTTATCGAGCCCGATGACCTCGTGACCGTCCTGCAGGAATCGCTCCGCGAGGTGTGACCCCAGGAAGCCGGCCCCTCCGGTCAGCAGGACGCGCACGTTACCGCCCCCCGGAGCCCGTGGGGTGAGCCGCAGGTCTGCCGATGGAGTGGTACTCGAAGCCGGCGCGCGCCACGTCCGCTGGATCGTAGAGATTGCGCCCGTCGAAGATGAGCGCACTCGCCATGGTTCCCTTCATGCGCGCGAAATCCGGGTTGCGATAGGGGAGCCATTCGGTGTGGATCAGAAGCGCATCGGCTCCCTGGAGGGCATCGTAGTTCGTGGCCGAATAGGTGATGCGGTCGCCGAAGTGGCGGCGTGCCTCGTCCATGGCGACCGGATCGTGAGCCGCAACGGTTGCGCCGGCCTCCAACAGTCCCTCGATGGTGACGATGCTGGGCGCCTCGCGCATATCGTCCGTGTTCGGCTTGAACGCGAGGCCCCAGATGGCAATCCGACGGCCCTTCAATTTTCCACCGAGCCGGGTCGTAAGGCGCTCCAGCAGGGTCCTCTTCTGCGAGGCATTCACGGCCTCGACCGATTGCAGAATCGATGCATCTACCCCCAGGGCGGTCATCGTCCGTACCAGCGCCTGTACGTCCTTGGGGAAGCAACTGCCGCCATACCCGATCCCGGGAAAGAGGAAGCTGGGTCCAATGCGTGCGTCCGACCCGACGCCACTGCGTACGGAGTCGATGTTCGCCCCCGTCTGCTCGCACAACCGCGCGATGGCGTTCATGAAGCTGATCCGCGTCGCCAGCATCGAATTCGCCGCGTACTTGGTGATCTCGGCGGAGGGCACATCCATGATCAGGATCGACCGACCCGTGCGCACGAAGGGCGAGTAGAGATTCTTCAGCACTTCCGCAGCGTGGTCGGAGTCGACGCCGAGCACGACGCGGTCCGGCTTCATGAAGTCCTCTACGGCCGCTCCCTCCTTCAGGAACTCGGGATTGGAGCACACATGTACCTTGTGTTTCGTTTCCTTCTCGATCGCCTCCCGCACCAGCTTGGCGGTGCCGACGGGCACCGTGCTCTTGGTGATGACGACCTTCTCACCCTCCATCGATTGGCCGATGGTCTTGGCCACGGCGAGCACATGGGAGAGGTCTGCCGACCCGTCCTCATCGGGGGGGGTCCCCACCGCGATGAAGATGACTTCGGAGGCGCGCACCGCAGCGGGCACGTCGGTCGTGAAGGTCAGACGCCCGGCCGCGAGATTGCTTTCGATGAGCGGCTCGAGCCCCGGCTCGTAGATCGGGACCTCACCGCCGTTCAGGCGCGCAATCTTCTTGGCGTCGATATCTGCACAGACAACGTCGTTTCCCGTTTCGGCGAGGCAGGCCCCGGCCACAAGACCCACATATCCGGTTCCGATGACGGCGATCTTCATTCAGGGCGATGCTCGGTTAAGGGGGTGAATCGGTGGCGCAACAAGATCGCGGACGGAGGCCGCAATCGGCAGGGCTCCATCATTTCGTCGCGGCGGCCCGCAGCTCGAAGAGTTGATCGCGGAGGAGGGCCGCGCGCTCGAAATCGAGCGCGCCGGCGGCGTCGGCCATCTCCTTCTCGAGGATCTTCACGTACTCCTCCAGGTTCACCTCCTCCGCGTAGGTCGCCGACGCCTCCGCGACGCGCGGCGCCGCCGTGCGAGCATCGGCCAGCCGCGTGGCGAACTCGATCTCCTCGACGCTCTTCCGGATCGTCTCCGGGGTGATCCCGTGCTCGAGGTTGTGCGCTACCTGGATCTCTCGACGCCGGTTGGTCTCATCGATGCACTGCCGCATCGACCTGGTGATCCGGTCGGCGTACATGATCGCCATGCCCTCGACGTTCCGCGCCGCCCGCCCGATCGTCTGGATGAGGGAGCGGCCATCTCGCAGGAACCCTTCCTTGTCCGCATCGAGAATGGCCACCAGTGAGACCTCGGGCAGGTCGAGACCTTCTCGCAACAGGTTGATCCCGACGAGGACATCGATCTTACCCAACCGAAGTTGCCTGAGAATCGCCATGCGCTCGATCGTGTCGACCTCGGAGTGCATGTAGCGCACACGGACTCCGACCGACTGAAGGTACTCGGACAGGTCTTCGGCCATACGCTTCGTGAGCGTGGTGACCAACACGCGTTCGTTACGCTTCTCGCGCTTGCGGATCTCGGCGAGCAGGTCGTCGACCTGGCCCTTCACGGGTCGGACGTCCACCACCGGGTCGACGAGGCCGGTCGGGCGGATGATCTGCTCGACGACGACCCCTCCTGCCCTCTGCACCTCCCACTCGCCCGGAGTCGCCGAGACATAGATCGCCTGCGGGACGAGCGACACCCACTCGTCGAACTTCAGCGGCCGGTTGTCGAGGGCGGAGGGGAGCCGGAAGCCGTGCTCGATGAGCGTGAGCTTCCGAGAGCGATCGCCGTTGTACATCCCGTTGATTTGGGGGATGGACGCATGCGACTCGTCTACGACTATGAGGAAATCGGCAGGGAAGTAGTCGAAGAGGCAGGCGGGGCGGTCCCCCGTCTGCCGGCGGCTCGTGTAGAGCGAGTAGTTCTCGATGCCGGGACAGGTGCCGACCTGGAGCATCATCTCGAGGTCGAAGTTGGTGCGCTGCTCGAGCCGCTGGGCCTCGAGGAGTCGGCCCTCGGCCCGGAAGCGCGCGAGCTGCTCCGCCAGCTCCTCACGGATCAGGGGCACCATCGCGTCGATCGTGCTGCGCTCGGTGACGTAGTGGCTCGCAGGATAGATCGCGGTGCGCTCCAGCGACGTGATGATCTCGCCCGTGAGGGGGTCGAAGCGAGAAATCCGCTCCACTTCGTCGCCCCACAGCTCGATGCGGATGGCCTGCTCGTCGTAGGCAGGATACACCTCGACCGTGTCACCACGCACGCGGAACGTGCCGCGCTCGAAGAGGTAGTCGTTCCGCTTGTATTGGATGTCGACGAGACCCTTGAGGATCTCGCGGCGAGGGCGCGCCTCCCCCACCTGCACGTGCAGCATCAGGTTCCGGTAGTCGCGCGGATTGCCCAGTCCGTAGATCGAGGAGACCGAGGCGACCACGATCACATCGTCTCGCTCCATGAGCGAGGAGGTTGCGCGCAACCGGAGGCGCTCGATGTCCTCGTTGATCGACGCGTCTTTCTCGATGTAGGTGTCGGTCGCCGGGACGTAGGCCTCCGGCTGGTAGTAGTCGTAGTACGAGATGAAGTACTCGACGGCGTTGTGGGGGAAGAGCGACTTCATCTCCCCATAGAGCTGGGCGGCGAGCGTCTTGTTGTGCGACATCACGAGCGTGGGAAGCCCGTGATTGGCAATCACATGGGCGATCGTGAACGTCTTCCCCGTGCCCGTTGCGCCCAGCAGCACTTGGTGCTTGTCCCCGCGCGCGAGTCCTTCGGTCAGCTCGGCGATGGCGCGCGGCTGGTCCCCCGAGGGGCGGTGGGGCGATACGATCTCGAAGTCAGTCACGAGATCGCAACTACCTGCGTCGCCACCGAGCCGAGAGGCTCAGGTTGAGGTTCGACAGATCCAGGCCGTAGAAGTAGCGGTGGTACTCGTGGGTGGCGATGAACCCGGCCCCGAGGTCGAAGTCCCCCACGAACACGAGCGCGTTGGCGCCGAGATTCAAGGAGACGTCGTGGCAGCAGTAGGGCTCGTTGGTCGCGTTGGCGACTGCCCAGGGGTAGTAGGCGTCGTTGTCGCGCATATGGCGCTCGACGTAGAGGCCCGCCCGTCCCCAGGGGGCGAAAAGCTCAGCACCCAGGTGCTGGCCGCCGCCCCCCGGGCCCAAGCCCGAGCCAACGACCTGGCCCTCTTGGGTATAGCCTTGAGTCACGATGGCGTGCGCGTAGTACGTCGGGTTCGCGCGAATCTCGTACGTGGTCGATCGTTCGAGGTGGGTCAGTTCACCGGTGAGTGCCAGTAGGCGGTCGCCCGACAGCGCATAGGCCTTTCGCAGGCCCAGCGTGTAGGCCTGCGAGTGCTCAGGTTCGAGCACGAAGTCTCTCAACGCCCAAGCGTGGTCGTTCCGCGCCCACTCCCAGTAGACCTCGAAGCCGCTCTCTCGCAGGACCCATCGTCCGAACAATGAGATCATCTGATCGTGCTCGTCGTCGCCGGTAGGGTTCTGCGGGCTGACGAGCGTCTTCTTCCGCAACCCTCCCAGCACCGCGAAGTAGTCACTGACCGGAAGGCGATCCGCCGGGATGTACCCGTAAAAGAGTCGGGTGAACCCGAGTGAGAGCCCGTCGAGCGGACTCGGAGAGTAGGTGGCCACTAGGCCAGTGACGAAGCGCCGCGTGTTGGCCGCCGGGTCGAACCAGTCCGACTGCGTCAGACGGCCCCAGATCCACCTCGCCTCGAATGCCCCAATGCCCGTGTCGACCTGCCCGTCCGTCCCCAGGAACGCGTGCGGGAATCCGGGTGCGTTGTTGCTCATGATGATCGGGTTCCGAACCGCCGGACCCCACCACTGGTTCGCCGTGCTCACACCCGCCGTGCCCCCCCCCCAGTCTACGCGCAGCTCGGACTGCCCGGGGTCGAGCGTCCAAAAGGCGTCGGGCCCGAAGCGCTGAGGCATGTCGATCAAGCGCCACGGGTAGGCGTAGACCGGCAGACCGGTAACCGTTCCGACCCCGAGCTCGAAGCTCGTGTTCTGATTGTAGATGAGCGTGGGGTGCAGGGTCAGTGACAGCGCCCCCCACGAGGCTGTCGCCCCGAAGTCGAGCGCAGTCGTGATTCCCTTCCCCTGCCAAACCGCGCCGTCGTTCTGCCCGACCGGATAGCTCGAATTCAGGAACGTGCGGAGGCGAGGATCGAGAAGTACCAGTGGGCGATCGGCGGCGAGCCCTGTCTCGCGCGCGCCCCAGGGGTGGACGTCGCCGATCGACGCCCGGTCTGCGGAGAGCGGTCGCACAGTGAAGGAGCCGCCGAGATCCGCCTTCCCCAGGATCTGGAGGGTCCGGAGATAGTCCTCGATCGGGTCGCCCACCGCGAGGGATTGCGCAACTGCGATGGACGGGAGCGACAGGCCACAGGAGGCGCCTGCCGCGACGACCGCGACTATCCAGCGTCTCATACCCATCCCAGTTCGTCCTCGTCGAAATGCTCCCGTCGCTGAACGTCGATGACACCCTTCACCCGACCCACCGCCCGCCGGATCTTCTCCAAGTGGGCGAGGTCGCGCACTTCGACCACGAACTCGCCCTGCATGCCGCCGCTCGACGAACGCATATCCGCGTGGGAGATGTCCGTGCCCGTGTCGGTGATCGCCTGCGCCACGTCGGAAAGCAGGCCGCGCCGGTCCGTGCCCAGCAGGTAGAGCTTCACGAAGAAGCGGTCCCCCTTTTCGGCAGCCCACTCGATCTCGATGCGGCGTTCCTGGTCGCGAGCGAGCGCGAGCAAGTTCGGGCAGTCGTTGCGATGGATCGAGACGCCCCTCCCCCGCGTGATGTATCCCACCACGGGATCGCCCGGTACTGGCTGACAGCAGCGCGAGTAGCGCACCATCAGGTTGTCCATACCCTGGATGCGTACGCCCCGCCCGGATAGCCGCAGCTTGGCCGCCAACTTCGCCAGGGGGCCTGGTTCCCGCGGCGCTTCCACCACCGGCTCGTGATCGGGATGGAAATGCTTGATGACGGCAGTCGGACCGATATCACCGCGCCCGAGCGCCTCGTACACATGATCGAAGTCCGGATGGCCGAGCGCCTCGGCGCCGGCGCGCAGGGCGTCCAGGCCCGAAGGCAGTGCCCGCCGTGCGCGCTTCAGCTCTCGGTCGAGCAGCTCCTTGCCCAGGCGGATGGCGGCGGCGCCTTCCTCGCGGCGCAGCCATTGGCGGATGTATTGCCGCGCCCGCGAGGTCTTTACGAATGCCAACCAATCGCGACTGGGACGCTGCTTCGGGTTCGTGATGATCTCGACCGAGTCGCCGTTCTTGAGCTCTCGCGACAACGGCGTCATGCGGGCGTTGATGCGCGCTCCTGCACAGTGGTACCCAACCTCGGTGTGCACCGCGAACGCGAAGTCGATCGGCGTAGCGCCTACGGGCAACGCCTTCACGTCCCCCTCGGGCGTGAACACGAAGATCTCTCCGCGGAAGAGATCCATGCGGAGGAACTCCATGAACTCCTCCGGCTCCTTCGTGTCCTTCTGCCACTCGATGACCTGACGGAACCAGGACAGGGCTTCGTCGGCCTCGTTCCCGGGCCGAGCGCTGTCCGCCTCCTTGTAGCGCCAATGGGCGGCGATGCCGTGCTCCGCCGTGCGATGCATCTCCTCGGTGCGGATCTGGATCTCGTAGCGGCGGCCACCCGGCCCGAGAACCGTCGTGTGCAGGGACCGGTACATGTTCGACTTCGGAGTGGCGATGTAGTCGTGGAACCGCTCGGGAATCGGGGCCCACTGGCTGTGGATGACCCCGAGCGCCGCGTAGCAGTTCTGCACGGTATCCGTGAGCACCCGCATCGCCATGAGATCGTAGATCTCCTCGTATGGCCGGCCGCGGCGCTCCATCTTCCGATGGATCGACCACAGGTGCTTCGGTCGCCCGCTCACGGTGGCGGGTATGCCCGACGCCTTCAGTGCCTCTTCCAGGGGGCGCTGCATCTCGAGGATCTCACGCTCCCGCCCGCGACGCCGCTGTCGGACCTGCTTGCTCAGGTCGACATAGGCCTCCGGTTCGAGGAACTTGAACGCGAGGTCCTCCAGCTCCCAGCGGATCTCGGCCATCCCCAATCGGTGAGCCAAGGGGGCGTAGATCTCGCGCGTCTCCACCGCGATGCGACGACGCTTCGCCTCCGGAAGGTGCTCCAGCGTCCGCATGTTGTGCAGCCTATCAGCCAACTTGACCAGGATCACGCGCGCGTCGCTGGCCATCGACAGCAGCATCTTGCGGTAGTTCTCGACCTGCTGCTCGGAAGCTGAACCGAACTCGACGCGCCCCATCTTCGTGACGCCGTCGACGATGGCGGCGACCTGCGGGCCGAAGTGCTTCTCGAGCTCCTTGACCGAGATCTCGGTGTCCTCGAGGGTGTCGTGAATCAGCCCGGCGACGATCGTGTCGGAGTCGAGGCGGAGGTTCGCCAGGATCGTCGCCACTTCGACCGTGTGACTGACGTATTTCTCCCCAGAGGCCCGTCGCTGCCCGGCGTGGGCTTCGGCCGCGAACTCGTAGGCGCGGCGGATGGTGTCGACATCCAGGCGTTCGGCGTAACCCTCCAGGGCGCGCGCCAGATCGCGCGGGAGGTCGCGGATCGTGGTGGTCGACCGCGTGGATGAGGAGGTGGTCGACGGCATGGAGGGAAGGTATACGCCCGCGGAGGGCGAGGGCGAGGGCCGGCGAGCGGCCTACCTCATTCGCTCGATGTCTCGCCGCACCATCATCTCCACCAGCTGATCGAAGGTGACCGACGCGCGGAATCCCAGGTCTCGACGGGCGCGAGAGGCATCACCTATCAGGACATCGACTTCAGCGGGACGGAAGAAGTCCTTCGAGACCTCCACCACCACCGAGCCTGCCTTCGCGTCCCGTCCCTTCTCCGTCACACCCTCCCCCTCCCACTCGATGTCGATTCCGGCGCTCGCGTACGCTCGCTCGACGAACGTGCGCACCGTGTGCGTCACCCCCGTCGCGATCACATAGTCGGCGGGTCGGTCCACTTGGAGCATCCGCCACATGGCCTCGACGTAATCGCCCGCAAAACCCCAATCGCGCGACCCATCGAGGTTCCCTAGCTGGAGCACGCCCTCACCCGTGGTCGCCCGCTTGGCAACCGCCAAGGTGATCTTGCGCGTCACGAACTCGCGACCCCGCAGGGGCGATTCGTGGTTGAAGAGAATGCCCGAGCACGCAAAGAGGTTCCACGCTTCGCGGTAGTTCACGGTGGCCCAGTGGCCGAAGACCTTCGAGACGCCGTAGGGGCTCCGGGGGTAGAACGGAGTGTCCTCGGTCTGAGGTGTCTCCCGCACCTTGCCGAACATTTCGGACGTAGATGCCTGATAGAAGCGCGCTTCGGGCGCGCACCTGCGCAGCGCCTCCAGCACCCTGAGCGTGCCGAGCGCGTTCACATCCGACGTGAAGATCGGCATGTCGAAGGAGGTCCCGACGAAGCTCTGCGCGGCGAGGTTGTAGACCTCGGTGGGCTGCACGCGCTTCACCACGTCCTCGACGTTCGCGTACTCGGCCAACTCGAGGTCGACCACGGTCACGCTGGGCTCGACCCCCAACTCACGGAGGCGCCAGAGCTCCCCGGAGGCGGATCGCCGGGCAGCGCCCACGACCTTGTACCCCTGCCCAAGCAGAAGAGCGGCGAGGTATGCGCCGTCCTGGCCGCTGATTCCCGTGATGAGCGCAGTCTTGGTCAAGGGGACCGAACCTACGTTTGAGTTGGCTTTGCGCTCCCGGCCCCACGCGGAATGGCGCCGGGCGATTCGAATGGGTCTGCGCGCGAGCAAGGAATTATCTGGAGTGTGCGGCTTGGCTTCAAGGGAGGGCCAAGAGATCGAGGAGCCTCCGTGGTCACTCCGCGCCGCTCGCCACTATACTTCCGCCCCCAAGCGTCTCCGCCGCCCACAGGACCCACCTTGTCACGTTCGTTTCGGCGATCAACAGCGCCGCATCGACCCACGGCACTGAATTCGTTGGCATGACTGCACTTCCGACTCGAGTCGCTGTCGTCCACGACTGGCTGAAGTTCTATTCTGGCGCCGAGCAAGTGCTAGAGCAGATGCTCGCGGTAGTCCCGCAGGCCGACCTCTTCGCGATTGCGGACTTTCTGGAACCGCGTGACCGCGCGTTTCTGGACGGAAGACTGCCTCGAACGACCTTCGTCCAGTCGCTTCCGTTCGCACGTTCGAAGTACCGCGGTTACCTGCCGTTGATGCCGCTCGCGATCGAATCGATGGACCTCTCCGGGTACGATCTAGTGATCAGCAGTTCACACGCGGTCGCCAAAGGGGTCATCACGGGCCCAGATCAGCTTCACATCTGCATGTGCTATTCGCCGATGCGCTACGCATGGGACCTTCAGCATCAGTACCTAGCGGAGTCGGGGTTGAATCACGGCGTCCGCGGTTGGATGGCCAGACTGATGCTGCATAAGATGAGAAACTGGGATGTTCGTTCGGCGACAGGTGTAGACCATTTCGTTGCAATCTCCAAGTACATCGCTCGGCGTATCGAGAAAGCGTACCGGCGACCTGCAACCGTGGTCTATCCTCCGGTGAATACCGACTACTTCGTCCCCGGCGACGCAAAGAGCGAGTTCTTCCTGACCGCATCTAGGCTCGTCCCCTACAAGCGGGTGGATCTTATCGCGAGCGCGTTCCGATCCTTGCCGGACCGGCGCCTGATCATCGTTGGTGACGGCCCCGAAATGGCCAAAGTGAAAAGGGCCGCTGGGTCTAACGTGGAGATCATGGGTTGGCAGCCGATCGACGTCGTGCGCGATCTCATGCAGCGCGCTCGCGCGTTTGTCTATGCAGCCGAAGAGGACTTCGGGATCGCCGTGGTCGAAGCGCAGGCTTGTGGAACGCCAGTCGTCGCCTATGGGGTCGGGGGAGCAACCGAGACGGTGGTGGGGGAGCGGCCCTTCCGGCCGAAACCGGTGGCGCCGACGGGTGTGTTCTTCGAAGAGCAGTCGACGGAGAGTATCGTGCGAGCCATCCATGCGCTCGAGGGGGACGCCACCATGGATCGGGATGCGTGCCGCGCGAGCGCGCTTCGCTTTGCGCGTGCAAGGTTCCGCGACGAGTTCCTGCGGTTTATCCAGGCGCGATGGGACGAGTTTCGTCGTGCTCGCGGATAGGGCTGTCGATCAGCCCACCAGCCACCGCAACGAGTGTGGTGCTCGGGCCGCGACTTCAGGCTCCCTACGCAGGAGCCAGACTCCCCACGCTCCGGCCGACACGATCCCTAGCGCGGCGACGGATGTTTCAGACAACCACGCATTCGTGGCATAGAGACCTGCGGACATCAGAACGCCTCCGGTCAGGGCGCGCCGTCCCCGCCGGAGATGTTCGCGGAATCCGTAGCCGCTGAGTTGGTACACCATTCGTATCAACATCGGCAGGGCGACTAGGTGGCCGATGGCGAACGCTGCCGTCACGCCCGTCAACCCCCAGGAAGCGCCCGCGAACAGCGCAGATGTGGTGATCACAGACACCACGATCGACCATCTCAGCATCGTGTCCGGGCGACCCAGGGCCTTCATCATCTGCGTCCCGGGTGAGAAGATCGCCCGGGCTACCGCCGCCAACCCGAGCCACGCCATAAGTGGGACGACGGGCAGCCACGCCTCCCCCAGCCAAGGGACCAGTGCCGGCGCTGCCGCTAGTACTGCCACTACGAACGGCACCGCGATCGCGAGCGACAGCGCGAGCACGACGCCGTAGCTCTCGCGGGCCGCGACCAGGTCACCGTCCGCGCGCGAGACCTTCGGAAAGAGATAGACGCCGAGGGCATTGATGGGCACCGCGATCGCTTGCAGGACGAGCCGCGACGCCACCGAATAGAAACCGACCGCCGCAGTACCCAGGAGTTGGCCAACGATCAGGCGGTCCGCATTCTGGGCGACGGCCTTGAAGAGGTTGAAGCCGAGGATACTCGACGAGTAGGGCCAGAGCTCCGCGAGAGCCCGCTTGGAGACGTCACCGAAGCGTGGGCGCCAAGAATCACCGAGCCACATGATCGCAGTGGCGGACGCCGCTACGACGAGATTCAACGCGACGAGGCTCCATACGCCGAATCCGGCGATGGCCAGAGACAAGCCCACCGCACCTCCAAGCCCGTTCGCAACGATGTCTCTCATCGCCAAGGTGCGGAAGCGCATATCGCGGAGCGCGAGCGCTGCATGCGTGAGCCCTGGAGCCCGCAGGACAAACCCCAGCGAAAGTGCAGTAACGACCGGCCTGAGGAGCGGTTCGTCGAACCACGTGGCGACGGGACCGGCAACTAGGGCCCCCACCCCTCCAAGAAGAACGCCAACGGCCAAGTTGACCACGAACGTCGTGCTGGTGTGCTCGCTGGTGATCTCGCGACGCTGCACGAGTGCCGCCCCAAAACCCAGTTCGGTAAAAGCACTCAGGACGGCCGTCCAAACGGTCGCCAGGCCGACGATCCCGAACTCGACGGGGGTGAGGGCAACCGCAAGCAGTACGTAGAAGGTGAGCGTTACTGCCTGCCCTCCCACGTTCTGAATGAGCGACCAGATCACTCTGACCGCTGCGCGGCGACGATGATGTCGAGCGTCACCACGGACGGCCATCCACCCACTTCAGCCGCGAGCATGCTGCGATACAGAAATTGCACGGCTTTCCACCATGCTTGTCTGAACGGCCCGGTCGGACCACGATGGACAGGTGGCACCGGTTGGCAACGGATGGAGGCAAAGCCACACACGGTGAGGAGTTGATTCAGCGAGCGGTCCGTAAACGCGAGTTCGTGCGTGAAATCCCCATAGCGGATGCGACCAGCGAACGGCGACTGAGCGTTCGGCACCTGCGCTACTAGTAATCCTCCAGGCGCCAAGCATTCCCTTACGAGCTCGAGCACGCGCAGTAACTCGTCTTTCGCGAAATGCTCCAACACGTTGCGCATGAGGATGACGTCAAACACCCCCGCGTGTCGCTCTAGGTAGACGTCGATCGGTGACACCATCACGTCGCGGACTCCGAGCGAGCGCGCGATCTCCGCTTGCTCGCCGCTCACGTCCACCCCTACGGCCTGAAAACCCGATGCTTGCAGCCACCACAAGAGCGCTCCGTCGCCACACCCCGCGTCTAGGACGCGAGCCGAGCGATCAGACGGCAGGAGTGCGCCGTAGTGCGCCTCCCACACTGGTCTGAGCGCGGTGAGCCGCTCGAGTGTAAGCGCGCCCTTCCGCGGCACGTTGTGTGTCGTGGCGTAGGCGGCGTAGAACGCCTCTCGATAGTCGCTGCCACTCATGACCCCGTCCGATCCCTGGCCGCCTCGCCAGGAAGTGATGCCCGGAAGAAGGCTTCGATCGCTCCGTTTGTGCGCAAGCGGTCAAAACGCTGAGCCGCACGTTGTCGGCCGCGGGTACCCATTACGGAGCATCGAGCCGGACTACGAAGCAACGAGATGACGGCTTGGGCAAGCTCCGAAGAACCCTCTGTGTCTAGCAGCACGCCGCATTCCTCGGTGACGATCTCGGGAACTCCCCCGATGCGAGTGGCCACCACAGCCCGGCCTGCCGCCATTGCCTCGATCGCCGCGAGGCTCCCACACGCTCGCGTCCCGGCCGAAGGCACCACCACCACTTGGGCGGCGGCGATCAAGCCCGGGAGATCGACTTCCGGCACATTTACGAAGAGCCGCACGTTCAGGGGCGCTTCGCGAACCGCCGCTTCGACCGCCGAACGGAGCTTCCCATCCGCCCCGGCGATCAAGACAACGGCGTCCGGCACCGCGACCCGGATGGCTGGTAGTGCGGCGAGCATGGCATCGAGCCCCATGTCGCGCACGAGCCGACCGACGAACGCGGCGACAGGCGCCGTCGGCGGAATCCCGTGCCGACTGCGGAACCCCTCTCCGTCGCCCTGCCCGAAGTGCTCAAGATCCACACCATATGGAAGAACATCCACCGTCGCGCTAATCCCGAGGTCTTCGAAGCTCCGCGCGCAATGATGCGAGATCGCGGTCAGCCGTGCACGCTCGACGAGCCGGGAGAAAAAGCGAACGTGCTCCCGCGCTAAGTCGTGGTGACTATGGATCTCCCCGAAATTCGTGACGACCAGCGGAACCCCGATGAGGTCGCTGAGCACGGCGGCGGCGGGTGCGCCGAAGAGCAGATTGTACCCCGCGACCAGGTGGATGGAACCCACATCGACACGCTCCAGCGCGAGTCTCGCCGTGGCGAGGGCGCGTACCCACGTGCGGACCGGCATGGTGGAACGCCATTGCAGCGCGCGACGCGCCTCGCCGCGCAGTGCGGACTCAGCAAGAAGGGCCGCAGCCGCCGCGGTCTTCCGGCCCTTCCCCCGATTGTCGCGGACGAGCTGGAATTCGGCCCCCGAGTCCTCCCTTCCCCCCACCGGCGATAACACCGTCACCCGCCAACCGCGTTCTGCGAGGAACGGTGCCAGGTCCGCAAGGTGAGCAGGCACCCCGCCGTAGGGCGGCGGAAAATTCCCCACGAGGACGACCCCCGGGACGAGCCCTGTGGGGGAGGTCAATCGGCGCCCGGGTTGCGAGAGGAATGGAGTCGCGAGTGGCGAAGGAGCTCAAGCGTCCCTTCCGCCGCCGCCTGCCAAGTGAATCCACTCGCGTGGCGCTTCCCTCGACGGCTGAGTTCCCGGCGCGCGTCCTCGTCGCGTACCAATGTGGCGATCGCCGCCGCCAACTCATCGGGGTCGTGGGGTTCCACATACATGGCCGCGCTCCCGCAAACCTCAGGAAGCGACCCCGCGCGAGCAACAATCGTAGGGCAGCCGCACGCCATCGCCTCCAGCGGAGGCAATCCGAATCCCTCGTACCATGACGGATAGACCAGACAGAGCGCATGCTCATAGAGGGCGCGCAGCTGAGCGTCCGTCACATGGTCGAGCGTAACAGCCCCGCTCGCAAGTGCGCCGCCGGCAAAGACCCGAGGATTGGGCCGGCCTACCACCACCAAGAGTGGGGCTTCCGCACCAAGGCGGCGCACAGCCTCCTCGACCAGCGCGAGGTTCTTGTGCGGTCGATAGCCTCCGGTTGCCAGGACGTAGCCCCGACCCTCCACTCCGGCAACCGCGAGGACGCTCGTGTCGATGGGTTCACGCAAGATGTGCTCGCAGCCGCACATAACTACCTGAATGCGATCCGGATCGATCCCCATCCAGCGAGCTAATTCGCCACGCGAAAACTCCGAGTCGGTCGCGATCCGCCGCGCGCTACGCGCGATCTGGGGTAGCAGAATCCGGTACCATGCACGGAACGCGGGAGAATAGGATTTCGGGACGGCAAAGACCGACGCGTCGTGGATCGTAACCGCTTGGCGCGCGTGGACGACCGGACCTGTGTTCGCGAACGAGAGCAGGACGCCGTCGCGAGCGTACCGAGGGAGATCGAGCTGCTCCCAGAGCTGTCCACGCAAACGACCCACCCGCCGCACGGGAATCTCTCTAAGGATCGACTCCTCCCTCGAGTCCGGGGGCGCGAGGAGTGCGAAGTCGAACTCGGTCCCCATTCCCCGACAGGTGGCATCGAGAGCCCTGACCAACTCGGCAGCATGGCGTTGCACACCCGTCGTCGGCTGCGACAGGTATCGCCCGTTGAGGAAAACCTTCTCCACCTTCCTCATGCAACCATGGCTCGGTCGCTCGTCGCCTCTCCGTGCAGCCACAACATCGACAAGAGGAACGCAACGCCCATGTAGCTCGACAGTGTCGCGTTGAAGATGGACGACGCCACATAGGCGAGAGTCAACCCGAGGGCGCAAAACCCCAATCGAGCGCGCGACTCTTCAGCGGCACCCATCGCTCCAAACAGCGAGCGGAACGTGTATCCGAGCCACACGAAATACGCTATGGGGAACAGCAATGAATACGCTATGGCGAAAAGGAAGAAATTGTTGTGTGGGGTCAGCGCGTTCGCGTCGTAGGACGTGGCGACCATCGCGGGACCTACCCCCTCGGGGCTCACGCCAATGAGCTCGAGAGACTGTCTCCAGGGTATCGCGGCACGCTCGCGAACGGTCGCGGCCTCCCAAAAGCGGAAGCTCTCTGAAAATCGCTGGACAGCCGGGATGTCAGAGTCGCCCAGCGCGGCCGGCACGACCCAAAACGTTGAAGCGAGGAGAGCCAGCAAGGCCGCTCCGACGAAGAGGCGAGCGGCATCCACACGCGCCTTGTGGATCAGGGTCACCCCCAGCACGCACGTGGAGACCAGGATGCCGCCCATCATTACAGGGGTTCGTTCGGGAATGAGGACGTCCATCGCGACCACGCTGATTAGCAGCAGCCACGCACCCACCCGCGACCACTGGGCCAGACGGTCGCGAATCAGGAAAAGAGTGACCGAGAACATGTGCACAACGATCTGATATTCGGAGAAGGAGGCGAACGTCGCGAACGGGCGAATGAGGTCACCCTGGTACAGATTTCGTGCGCTCCATGTCTCGATTTGATCGCGCACGTACACCAGGTCCCATGGAGGGAGGGAGAACGCACTGAGGAACCACACGCCCTGGATCAAAGCGTATAGCTGTACGAGCACGAGCGCCGCGACCAAGTGACCGGTGGGGATTCGTTGGCCCGCGAACAGAACGAGGAACACGACGCCCACGAAGAACTGATCCACACCGAACACGCTCGCCGCAACGTTCCCATAGGCAGCCCCGATCACTGTGACGAACGCCAGGAAGGCCAGCGCGGAGATCGCGATCGGATGGTCGGCACCCCGCCGAACCAGCAGGAGAAGGCGAATGCCGAGCGCCCCCGCGATGCACGCGTAGTAGGCACTCGTGAAGATCGCCACCCCCGCGTAGTGCACGAGGATACGATCCAACACGGCATTGAAGAACAGCAGCCATAGAGCGCCGAGAAGTAGCCGTCGCAGAAGCCACGATGCGAGCGTCTCGCCTCGAGTAACCGACCCGGGCGTGGACGCGACCACGGACGGGGTCGTCATGTGCCCGACCTCTCAGCGATGACGAACAGACACGCTCCGTCCTCGGTTTCGGAGATCGAGCTACGCACCATGTCCGCCCATCGACCGCCCCAAAGTCGCCAGCACGCCGCCTGCACTCCGGGCACCCGCCCCAAGCCGCGGGGACCCAGCAGGCGTAGCATGCGATACCAATAGGTGAACCAGTCGGGTTGATACTCACGCACGACCGACGGGCTAAACCCGACGCGCTCTAGCCTTTCGAGCCATTCGGCGCGCGTCATCATGTTGCGGTGACTGGATTCGATGTTCACGGCCGCCGCCGCCCGTGGCCCGAACCAAGTCGTGAGATGCTCCGTGTACCGCGAGAGCGGCACCGTGAGTCCGAGGCGCCCGCCCGGCACCAGTACCCGCGCTATCTCGGCTAGCACGGCGTCGAGTTCGTCGACGTGCTCGAGGACCGAGTTCGACATTACGGATCGAACGGATCGGTCCGGCAGCGGAATCCGACTCCCGGTGCACTTGGCCACCGACTCATAGATGCCGAGCCCGCCGGCCGCGGCGAGCGCGTCGGGGTCTGAGTCAACCGCCCATGCGACCTTGGACGCCAGCACGGCGGTGAAGGACCCGTCTCCGGCTCCGAAGTCCATCAGGGGAGCCGGGAGCAACTCCCAGTGTGCGTGGAAGAGCGTCAACTCTTGGGCTCTCCACAGGCTATGGGCCACACTCTCGTAGCGCGCGAACACGAGACCACCCCCAGCGTCTCGCAGAGCCGCGGGTACGCCCTGCAACGAGACCAGCCCGGTGCGATCAAACCCGGGGGGAGCCGGACTGTCCGCCGAAAAGCGCGCCCCTCGCGCGCGGTGACGAAACCATTCCAACGTCTCACCCGCGCGCCCGAGAGTTCGATAGATCGCGTCTTTCACGACGTCAGGCTCGAACAGGCATCTGTTCGGCAGGGTAGATGAACTCGCTTCCTTCCAAGATACCTCGGCAAATCACGTCGAGGCCCGGGCATGATCCCGGCTCAAGGTCGTGCATACCCTGCACGTTCGCCCGATAGGGCGGATTTCCCTTCGCGGGCTGCATTGCCAGTACGGGAATCATACGCCTGAAGAAGAAATGATAGGCGTATCGTTTCGCTCGTAGGACCGTTGCGTCGTCGAGTCGTCCGCCCAGGGGCAACCGGCCCAACAGTGTGTCGTACTCGGCGATCGTGCTCGCATCCAGGGTGAGTCCCTTGTTCCGTATCCAGGCCTCGCCCGCAACGATCACCGGAATGCCCATCGCTGTGAGCTCCACACCCGTCTTAGTTCCGTAGATGATCACCGAATCGCAGCGTTCCATGACCGCATACGTGCTCAGGTGACTCTCGGGACCGATCACGAAGACGTTTGACGGAAGAGACCCATAGGCGCGCGCAATCTCGGCCACGAGTGGCTGTGCAGACGGGAGCGTGCCACGGATCTCGGCAGGATGGACACGAATCAGTAGCTGCAGGTCAGGTCGGCGACCGAACCAGTCGATCGTGTGCAGCACCCAGGAAAGCATGCTCGGGAACGCGTTGGCTGGATAGTGAAGCTGTGCGTCCCACATCACATTTGTGAGCAGGCCGACACACGGTCGGGAGAAGTCCACTCCGGTCTCACGCTGGATATCGTCCTTTTCGGTCCGTGGACGGTCGTGGAACCAGATCCAATCCTCGGTCCCGTACCATCGACTCTTCAGGTACGCCATCAACTCCGCGTCACGCGCCTCGTCCCACGGCATCGATTCCCATAGCGCCGTCGGCTCGTGCATGAGCGCGTGATGGTAGGTCTGATGGTGACTGAAAATGAACCGCTGCTTCCGATACGCTGGATTCCAGTTGACGACTCGAACGCCCTCTCTGCGGCAAACCTCGCCGACGAGCCCTTGCGGGACGTAGATGCCGTGGTGGAACACGGCTACCTCGAAGCGGTGCTTCCGTACCAGGCGGGTTACCGCTGCTGTGGTCAGCAGCGCGGCCTGGAAATACCTCCGCAAGACCGCGTCGGCCGTGGGCTCGCCGCCTAGGTCGGCCCGCGCGAAGAATCGGAGGGAGCCTGCCATCGCGTGTTCCCCGACCGCGACACCATCTTCGCGCCAGTCGCGGATGTCGGCGATTGGCGCGGAACTCGCGAGCGACGCCGCTCGCTCTAGTTCCTCAGGTGCCAGCAGAGCGCTGTAGCGATGGACCGCCAGCCCGAGTAGCTCGAACATCTCGCGCGCTGGGTCGAAACAACTCGTGCACAGGTCGCGTCGAGGTCCGAGCTCGGTAAACCGCTCAATTTTCGGAAACCATGTGCGGTCACAGAGGAGACATGCGGGTAGGACACGGTCGCAGAGGAGGACGTGAGGCTGAGCACCCCGCAACGCCAAGGCAGCGCCAAGGACGCTTTCCAACGAACTGCCCGCCCAATGTCCTCCGACGCTGGTAGCGATCAGGACGCTCGGCCCTCGGGAGTTCGCTCCCACTCGGTCGAGGAACGCGGCATAGTCCCCCGCCAATAGTGAGGGCCAATCCGGATGCGCTGTGGTCCGCGCCTTGCGGCGCCTATCCCACAGCCGGACCTGACGCTCGAGCGCGGGCCACGTTCGCAGGGAACGTCGAACCAGATTAGACAGCAACACGGCGTCCTAGTCCAGGAGGGCCCGGAGGGGCGAAGGGTACCCCTTCATCACTCCGCCTGCCTTCGGCCGCGTCGCCCTCGTTGAGCGGTCAACGACCACGCCCGATCAGCCTACCGAGATCAGTACGAACACCGTGCAGCGCGTCTGTCAGCTCTCGATAGTCCGCTCGCCCCTCCCCTGAGGAGCGAGCGCGGAGGTCAACCATATACGCGATGAGCGCACCCAGGGCCAAACCGAACAGACCGGCCACGACCACGTACAGCCGACGCACTGGGGCCGTCCGGAGATAGGGAGTCACGGCGCGATCGATGACGGTGATCACCGGCGTGTCGCGCACCACCGCGATACGGGCATCCTCGTGCGATGTCGCCAGATTCGTATACACGGCCTGTTTCAGCTGGACCATCCGGTCGAGGCGAGCGTACTCGAACTCCAGCAGGGGCGAGCCCTGGTACTGTCGGTTGGCCAGCAAAAAGGCCTCGAGTTCTGCTTCAGCGGCTCGCAACTCCGCCTCCGCTTCCGCGAATCGCTGAGCCGTGAATCGAAGCTGCTCCCGCGACTGCGACTGGCGGCGCTCAAGGTTGAACTGATTCAGAAGCGCGATCGCTTGGTTGGCTACGTCAGCAGCGAGCCTTGGATCGCCCTGGCGGACCGATACCGAAACGATTCCCGTGCGGCCGTCCACTTGCGTGGAGATCAACTGTCGCATTCGCCGGATGGCGAGGCCAACGCGCTGGGTACTGTCGCGCGCCGTGATCGGTAGAATGTCGAGCAGCCGACGAGGTCCACCGGTTCCAGAGTCGTGGAACTCCGAGCGCAAGAGCGTATCCAACAGTTCACGGCTCTCCAATACGCTCGCAAAGTACTCCGGAGTCGGCACGCCGCCGGGGTTCATCCCAATCCCAAGCTGCCCCGCGAGCCCCGCCAGACTCCCCAGTCCGCTAGGGAGCGTCGAGCCTGCGGGCGCAGCAGGTGAGAACGACGTCGAAGCCGTGTACACCTCAGCGACCGTGTAGCTCAACGCGCCGGCCGCGACCGCGAGCATGACGGGCACGACCACCACGATGCGCCAACGGCGGGCCAACGGTGTGAGCAACTGGTAGATCGTCACTTCCGTGAGCGACGTCCCCAGGCCTGCGCGTTCTTGAGTCACGATTCTGTCTACCCTCGTGCACCAGCAGGTCCTATGGACCCGCTTGGAAGAAACCTCCGCGCCGGTAAGCCCGACTCGCCGGACGACGCAACGCCGTTCTCGAGTCCACCGCGAGTCGAAGGCGGTCGCGCAGCTAAGGACGTAGGACGACCGTGCCGCTGTGCCGAGAACTCGAACATTGCCCCTGCCCCCATTTCCGTCAACCGCCGAACTGTCGCGTCACTCGACCAGCTTGGCGAACCCCTCTGGATCAGGCAGTCCGGGCAGTACACGCCAGGGTGAAGTCGCCTCCAGCTCGGCGACGGTGTACGTACCGGTGGCCACCGCGAGGGTGCGGGCCCCCACGGCTTTCCCGCACGCCACGTCATGCGGTGTGTCCCCGATCACCACCAGGCGCGCCGGGCTGAGGTCGGTGCCGACCAGTTCACGCGCGAGCCGCGCCGCCTCCCTGGCGATCGACACGCGGTCCGGATTGACGAAGCTCGCAAACGCCCCTACGTCGAAGAACGCGTCGAGTCCATAGTGGTTGAGTTTGGCCGCTGCTCCCCCGGCCGTGTTCCCCGTCAGCAGCAGCGACGGGAAGGCCTTTCGCTCGTGGTTCCACGTGAGGATCTCGAGTACGCCCGGTAACACCTGGCCTCGGCGGTCATGCAGCCGGATCGGGAGCCACGCTTCATATCGAGAGACGATCTCCTCGACGAGCTCGGGCCGGGGCGAAGCCTCGACCTGCCCCGCCAGCAATCGCGCAATCTCGACATCCGTGAGTCCGGCCGTGCGGAACTCGGCGAGGCGCAACTCACTCCCTGTCGTCTCCAATACCGCCTGCTCCCAGGCCCCGATGCCCGCACGGCCCGTCGTCAGCAGGGTGCCATCGATGTCCCAACAAAGCACCGACTCCACGGGGCGCCCCGTCAACCGATCGGAGCGTCGGCGTCGAGCCCGGCAGCGATGCCGCTGGCAGCACCGACTTCCGCCGCCAGGCCCACCGAGCGGGCCACCCCGACGAGACGATCGGCGATCGACGCCGCGTCCAGCCTGTGGTGTCGAAGCACCTCACCCGGCGCTCCGCAGACGGGATACTCGTCCGCGCCGAACGTTGCGTACCGCCGCCCGTCGAGCAGGTCCCCTTCCGCCAGCGCACGCAGGATCGAGTCGCCGAGGCCGCCCACCGGAGAGTGGTTGTCCACTACGACGACGGCGCGGAACGGTGCGACCAGTTGAGCTAGCCACTCGGGGTCCACGCGGTTGAGCCACGGCATGTTGGCGACGGCGACGCCCACGCCACGCTCGTCCAAACTCTCCGCCGCCCCCAGGACTTCGTGGAGCATGACCGGGCCATAGGACAGTACGAGCACATCCGTACCCTCGTGCAGCACCACGCCCCTGCCATGGGTGAGCCTGTACCCTGCGGGGAGCTGAATCTTCCTCGGCGAAGGTCCAATGGCCAGCCGCAGCATGCAGCTCTCAGTGGCGTCCTCGACACACCAGTCGAGTGCCATCGCGGTCTCGGCGGCGTTGCACGGCTCGAGCGACGTGCAATTCGGCAGCGCACCGAAGAGAGAGATGTCCCGGGTGCTTTGGTGGGATGGACCGGGCCCCGCGGGGATCAACCCACCGAAGTGGCAGACGTAAATCACCTTCGAGCCTTCCGTGCAGTTGTTGTAGATCTGCTCGTTGGCGCGGGCGGCGAGAAAGGTGGCGAAGCTGTTCACGACCGGGAGTGTGCCATGGCGCGCCATCGCCCCCGCCATCGAGACCATGTCCTGCTCCGCTATTCCATTCTGGATGAAGCGATCCGGGAAGGTCAGCTCGAACTTTCGCGTGCGGCAGTCGGCGGCTAGGTCGCCGTCCAGCACCACCAATTCGGGATGACGCTTACCCAGCTCCACGAGTCGCTGTCCGAAAGCCTCGACCACGAACTCGTCGCTCACGCCGCTGGCTCCCTTCTCGAGCGGCACCCGATCGATCGCCAGTTCGCCGAGGCCTGCATCCCGGAACTTGCCCTGCGCACGGGCGAGCAGCTCCGCATGCGCGGCCGCGTACGCTTCGTCGTTAGGTGCGCCCGCGTGCCACTTGTAGGTCCCCTTACCCTCCACGAGCGCCACGGGATGCTCCATGAAGGATACCCCGCGCCCCTTGATCGTGTCGGCAATGAGGATGCACGGCACATCTTTCGACTTGGCGAACTCCGACAGAATCCTGTCCATGGTTCGGATGTCGTGCCCGTCGCACCGCTCCACCCGCCAACCAAAGGCGCTGAACTTCGCGACCAGGTTCCCGAGATCGGTGATCTCCGAAACCGGCTTGTCTGACTGAACCTTGTTGTGGTCGACGATCACCGTCATCCCGACGCGTTGGTGTGCAGTCGTTTGCAGCGCCTCGTAGACCTGTCCCTCTTGCAGCTCTCCGTCACCGGTGAGCACGACTACCCGACCACCGTGCCCGAGCAGGCGCTTGGCCACAGCGACCCCGCGCCCTTTCGACATACCCATTCCGAGCGACCCCGTGTTGGCCTCGATGCCGCGCACCTGCACGTTGGGGTGCCCCTCGAGCCCGCCGAGGCGCCGAAGCTTGAGAAGGCGTTCGGGAGGAACGATGCCGATCGAATGCAGAACGGAATACTGCGCGGGTACATCATGCCCTTTCGAAGACATGAACACGTCGCGGTCGTCGCTGTCGGGTCCCAGCGCCTGAACGTTCAGCTGCCGATGGTAGAGGAGGACCAGGATGTCCATCGCGCTGAAGCTCGTGCCGAGGTGCCCCGAACCGGCGCGTTTGACGGCGTTCAACGCGTTGAGTCGACACATGTCTGCGATAAGCTCGAGTCGGGCGAACTCGTCCAGCTTCGTATGACCCCGCACGCGCCCGAACTCACGGGCTGGAACCAGGCAAGTAGCGTCAATCGTCATAGGCTTGGCATGTGTGTGTTCAGGGACGGGAGGGAGATCTCCCCTCGCCGGAGCAGCTCTTCGGCGAGCCACCAGTCGAACGTGTCGTTGATGTCGAACCCCTCGTACTCGTCCGTCAGAAACGGAACGATACGCTCTCCCGCGATCGTCCCAGAGTCCTTGACGACGCGCACCCAGGCGATCTCCAAGCTCGCATTCTGTACGAAGACCGGCGGGAGCGCCTGATAAGGGGTGCTGTGCCATGGCTCGCGCGGACTCCCCCCGGACATGAGGGGACGCATGAGATCACCCTCCACGACCCACATCTTGCCGGGGTGCTGCTTGCACTTCTCCACCGCACGGAGGGAATCGGCGTCCGAGCGATCCCGGAAGGCCTGCCAGGCTCGGCGAATCGTGTCCGCCGTCCGAAAGGGGCTCGTTGGCCGCAGGATGCTGAAAGCGTCGTAGGACCGCCCATCCGACAGGAGCCGCTCGATTGTGTACTCCACCCACTCGATGTCCCGGGAGTGGTCGGCAGCCATTGGGGCCGGGCGCAGGAATGGCACCTCGGCGCCGTAGCTACGGGAGATGTCCGCCGTCGCAGCATCATCCGTCGATATGATCACGTCGTCGAACACGCCACTCCCACGAGCAGCCGCGATCGAGTAGGCGAGCAAGGGATGCCCCCCCAGCATTCGAACGTTCTTCCCGGGAACGCGTTTCGAGCCGCCGCGCGCCGGGACGAACGCCACTGCCCTCGGTGACGCGTTCACGTCACCGACGGGTCGTGATTGATGTACACAGTCTTCCAATCCGAGTACACATCCATGGCCTCGGTCCCGGCCTCGCGCATCCCGTTACCGGACTGCTTCAGGCCTCCGAAGGGCATGTGCGGCTCACTTCCGTAGGTGCCGCCATTGACCACGGCCACGCCGCTCTCGACTCGATTGATGAACTCCATCGCGCGATGCACGTCGGCGGTCCAAATCGCGGCCGTTAGGCCGTACGGCGAGGCGTTCGCCAGCGCCAGCGCCTCCTCGAAGCCCCGCACACGGTACATGGCGGTGATGGGACCGAAGAGCTCCGTTCGCGAAAGCGGCTGATCAGGCGAAGTCTCCTCGATGATCGTGGGCGCCATGTAGAAGCCGTCGCGGTGTGCGCCGTCCGTGATTCGCTCCCCACCGGTGAGGATCTTGGCACCCGCGGCGCGCGCGGCCGACACGGCCGCAAGCATCGATTCGAGCTGGCCCAGGTTGATGACCGGACCAAAGTCGTCCGAGTCCTCCGCTCCCACGCGAATACGGCCGACGCGTTCGACGAGCTTGGCGCGGAACCGATCGTATACCGCGTCGAAAACGATGACGCGGCTTGCCGACGCACAACGCTGCCCCGCGTTGCTGAAAGCCGACAGGATGGCCGACTCCGCCGCCCGATCGAGGTCCGCGTCCTCGCACACCACGAGCGGATTCTTGCCCCCCAGCTCCAGGCACACCTTGGCGAGCCTAGCCCCCCCGACTCGAGCGATCTCTCGGCCGACCACGGTCGATCCGGTGAAGCTGACGACCTCCACCTGCTCGGATGCGACGAGCGGAGCGCCTGCCTCCTCGCCGAAACCGTGCACCACGTTGAACACCCCGGGTGGAAGACCGACCTCGTGTGCCAGCTTGGCAACGGCCCACGCGGTGCCCGGAGTGTCCTCCGAAGCCTTCAGGATCGCGGTGTTCCCGCACATGATCGCTGGGAATACCTTCCACGCGACGTTGGCGATCGGCGTATTGGCCGCGATGATGAGGCCAGCCACACCCAGCGGCTGACGTACGACCATGGCATGCTTGTTCGGGATGGCGCTGGTGGTGGTTCGACCGTACCACCGTCGGCCCTCCCCAGCAACGAAGAAGCCCATCTCCACCGCAGCCTTCACTTCACCGAGGGCGTCCTTCCTCGACTTGCCCGTCTCGCGGTGGACGATCGTGGCGAAGTCGTCCGCGCGCCGCTGGATGCCGAGCGCGATCTCCCGCACATGGTCCCCACGCGCCACAGGTGTGAGCGCTCGCCATGCGGGGTACGCCCTCCGCGCCACAGCCACCGCAAGCTCCACGTCGGCAGCACGGGAACGACACACCTCTGCCAGATCCCGTCCCGTGGCAGGATCCACCTTCGTGAAGCGTTCCCCGGCCTCGGCCCAAGTGGGCTTGCCGTCGATCCAATTCGGGATCTGTTTGGGAAGCGCAAGATCAGTCATGGTCTTCTACCACGCAGTGAAGCCGCCGTCGACCCGCAACTCGAACCCGGTCACGTAGCTGGCGGCATCGGAGGCGAGAAAGACCAGCGGGCCCTTGAGATCGCCCGCCTCGGCCATGCGGCCGAGCGGAACCCGGTCCGTGAACTTCCGAACGAACTCGGGGTCCTGGCCACCGCGTACGCCGCCTGGGGAGAGCGCGTTGACACGCACGCCGTGAGGTGCCCAGTGGGTTGCGAGATACTGCGTGAGGCTGACCAAGGCGGCTTTGGAGGCGCCGTACGCCGGCGGCTTCAGGAATGGTGGGTCGCCGCCGAGATGCGAGTAGAACCGGGCGTCCGGCGACACCGAAGCGTACAGCGAGCCGACGTTCACGATCGAGCCCGATCCTGCAGCGACCATCGGGCGGCTGAAGACCTGGGCTGCCTGGAAGGCGCCGACCAGGTTCACCTCGAGAACCGATCGCCAGACGTCGGGCTTGATGCCTTCCAAGGGTGCACGCGGCGCGTTCCCGGCCGGGGGCGCATCGATGCCCGCATTGTTCACGAGGATCGAAGGCGCACCGAGGGTCTCCGTGCACCAAGCCAGGGCGGCCTCGAGGGAGTTCCGCGAGGTGACATCGACCTCCCCGAGCGCGACGCGGTCTGAGCCGTAATGGGCGATCAGGTCCTTCGCCCACGCGGTCGACGCACCAGGAAGGTCGATGCACGCGACCGAGGCTCCGGCTTCGGTCAGTGCCTCGACCCAGACCGGGCCAAGCTTCCCACCCGCCCCAGTGACCACCGCAACGCGACCGTCCAGGCGGAACGACGCGGGCGAGAGCCCCGAAACCGTCAACGCTTCGCTCCGCGATCTGCCTGTGCTCCGGCGGCCGCGGCCCGGCCGGAGCCAGCGCCGGGCGCTCCTTCCAACACTGACAAGTCGATGCCCTGGTCCTCCTTGAGGTCCTGGCGCAGCACCCGTCCAATCACCGTGGCGAACTCGTACGGAGGAAGGCCCAGCGCCGGGGACTTGATTGCGATGTCCGCAGCCGTGAGCACATGACCCGCTGACAGATCCCGCTTGGCCACCAACCCCTTGCCCATCTTCATATAAGGAGCGGACTCGGTGGGGTACATACGCTTCGTCCCATCTCCCAAGGCCACCCGGACGCGCGAGAGATCGCGGACCATCTTCCGTAGCCCGACGGGCTCGAGCGAGAACGCGTGGTCGGTTCCCTTCATGGATCGATTGAGCGTGAAGTGCTTCTCGATCACCCGACCTCCGAGAACGTAGGCGGCGACCGCCATAGCGATCCCACTGTCGTGCGCCGACAAACCCACAACCGCGTCGAAGTGTTCCCTGTAGGTCTCGATGACCCGCAAATCCAGTTCCTCGAACGCGCACGGATACCCGGCGGTGCACTGCAGGAAACCGAGCCCTTGGTTGATGGGCATGATCGTGTCGTACGCGCGCTGCACGTCTTCGAGCGTCGCCGCGCCGGTGCTTACGAACATCGGTCGACCGGTCTGCGCCACGGCCTCGAGCAACGGCGTGTTCCGTAAGTCCCCCGATGCGATCTTGTACGCGGGCATGTCCAGCGAGGCCAGGAAGTCCAGGCTGGGCAGGTCGAACGCGGTCGCGAAGAACGTCACACCGATCTCTCGCGCGTAGTCCTGGAGGGCCTTGTACTCGGCCTTCCCGAACTCCAGCGCTTCGCGATGCGCCCCGTAGGTCGGCGCAAAACTGTTCTCGTTGTCATACGGCTTGTCGTACATCGCACGCGTATACAGAGAGCGATTGTCTCGCTTCTGCAACTTGACCGCCGATGCTCCGCAGTCCTTCGCCGCCCGGAACATCTCCATCGCGGTCTGGACCTTGCCTTGGTGGTTGTGGCCGATCTCGGCGATCACGTAACACTCGCTAGAGTCGTCGATGACCAGGCCGTCCACTTCCAAGCGCCTCACGAACGTTCGCTCCATTCTATGTCCTCGAAATGGCGAGCTGTGAGCTATTTATCCGCCGTCGCAGATCAAAACGACTGGCGTGGATATAGTGCGACGTTTCGGGAGGGACGTACACCCCCAATCCGCGCCCCACCTACGCCCCGTGACACTTCTTGAACTTCTTGCCGCTCCCACAAGGGCACGGATCGTTGCGGCCAGGCTCCTTGCTGACGCTCACGGGCGCCTTCTGCCGCTCCTCGCCCTTATTCGTCGCCAACTCGCTCGGGTCGGGACCCGCAGCCGGCGGCGCGCTAGGTGCGGGTGCGCTCGCGCGCGCGGACATGCCGAACTCGTCGACACCCGGGCGCGACGGACGCTGCCCCGTAACCGGGCGCTCCGCGACGCCAACTCCCCCGCCCGCCTCGGACGGGCCGGAGTAGGCTAGGCGCTGCGGGGGCCTCGGGCGCTGCTGCGGCGGGGGCCCGAACTGCGCGCGGAAGAAGAAGCTCGCCACATTCTTCCGCAGGTCCGCCATGAGGTCTACGAACATGTCGTAGGCCTCTTTCTTGTATTCGACGAGCGGGTCCTTCTGGCCCCATCCCCGGAAGCCGATCGATGCTTTCAGGTGGTCGAGATCGTAGAGGTGATCCTTCCACTTGTCGTCGATCACCGACAGCATGATGAACCCGGCGATCGGTTCAGCGTGCTCGCCGAGCGTCTCGAGCTTGCGCTGGAAGGCTTCGCGTAGCGACCCCAGCACGATCTCCTCGACCTCGGCCCTGTCGAACTCGTGCTCCGAGTCGTTGTTCTCCGGCAGCTTGCCGACCAGCAGGAAGAAGTCGAGCAGCAGTCGACGCCTCAGCCCGGCCAGGTCCCAGGAGGCCTCCGCGGACTCCGGAGGCGCGTATTCCTCGATGGTCGCGCGAGCGGCGGTTTCGATGGTCTCCCAGACCTCACCCTTGAGGGCCTCGCCTCCCTCGAGTGCGAACAAGCGCAGGTCGTAGATGACCTCGCGCTGCTGGTTCATGACGTCGTCGTAGTCGAGCAGGCGCTTGCGTGCCTCGAAGTTGTTCATCTCGACGCGCTTTTGCGCGCGCTCGATGGACCGGGTCACGAGGCCGTGGGTGATGACCTCCCCCTCCTCGGCACCGAATCGATCCATGACGCTCGCGATCCGCTGCGAGCCGAAGAGACGCATGAGGTCGTCTTCGAGGGAAAGGAAGAACTGCGAGCCGCCCGGATCGCCCTGGCGTCCGGAGCGACCACGAAGCTGCCGGTCGATGCGCCGGGAGTCGTGCCGCTCGGAGCCGACGATCTGGAGGCCACCCTCCTCGAGCACGTCGTCGTCCTGCTCGATCTTCAGCTTCTCGGCGCGAACGGGGTCGACGGGCATCACCTTCTCTAGTTCGATGCCTTTCGCCTTCAGCCAGCCCAGTGTACGCGCCTCGGTGACCCCCTTCCCCAGTTTAATGTCCGTGCCGCGACCGGCCATGTTGGTCGCGATCGTCACCGCACGGGGCTGACCCGCGTCTCGGACGATCTCCGACTCGCTCTTGTGGTGCTTGGCGTTCAGCACCTGGTGCGTGATGCCGCGGCGCTTGAGCATGCGCGACAGCGTCTCCGACACCTCGACATTGGTGGTGCCGACCAGTACGGGCAGCTCCATCGCGTGGAGGCGCTCGACCTCGTCCATGATCGCCACGTACTTCTCACGCTTCGTGCGGAAGATCAGGTCGTCACGGTCGTCCCGGATGACGTCCTGATGGGTGGGGATCACCAGGACTTCGAGACCGTAGATCTGATGGAACTCGCTTTCCTCGGTCTCCGCCGTGCCGGTCATACCCGCCAGCTTGTCGTACATCCGGAAGTAGTTCTGGATGGTGATCGTGGCGAGCGTCTGCGTCTCACCGCGAATCTCGACCCCTTCCTTGGCCTCGACGGCTTGGTGGAGTCCGTCGCTCCAGCGGCGCCCGGCCATCTGGCGCCCCGTGAACTCGTCGACGATCACGACCTGGCCATCGTCACCGATGATGTACTTCTCGTCCCGCTGGAAGAGCGTGTATGCTTTCAGCAGCTGGTGCAGGACGTGGATCTTCTCGCTCTTGCCCGCATACTCGGCTTCGAGCTTCTGGATGCGCTCGCGCTTCTCGTCGACCGAAAGCGTCTCGGACCGTTCGATCTCGCCGATCTCCAGAGAGAGGTCGGGAACGGTGAATGCCTCCGTATCACCCGGCGATAGCTCGTCGAGGCCGCGGTCGGAGAGGTGCACGTTGTGCCCCTTCTCGTCCATGGCGAAGTAGAGCATCTCGTCGATCTCGTGGAGCCGCTTCTCTCGCATGTAGTCGGCTTCCACGTCGTTGACGAGCGTCTGCAACGAAGGGTCGTCGGCGAACAGCTTGAGCAACTGCTTGTGCCGCGGGGTGCCGCGCTTGACCGCGAGCAACTTCTCACCGGCCTCGAACTGCTTGTCCTCGTCCAGCTCCTCGCCCTCGCCCACCTCCAGCAGCTTCTGCGCCTCGGCGACGAGCTCGTTGGTGACGCGCAACTGCTTCTTGTAGAGGCTCGCGACGAGTGGGTTGTACTGCTTGAAGGGCGTCGACGTGTCCTTCCCCACCGGACCCGAGATGATGAGCGGGGTCCGCGCCTCGTCGATGAGGATCGAGTCGACCTCGTCGATGATGGCGTAGGCGTGCTCACGTTGCACCCGCTGCGCGAGCCGGTGCACCATGTTGTCGCGGAGATAGTCGAAGCCGAACTCGTTGTTGGTTCCGTAGGTGATGTCGGCCCGGTAGGCCGCCTGTCGCTCGGGGGAACCCGGATCGTGCAGGTCGATGACGCCGACCGTCAGTCCCAGGAACCCGTAGAGCGTGCCCATCCACTCGGCGTCGCGCTGCGCGAGGTAGGAGTTCACCGTGACCAGGTGGACTCCGCGACCCGCAAGCGCGTTCAGATAGATCGGCATGGTCGCGACCAGCGTCTTGCCCTCGCCGGTCGCCATCTCGGCCACCCTGCCGCGGTGGAGCGCGATCGCGCCGATGAGCTGGACGTCGTACGGAACCATGTCCCAGACGAGGGGCTGGCCCGTGACGGTCAGCTCCCGGCCGTTGAGCCGTCGGCAAGCGTCCTTCACGACCGCGAAGGCCTCGGGCATCAGGTCCTCGAGTGCGTTCTCGAGGGCCTGCTTCAGCTCGGTCTGGAGGGTATTGATGTCCAGCGAGAGCCGCTCGCGCTCCGATGCGTCCTGGGAGCGCCGCTTCTCGTCCCTCAGGGCCGCGATACGGCCCTTCAGGTCCGCGGTCCGTTCCTGAAGGGTCGCCCGGAACTCGTCGGTCTTGCCCTTGAGCTGGTCGTCCGAGAGAGAGGAGAGACCCTCGCAGATCTCGTTGATCTCCTCGACGAGGGGCTCGAGCTTCTTGGCTTCCCGTTTGTGGTGGGAGCCGAGAAGGGCTTTGATGGCGGCTTTCAGCAAGGCGGGCCTGTGAGTCGGAGCGGAAACCCGAGGAAACTACGCTCGGCGGCGCAACTTGGAACCCCGTGACGCGCCAAAAGGGCCTCTGGGCAACGCCGGGCGTCCCAAACCCCTTCGCTGGCTCGTACATATTGGTGCGTACCTTGCGGCCCAACCCCGGAACCCTAGGTTCCTCTGAATGTTACAGACCGCAGCCTCGAGCAGGGCTGCCGTTCCCGTTGAACGGGAATCCCCCCCCCGGCAAGCTCAAGCGAACCCGCGCCTTCGGGTGCAGCAGGCCGCCGCGAGCACCAAGCGGAGGCACTTCTACCGGGCCCTCCGCCGGATCGCGGTGTTGGGCGTGCTCGACACGTTCGTCCTCAGCGGCGCCCGCTACCTGCTTTCGTGGACCCGAGAGGCCGGCGCCACCTCACCGATCGCCGGGATCGTCTTCCCACGCGGGTTCATGGATGGATGGGCGTCGGTTGCGGCGATCCTCGTGGGGCTGGTCTTCGTAGGAGCCTACGCCTCGGAGGAGCGCTGGGCTTCAGCCGCTGCAGTGCTCAAGGGAGTCGCGCTCGGGGTGGGGCTCACGATGTGGCAGTCACTCGAATCCCTCGGGGTCCCGGGGACGGTTCTGCGGTGGGCGCTCACATCTCTTCTGCTCGGCGCTGCGCTTGCTGGCGTGCGAGCCTCGATCAGGGCGGTCGTGTTGCGCTGGGTGGGCGACCGCATGACGCGCGACCGCGTGATCTTCGTGGGGGATCCACGGGGTAAGGCGGACCAGAAGGCCGCACGAGCGGTGCTGGAGCGACCAGGCATGCACTCGCTCGGTTGGCTCTCCGAGGAGCGGGGGGTCCAAGACTACCTCGGGCACCCATCCGCGGTTTGGGAGGTCCTGTGCGAGAAGGGCACGGATACGGTGGTGCTGTGCGGCAAGCTGCCACCGGCTCTCTTCGACACGGTGGTGGAGGCTGCAGCGGTAGCAGGTTGCCGAGTTCTGGCCGTTCGCGATCGAGGTACGCTCATGGCCAGCCAGCCGAGAGCCCTGAACGGCGGGCGCTCCCGGATGCTCGAATTGACCTTTCCGGCCTCGCGTGCAGGGCAAGACGTGGTGAAGCGCGCCATCGATCTGATCACAGCAACGTTCCTGCTCACCCTCGCATCCCCGGTCCTTCTCGCCATCGCCCTGTTTGTCAGGCTCGACTCGAATGGGCCGGTCTTCTTCGTTCAGGAACGTGTCGGACGGGCGGGCCGGGCTTTTCGTATGCTGAAGTTCCGCACCATGCGAGAGGGCGCAGACGACGAGAAGTCCGGGTTGGCGCACCTGAATCATTCGGGTGACCCGCGCCTCTTCAAGATTCCCGACGACCCGCGAGTTACCCGGGCCGGAACCTTCCTGCGTCGATGGAGCCTCGATGAGGTCCCCCAGCTCTTCAATGTGGTGCGGGGGGACATGTCCCTCGTGGGTCCGCGCCCTTTCTTCGAGGCGGACTTGGCGGCCTACGACGACCACCACTTCCTGAGGCTCGCCGTCAAGCCGGGGGTCACAGGGCTCTGGCAGGTGAGGGGGCGCAGCTCCATCGTCGATTTCGAAGAGGTCTTCAGACTCGACCGCGAATACATAGAGAACTGGAGTCTCGCACTCGACGCGAAGATCCTTCTAGCAACGGTCCCCGCCGTGTTCAAGCGGACCGGCGCCTTCTGACGCGCGCTCGTCAGGACACGCCTCGTCAGGCACACCTAAAATCGCGGCCCGTCGTCGGGCCCACGCCTGATTGACCTGGCGCCCAGGCCACCTGATCTTGGCCCCTCCGATGATATCCATCCAACGCCCGCCCGCACTTACGCGGCTCGCACTAGCCGGAGGGGCGATCGCGCTGCTCCTGGCCTTCGGTAGTCTAGGCCCACGGGGCGGCCTTGCCGCCCAGGTCCCCACTCAGGCCGAGGCCCTGCGCCTCCTCCAGGAGGACCCGGAAGGGGTCCGCCAGCGACTCCAGGCGTCGGGGCTCTCCGCCACCGAGATCCGGGCCAGGCTCCGGTCAGCGGGGGTTTCCGCGACGGCCCTCGATCAATTCCTGGGGTCGGGCCCCCTCGGCACCACGGGCGGGGCGGTCGCCCCCGAGGCGCTCAGCGCCCTCGCGGCCCTGGGCATAGCGGTGGACACTCCGGACGGCGTCGAGCTCGTGGAGGTGGAAGCCGGGCTCCAGCGCAGGGGCGCGGTCCCGGACTCCGTGGATGGGTTGCCGATCTTCGGGTTGGATGTCTTCACACGGGCCACCTCGCAATTCCAGCCGCTCCTCTCCGGCCCCGTGCCAGACGACTATCGCCTCGGGCCAGGAGATCAGCTGGTGCTGGTGCTCACCGGCGAGGTGGAACTCGCGCACGAGCTCGAGGTCACGCGCGAAGGCTTCATCGTGATCCCGAACGTGGGCCAGGTGTTCGTAGCGAACCTTGCGATGACCGAGCTGCGCGCGCTGCTCCGCACACGCCTCGCGCGCTCCTACTCGGGAATCGAGCGCGGCACCGCCTCGCTCAATGTCTCCGTGGCGCGCCTACGCACGAACCAGGTGTACGTGACGGGCGAAGTCCTCCAGGCGGGCGCGTATCAGTTGTCCTCCGTCGCTACCGTCACGAATGCTCTCTACGCGGCAGGCGGACCCACTCTGCTGGCCAGCCTGCGCGACGTTCGGGTCCAGCGCCGGAGCGGCGAGAGCATTTCGCTCGACCTGTATCCTTACCTATTGGACGGTGATGCCTCGGGTGACGTGACCCTCGAGCAGGGGGACGTCGTGTTCGTGCCCCTGAAAGGCCGGCGGGTCCAGGTTCACGGCTCGGTCGTCAGACCTGCAAACTACGAGATGGACGAGACCGAGGACCTAGTGGACGTCCTACGGGCCGCTGGCGGATTCGCTCCGGATGCGCTGCGAGGGCGCCTCACGATCCACAGAGTCCTTCGCCCCTCGGATCGCGGGCCGGGCCTCGCCAACCGCCGCGCTATCGACCTCGAGCTGCGCTCAGCGATGGACTCGACGGCGCTGGACTACCTCGGTGGCGTCATCATCCCACCGGTCGGACTCCAAGACGGCGACTCGATCGTGGTGGACTCCGTCCCGAGCCTCGAGAACGGATACTACGTCACGATCGAAGGTATGGTGCGGACCCCGGGTCGGTTCGCCTGGCACGACGGCATGACGCTACGGAATCTCGTGGAGCTGGCCCGGGGCCCGATCGTCGGGGCGGACCTGCGCGAAGCCGAGGTCTCCCGCATGCCCCTGCGGCGCGAGATCGGGCAGCTGGCGGAGAGGCTACGCGTGGCGCTCGACTCCAGCTACCTCACCCAGGGTGGCACCGACGGTCCGTTCCGTGGGCCTCCCGGGCTCGCCTTCCCGCCAGCGGGAACTAGCCCCGACTTCCCCCTCGAGCCCTTCGATCAGGTCCTGATCCTGCGTCAGCCGGACTTCGAAATGCCGGAGGCGGTGACCGTCGCCGGTGAGGTGCCGATCCCGGGTCGATACACGCTGCTCACCAAGTTCGACCGAGTGAGCGATCTCGTGACCCGCTCGGGGGGGATCTTGCCCACCGGGTACGCCGAGGGAGCGCGACTCATCCGCACACAGGACGGTCTCGGGCGCATCGACATGGACCTGGTCGACGCGCTCGACGACCCCGCCGGACGCAACAACCTCATCCTACAGCCGGGCGACTCCCTTTTCATTCCCCAGTACTCGCCCACCGTGCAGGTGCGCGGCGCGGTGAATTCGCCGGTGACTGTCCTGTACCAAGAGGGTCAGAGCCTCGAGTACTACATTGCCAACGCTGGCGGGTACCGGACCGACGCCGACGAGGGAAGGCTCTCGGTGCGTTACGCCAACGGAACGGCGAGCACGCGGGACAAATTCCTGTTCTGGTCCAGCTGGCCGGAGCCGGGGCCCGGGAGCGCGATCATCGTGCCGGCCAAGGACCCCGCCGAAGAACTCGACACGCGCGGCCTGATCACGGACCTCGTCGCGATTCTCGGCTCGATCACGACCGTGATCGTGGTATTGATCCGCTAGAAAACAGAAGCG
>JBEBGN010000120.1:0-10009 GCA_040081395.1 Longimicrobiales bacterium
GGAATACTTCCAGCGCACGCTCGTCAGCCCAACGCCAGCGATCGGCTACGATGCGGCACTCCTCCTGCTCGAAGCGCTCCGCGCAGGGCGGCTCTCGCCCAGCGACGTACGCGCCTCTTTTCAAGGACTGACGGACGTCGAGGGCGCTACCGGGATCTTCTCAGTGACCGACGATCGAGTGGTGCGTCGCACCGAGCTCGTTCGCATCGATGACCGACGGCTCGTGCCCGTGGCTTACTGATGTCCATGGACGAAAAGCTCAGACGCCTGGAAGAACTCAGGCGAACGTCCGTCCTCGGCGGAGGTGCGGACCGCCTCGCCGCCCAGCACCAGCGGGGAAAGCTCTCGGCGCGCGAGCGGCTGGACCTCCTGTTGGACGAGGGGTCCTTCGTGGAGTTGGACCGCTTCGTCACGCACCGCTCGCGTGACTTCGGACTCGACGAACGGCAGATCCTGGGTGACGGTGTCGTGACCGGGTACGGGACCGTGCACGGGCGCCTCGCCTACGTATTCAGCCAGGACTTCACGGTCTTCGGCGGCTCGCTCTCGGAGGCGCACGCCGAGAAGATCGTGAAGATCCAGGAGATGGCGCTCAAGAACGGCGCTCCCCTCGTCGGGCTGAACGATTCAGGCGGCGCGCGCATCCAGGAGGGCGTGGTAAGTCTCGGCGGCTATGCCGACATCTTCCTGCGAAACACACTCGCCTCCGGCGTGATCCCGCAGATCAGTTTGGTGCTCGGCCCGTGTGCCGGGGGCGCGGTGTACTCGCCCGCCATCACCGACTTCGTCTATATGGTGCGCGGCACGAGCTACATGTTCGTGACCGGCCCCAACGTCGTGAAGACGGTCACGCACGAAGACATCGACATGGAGGGGCTCGGTGGCGCCGACGTGCACGCGTCGAAGTCCGGCGTCGCGCACTTCGCCTGCGACTCAGAGCCTGAGTGCCTCGCAGCCGTACGCGACCTTTTCCGGTTCATCCCGCAGAACAACCGCTCGCTCGCTCCAGTAGGGTCGTCGAACGATCCCTACGATCGGCAAGACGAGAAGCTACTCGTGGTCGTGCCCGAGAATCCCAACCACCCGTACGACATGCACGACGTCATTCGCTGCGTGGTCGACGACGGCGAGTTCTACGAGGTGCACGCCCGCTTCGCGCAGAACATCCTGGTGGGCTTCGCCCATCTCGGCGGGCATTCCGTTGGCATCGTGGCGAATCAGCCGTCGGTGCTGGCGGGCGTGCTGGATATCGACTCGTCCGACAAGGCCGCACGCTTCGTGCGCTTCTGCGACGCGTTCAATGTCCCGCTTCTCGTGCTCGAGGACGTGCCGGGCTTCCTGCCGGGCGTGGCGCAGGAACACGGCGGCATCATCCGCCACGGCGCCAAGCTGCTCTACGCATTCGCCGAGGCGACCGTGCCCAAGGTGACGGTGATCGTGCGCAAAGCGTACGGCGGTGCGTACGACGTGATGAACTCGAAGCATATCCGTGGCGACGTGAACCTCGCCTGGCCCCAGGCCGAAATCGCGGTCATGGGACCCAAGGGCGCCGTGGAGGTTCTCTTCCGCAAAGAGATCGAAGCCTCCGACGATCCGGCCGCGGCGACCGAGCGGCGCATCCAGGAGTACCGTGAGAAGTTCGCGAATCCCTACATCGCAGCGGCGCGCGGGTACGTCGACGACGTGATCGATCCTCGGGAGACGCGCCCGCGCCTCATCTCGGCCTTCGACATGCTGCGCGACAAACGGGACGAGAACCCCACGCGAAAGCACGGCAACATTCCGCTCTAGAAGGCACACCCCGCGGCAACCCCCGGCCTCCCCCCCGCATCCAAGTCCACGGGTGTGAGGAGTTCAATCGATCGGGAGAGGGATGATGAATACGGGATGGGGTGGTTGGGGAGCAGCGATGCTCGTGCTCGGCGCGCTCGGAGCGTCCTCGCAGATCTCGCCGGTGGCGGCCGCCACACTGGTGCACGTTCAGCAGGCCGGCGATGACTGCCGATGCGTGGATCGCAACGGCGACGCCATCGCGGATTGCACATGTCTGCGCGTGCCTCGCTTCGAGGCGATGGTGCCCCCGATGCCGCCGATGCGGCCCCGGCTCGGTATCTCGGTGACCACGGATCAAGGAAGCGCGCTGGATGCGCAGGGCGCTGAGGTTACGAACGTGCTCGAGGACGGGCCGGCATGGAACGCGGGGCTCCGCGAAGGGGACGTGATCACCACTCTCGACGGGCACTCGCTCTTCGTACCGCTCGCCAGCGAGGTGGAAGCCGACTTCGATCTCGACGGGTCTGTGCCCGTACAGCGCCTGCTCGCCATCGCCCGCGAGCTCGAGCCGGGTCAGGAGATCGAGGTCACGTACCTTCGGGATGGCGAGCGGCGAACCGTGACGGTCGCGGCCGAGGACCTTTCGGCGCGGAGCTTCGAGTTCGTCGTGCCAGAGTTCGATGCCGAGCGCTTCCGCGAACAGATGCGGGGCCTCGAGAACCTGAGGGACCTCGACCGCGTACGAGAGTTCCAGTTGCGCTCGAATGAACCGGGCGCGTTCGACTACCGGATCTTCGACGGTGCGCCGGACGCGATGTTCTTCGGCGAACGCGCGAGGGGGTCGTATGGACTGGAGCTCGTCCCGCTCAACGAAGGCCTCGGGCAATACTTCGGCACGACCGTGGGGGTCTTGGTCGTCGATGTCGCGGAAGGGTCCGCCCTGGGGCTCGAGCCCGGCGACGTGATTCTGCGGATCGGGGAGAGGGCCGCGGACACGGCAGACCGGGTCGCACGCATCCTCGGGAGCTACGGCGACGAGGAGGACATCCCGATCCGCATTCGGCGGGACGGTCGCGAGATCGAGGTGATGGGGCGCATCCAGGGCTAGTCGGCGCCGGAAGAGCGACCGGAGACCACGGCCGAGGGGCCCTGCGACTCGGGCCCCCGGCCTCGTCCCCGGGGTTTCCACGCCCCGCGGGCCTGTCTAACTTCGGCCCGTTCGACTCCAGGCTCGCTTCGGCCTGTCTCACTGCGCGGCGCTTGCGCCGGCCTTCGCCCGCGCCAGCTCCGGGGGGCCGTTGATACGCTCCGTACTCGTCGCCAACCGTGGCGAGATCGCGCTCCGTATCGTGCGCGCGGCGCGCGAACGTGGCATCCGCGCGGTAGCGGTCTATTCCGAGTCGGACCGCATGTCGCCGCATGTCCTGGAGGCGGACGAAGCGTACCTGATTGGGCCAGCCCCCGCGTCCCAGAGCTACCTGCGTGCCGATGCGCTACTCGACGTGGCACGGCGCGCGGGCGTGGAGGCGATCCACCCGGGGTACGGTTTCCTGGCCGAGCGCGCCGACTTCGCTCGCGCCGTCGAAGCGGCCGGATTCTGCTTCGTCGGTCCGACGGCGGACACGATCTCCGCCATGGGCGACAAGACGGAGGCGCGTCGCAGGATGGCCGCCGTGGGCGTCCCGATCGTGCCGGGGCTGACGGATGCAGTCACCGACGGCGCGGCAGCGAGACGCGCCGCCGAGTCGATAGGCTTCCCGGTGCTGCTGAAGGCGTCGGCGGGAGGGGGAGGCAAGGGTATGCGCGTGGTCCGCGACCCCGCCGAGGTGGAGCGCGCCTACGAAGCGGCTTCCCGCGAAGCGCTCGCCGCATTCGGCGACGGACGCATGTACCTCGAGCGCTACGTCGAACGGCCGCGTCACATCGAGATCCAGGTGTTCGGGGACGCTCACGGCAACGTGGTGCACCTCGGCGAACGTGAGTGCTCGGTACAGCGTCGCCATCAGAAGTTGATCGAGGAGGCACCCTCTCCCATCCTCACCGCCGCCGAACGAGAGGCGATGGGAGCAGCCGCGGTGAGCGCAGCGTCGGCCGTGAACTACCGCGGTGCCGGAACCGTCGAGTTTCTCTACCGAGACGGAGAGTTCTTCTTCCTGGAGATGAACACGCGGCTCCAGGTGGAGCACCCCGTGACGGAACTGGTCACCGGGCTCGATCTCGTGGATCTCCAGTTTCGCGTCGCGTCGGGGGAGCCCCTCGGGTTCGCTCAGGAGGATGTGACGCTCGCGGGTCATGCGATCGAGTGCCGCATCACCTCGGAGGACCCGTACGGAGGGTTTCTTCCCTCGACCGGCAGGATCACCCACCTGGAGGTCCCGGGCGGTCCGGGCGTGCGTTGGGACGGCGGGATCCAGCGCGGCAGCGAGGTGACGCTGCACTACGATCCGTTGCTGGCCAAGCTCATCGTGTCGGCACCGGACCGGGCCGGTGCGGTGGCGCGCATGGCGCGGGCCCTCGACGAGCTTCTCATCACCGGCGTCGAGACGAGCGCACCCTACCTGCGGAGTGTCATGGACGAGCCTGACTTTCGTGCCGGTGATCTGTCGATCGCCTATGTGGACGATCATCCCGAGCTGCTACGGCCGGGGCTCGGGGAGCGTGAGCTCGTGGCTGCGGCCCTCGCGGGTGCGTTGCTCGAGGAGGAGCACCGCGAGCGGCATCGCGCGCCGCGCATTGCGCCCGGTGAGAATCGCATTTCGACGTGGCGCGCTTCGAGCCGCCCCTGGAGGACGACCGAGTGAAACGCGGATCGAGCGCCGGAGTGAAGGACACCGGAGTGAAGGCCAAGGGACCGGTCGTGGAAGTGACCGTGCGCGGCATCGCCGCGGGAGGGTCGGGCATCGCCGACCTCCCGGACGGGCGCGTCGTCTTCGTGCCGCGCACCGCACCGGGCGATCGCGTGAGCATCCAAGTCGAGCGCAGCAAGCCGCGCTGGGCGATCGCCTCGTTGTGCGCGGTACTGGAGAAGGGAGCTGAGCGACGCGACGCCCTCTGCGCGCTCTACGACAGCTGCGGCGGGTGCCAGCTTCAGCATCTCCCCTACGCGAAGCAATTGGAATGGAAGGCCCGGTTCGTCCAGGATGCGCTCGCCAGGATCGGGGGTCTCGGCCCGCTCGACGCCCTCGAGGTGGTGCCCTCACCGCTGGAGATCGAATACCGGAACCGGGTCACCTTCACCCTGCGGCGCCTTCAGGGCGGTCGCGTGGTCGCGGGCTTCCACGCATTGGGTCGCCCTGCGCACGTGATCGACGTGCGCGCCGAATGCGTCTTGCCTCGTGCGGAGCTCGTGCGCGCGTGGCGAACGCTCCGGTCGGCATGGGGTCAGGCCGCGCGCCTGCTTCCTGATGGGGGTCGGCTCAGGCTCACCCTGCGCGAGTCGGCGGCGGGTGTGACGCTGCTCGTGGAGGGGGGGGTGGCCGGATGGTCGGGCGTGCCGCTCGCCGAAGCCGTGCCGGCACTCGTGGCTGTATGGCATCGCCCCGGTGACGAACGGGGAGCGCCACGCCTCGTGGCGGGTGCGGAGGACGGGGGAAGCACGGCGTTCACACAGGTGAACTCCGAGGCCGCCGCGCTCCTCGTCGACCACGTGCTCGACCGCGCGGGATCGCCCGCGCGCATCGTCGATGCGTACTCCGGGGCGGGGCGCTACGCCCGCCCGCTCGCCGAGCGAGGGTCCCAGGTGACGGGGATCGAGCTCGACCCGGTCGCGTGCGCCGACGCGCGCCGCGGGGCGCCGACCGGACTCGTCGTGCTCGAGGGCCGCGTCGAGGATCTCCTGGAGGACGCGCTTCCGTGCGATCTGCTGATCGCCAACCCTCCGCGCGCCGGCCTCGATCCGGAGACGCTCCGCGTCCTTGGCGCGCACCCGCCGGAGCGCCTCATCTACGTCAGCTGCGATCCCGCCACCCTCGCACGCGACGTGAGTGAGCTGTCGCAGGTGTACGCTCCCGAGTCCGTGCGCTGCTTCGACCTGTTCCCCCAGACCGCTCACGTGGAGACGGTTCTAGTGCTCGCCCGGAAGGCGTGACCGTGCGCTATTTCGTCACCATCGGTGACACCACCCTTTCGGTCGACTTGGATGCCGAGGGGATGCGCATCGACGGGCGTGCGGTCGACGCCACGCTCGCGGGCTCGGATGCAACGCCGGTCCGCGGACTCCAGGTCGGCGCCGAGACCTTTCGGCTCGTGGCCGACCGCGGCGCGCGTGGGCGTTGGAAGCTTCATTTGAGGGGAAGGGCGCTGGAGGTGGAGGTACTGGACGAGCGCACCAAGGCGATCCGCGACGTGACGGGTGCCGGCGCCGGAGCCATGGGGCCGCGTCCGCTGGTGGCGCCCATGCCAGGGATGGTCCTGAAGGTCGAGGTGGCGGAGGGGGACGTCGTACAGGCAGGCCAAGGCATGGTCATCGTCGAAGCGATGAAGATGGAGAACGAGCTGCGCGCGACCGGCCCAGGGCGGGTCACCCGTGTGCACGTGCGCCGCGGAGAGGCCGTCGAGAAGGACCAGGTCCTCGTGGACCTGGAGCCGATCGAGTCCGGGAGCTGACGATGGCCGGAGCCGACGAGGCGCATCGCACCGACAGCGGAATCGAAGTCGAGCGCGTGTATCATGCGGAGGCGCCCGGCACTTCGGACGAGGAACCGGGTGCGTTCCCGTTCACGCGCGGCATCCACGCCGATATGTATCGGGGTCGGCCCTGGACCATGCGGCAGTACGCGGGCTTCGGGACGGCGGAGGAGACCAACGCGCGCTTCCGCTATCTGTTGGCGCAGGGGCAAACCGGACTCTCGGTCGCCTTCGATCTTCCCACGCAGATGGGATACGACTCGGATGCGCCGATGGCCGCGGGGGAAGTGGGGCGCGTCGGCGTCGCGATCTCGTCCCTCGACGACATGCGGCGGCTGTTCGAGGGGATTCGCCTCGACTCCGTGTCGACGTCGATGACCATCAATTCCACCGCGGCAATCCTGTTGGCCTTCTACGTCGCCGTGGGAGACGAGCAGGGTGTGCCGAGGACCAAGCTCTCCGGCACGGTGCAGAACGACGTGCTCAAGGAATACGTCGCGCGCGGCACGTACGTGTACCCGGTGGAGCAGAGTTTGCGATTGGTAGCGGACATCATCGCTTTCTGCTCGCGGGAGATCCCGAAGTGGAATCCGATCTCGATCTCGGGATACCACATGCGCGAGGCGGGCTCGACCGCGCCGCAGGAGGTCGGGTTCACCCTCGCGAACGGGCTGGAGTACGTGGAGCGCGCTCGCCGCGCCGGGCACGACCTCGAGACGTTCGCGCCCCGACTGTCGTTCTTCTTCGCCGCGCACAACGACCTGTTCGAGGAAGCCGCGAAGTTCAGGGCGGCGCGTCGCCTGTGGGCGAAGCTCCTTCGCGAGCGCTACGGCGCGTCGGATGCGGCGTGTAGGCTTCGCTTCCACACCCAGACGGGGGGCTCGACACTCACGGCACAGCAGCCGCTCAACAACGTGGTCCGCATCACCGTGCAGGCGCTGGCCGCCGTTCTCGGAGGTACGCAGTCCCTGCACACGAATGGCTACGACGAAGCCCTATCGCTTCCCTCGGAAGCGGCGGCGAAGCTGGCGCTACGCACGCAGCAGATTCTGGCGGGCGAATCCGGGGTGACGCACACGGTGGATCCGCTCGCCGGTTCCTTCTATGTAGAAGCCCTCACGGCCGAAGTCGAGCGGCGCGCTCGCGAGTACGTGGAGGAGATCGACCGGCGCGGAGGTGCCGCCCGGTCGATCGAGTTCATGCAGGGAGAGATCGAGCGCGCGGCGTACCGATTCCAGCAAGCGATCGAGTCCGGTGAGCGGACGGTGGTGGGCGTGAACGAGCACGTGGATGCCGAGGGAACGCCCAGGATCGAGCGCCCCGACTACCGCGGGCTCGAGCAGGGGCAGGTGGCCCGCCTCGCCACGTACCGCGTCCGCCACGACGGACAGTCGGTCCGTGGGGCGCTCGATCGCGTGCGGGAGGCCGCCCGGAGCGGAGAGAACCTGCTTCCCCCCATGATCGCGGGGGTGAAGGCGGGGGCCACGCTCGGTGACATCAGCGATGCACTCCGGGCGGAGTGGGGCACCTTCGACGGGTAGGCGGCCGCATGGCATCTCGCTAGTTTCGGGGGCTTTCGCGCTGTCGTATCCCGCCCCCACGCCTGTCATGCCGACGTACGACTACGAGTGCCCCAAGGGTCACCGCTTCGAGGTCTTCCAGCGGATGACCGACAAGCCCGTGGCCGCGTGCCCGAAGTGCAAGGGGCGCGCCCGCCGCGTGATCTCGGGTGGGGCCGGGTTCCTGTTCAAGGGCGAGGGCTTCTACATCACCGACTACCGTTCCGACGACTACAAGAAGAAGGCGTCGGCCGAGTCGGGGAGCGCGTCGGAGAAGTCCGGGAAGTCGGACAAGCCAGAGAAACCGGCCAAAGCGAAGGCGGAGGGCTCGACGGAGAAGGGGAGCGCGAAGTCCAAGGCCACCAAGGGATCGTCGGAGGCCTGACGTGCCACAAGACACCATTCGCGCCGCGCTCGGGAGAGTCCTCGTGGAGTTGGGAGGCTCGTCCATCGAGATCCGCCTCGAGAGGCCTCGCGACCCCCAACACGGCGACCTGTCGACCAACCTCGCGTTGGCGGTCGCCAAGCAACTCGGCCGCCCGCCGCGGGAGGTCGCCCTGGAGATCTCGCGTCGACTCGACCTGAAGGCTGCGGGCGTGGACGCTGTCGAGGTCGCCGGTCCCGGGTTCCTCAACTTCCGTCTCAGCCATGAAGCGGTGGCCTCGGTGCTCGACGAGATCCTGGCCCGGGACGGCGACTTCGGGAAGAGCGACGTCGGCGGCGGGGGCACGGTCATGGTCGAGTTCGTTTCCGCGAATCCGACGGGACCGCTCCATCTCGGGCATGGTCGCCAGGCGGCCCTCGGCGACGCGGTCGCGTCCCTGCTCGAGTGGACGGGGTGGGCCGTGCACCGCGAGTACTACTACAACGACAGCGGCCGCCAGATGGAGCTGCTCGCGCTCTCCGTGCGCGCGCGCTACCGCCAGCGCCTCGGCCGTGAGGAGATGCTCCCCGAGGATGGATACCGGGGCGCCTATGTCGCCGAGGTGGCGGACGATCTCATCAAGAAGATCGGCGACAAGTACTTGAACGACGACTCGACGGAGGCGCTCGACGAGATCCGTCGCTTCGCCGTGCAGTTGCTCCGTGAGGAGCAGGATCGCGACCTGAGCGACTTCCGCGTCCACTTCGACGAGTACTTTCTCGAGTCCTCGCTCTACTCCGACGGCCTGGTCGATGGCACGGTGGCGGCACTCCGTGCGACGGGGCTGGTCTACGAGCACGAGGGCGCGACCTGGCTGCGCACCACGACGTTCGGGGACCAGAAGGACCGCGTCATGATCCGTGGGAATGGGCAGCCGACCTACTTCCTGCCCGACGTCGCCTACCACAAGAACAAATGGGACCGCGGCTACCACCGCGTGATCAACATCCAGGGTTCCGATCATCACGGCACGATGGCGCGCGTGCTGAGCGGTGTTCGCGCGCTGGGCCTCCCCGAGGGGTATCCGGAATACGTGCTGCACCAGATGGTGCGTGTCGAGCGTGACGGCCAGGAGGTGAAGTTCTCCAAGCGAGCCGGCTCGGGCGTGACGCTGCGCGAGCTCTACGAGGAGGTCGGCGTCGACGTGGCCCGCTACTTCTTCCAAATGCGGAAGCCGGACGCGCAACTGCTCTTCGACCTCGACGTGGCCCTCGACCAGTCCGAGAAGAACCCGGTCTACAAGGTACAATACGCGCACGCGCGTATGTGCTCGATCTTCGCCAAGGCCGCGGTGACCCCCGAGAGTGTGCGTCCGGGGGCCGACCTGGACCTCTTGGCGCAGGATCTCGAGCGCGAGTTGGTCAAGCGTCTCGGCGAGTTCCCCGCGGTCGTCGAGCGTGCCGCGGCTCAGGCTTCACCCCACGTGCTCTGCGACTACCTCGAGCAGACGGCCGCGGCCGCGAACTCGTGGTACCACTCGGGGAATCCGACCCGGAACCCTGAACTGGCGGTGCTCGTCGACGACCCTCGCCTTCGCGCCGCACGCTTGGCACTCGCTCGCGCCGTGCAGGTGGTACTGCGCAACGGGCTGACGATCCTGGGCATCAATGCACCGACCCGCATGATA
>JBEBGN010000274.1:0-2608 GCA_040081395.1 Longimicrobiales bacterium
GGGCCAACCATGGAGGCGGCGGGAATCGAACCCGCGTCCGCGAAAGGGTCCCGCAGAGTCCCTACGTGCGTAGATCGCTGTTGGTCTCGCCGCGGGCGGTCAGCGACCGACCGATCCCACGACCAGCCACCTGGAGTCTCGTCCCCGAACTCGGCGGCACAGCCCGGGGACCAGCCCGACTTGTCGACATCTCAAGGAACGCCTCGGGCGGGCGAACCAGGAGACGGGCCAGTAAGCGAAGCTTACGCGGCCAGCGCCATGTTGTTGTTGGCAGCTATCAATTTTCCCAAGGATTTACGAGGATCGGGTCCTCGGCACGCTACTCCACGTTCACCAGACACGTCGAAACCGGGACGCCCCCGATGTACATGATCCATGGTACACAGTCGGGTGGGTCGAGGTCCACCCCCGGGGCTCAGATCAGGGCCGGAGCCGGGACCTCGGCACGATAGCGCGCCAACATCTCCTCGACCTGGTCGAGAGACGTGACCTGGAACAGTTCGGTGCGGAGGCGCCGCCCGTCGGGCAGCCCCTTCGTGTACCACCCGAGGTGTTTGCGGAAGTCGATGACCGCCCGGCGAGGGTCGTTCTCGAATGCGATGCTGTTGCGGGCGTGCTCGAGGCACACGGCGAAGCGCTCCTCAACGCCCGGCTCGGGGGGCTCGGGCAGCCCGTCCAGCGCCGCCCGCGCGCTCCGGAAGATCCACGGGTCGCCATGAGATCCCCTTGCGATCATCACGGCGGCGCAGCCGGTCTCGTCGCGCATACGCCGCGCGTCCTCACCAGTCACGATGTCACCATTCCCGATGACCGGGATCTCCAGCGCTTCCACCACCGCCCGGATCTCGGACCAGCGCGCGTGCCCGCCGTACATGTCGGCGCGGGTCCTGGGGTGCAGGCAGAGCACACGCGCGCCCGCGTCCTGGCAGCGGAGTGCGATGCCGACCGGGTCGCGCGTCGACTCGTCGAAGCCACTGCGGATCTTCACGGTGGTCGGGAGGGGCGTGGCCGCGTCGACCGCGCGGATGATCCCCTCCACGAGATCGAGGTCGCGGAGACATCCCGAGCCTCCGTTTCGCTTCACGACCTTCTTCACCGGACATCCGAAGTTGATGTCGATGTAGTCGGGAGCGTACACCTCGGCCACCAACGCAGCGGCGTCGGCCATCACGACCGGGTCGGCCCCGAAGATCTGGATGCCGATCGGCCGCTCCGCGTCGTCGAAGCGGAGGTAGCCATGCGACCTCGGGGAGTCGCGGACGATCCCGGCGGCACTCACGAACTCGCTGACCACCACGTCCGCTCCGAACCGGCGGCAGAGCCGACGGAACGGTGATTCGCTCACGCCGGCCTGCGGCGCGAGATAGAGCGGCGTGGAGCCGTTGGCGAGCCAAGTGAGGAACTCGGGGGTCATGGACCCAAGCTAGTCGGCGGCCTCCGGGGCGTGAAGCAGGATCGGTCCCCGTCCGGGGATCGACGCGCGACTCGGGACGCGGTATTGTCGGGTCCCCGAACCGCAGAACGACAAACCCAGAGGGAGCGGAAGCCGGCCCACCATGCGCCTCAGAGAGCTCTTCACCGAGGATGCCGTGAAGCTCGACCTCCAAGCCAAGACCAAGGACGCGGTTCTGGAGGAACTGGTTTCCCTGCTCGGCCTCGACAAGAAGTCCGAGGCGACGCTCTTCAAGACCCTGATGCGACGCGAGAACTTGGGGTCCACAGGGATAGGCCACGGCATCGCGATCCCGCACTGCCGCTCCCTCGTGGTGAACCGACTCAGGCTCGCCTACGGGCGTATGCCGGCAGGCATGGAGTTCAACGCGATCGACAACGCGCCGGTCCACCACTTCTTCCTGATCGTGGCGCCCCCCCTCGAGGTATCGAACCAGTACCTGCCGGTGCTCGGGAAGATCGCGCAGTTCTGCAAGGATCCGGAGGTACCGAAGGACCTGCTGAAGTTGCGGAGCGCGTCGGACTTCCTCGACATGCTCAACAGCAAGGCTCCCTGACGGGGCCTCAGGACGCGCGTCCTACTTCAGGACGTACATCCGGCGCGAAAGGCTCTGTCCGTTGACGGTCAGCTGCATGAAGTAGATGCCGGAAGCGACCTGTCGGCCGGACTGATCGGTCCCGTCCCAGAACGCTTCGTGTCGACCGGGCTGGGCGTACTCGAGATTGCGCACCTCCACGCCAGGCCCCGCCGGATGGGACAGCGCCACCGGAAATGCGACGGGCTGTGACAGGAGGTTGAAGATGCGCAGGGACACGACCACCGGGCTCCCGCTCGCGAAGAGATCGCCATCGAGCGTGAACGGGATCGTCGTTTCGGGATTGAAGGGGTTGGGGTAGTTCTGCTCCAGGTCGAACCCGGGCCCCCCGCCCGCCCTCGGCTGGGTACCCGGCACCTGCGCAGCCACACCTTCGGCCGAAACGATGGAAAAAAGGAACAGCAGACCGTAGCTGAGCTTCAATAGCGCTCCCGGTGTGGGTGCTCGTACCGGTGGTCATGGGGCGCCCCGGGCCCCTCCACCCTTGGTACCTTATCGCCGCAATTTCGTTGCACGAGGGCCGCCCCGTCCACGCTCATGCGGGCACGTCCCTTCCCTCC
>JBEBGN010000275.1:0-2602 GCA_040081395.1 Longimicrobiales bacterium
CTCCAGTTCACGGACCTACGCCGCCTCGCGTACGTGATCGTTCCCTGCGGCATCCTACCGGCGCTCTACTCGTTGGCCTGGCGCCGCCAGGATGAGGTGAGCAAGGCGCTCACGCTCACGGCAGGCGCATACTTCCTGTTCTTCTACTTCCAGGCATACGTCTCGCTTCACCAGTTCTTCCCCGCCATGACGATTCCGATCGTCGTCATGTGGCGCACCATCGAATGGTCCAGTCCGGCGGCGCGACGGTGGGGCCCCGTGGCGGTGCTGGCGTCGGGGATCCTCGCCCTCGCGCTACAATCACCTCCGCGGCTCGCGGTCGACATTTCGGGCCGCATCGTGGGCGCGGCTTTCGAGGACAGGCTGCCCGGGTACGCGCAGTCGACGCCCGAGAGCTTGCGACGCGCCGAGCTCGCCTACGGACTCTTCCCGGTCACGTGGGAGCCGGAAGTCCCGGAGGAGAGTTTCGGGGGCTCCACGCTCATCTGGAACGTGTATGCGCACCGCTCCCGCCCATCGGCCGTGCAGCCGAACTACGTTCTACAGGCAGCCGATGACCTTCCGCCACCGGGAGCCAGGTTGGTGGGCAGGGACGACTCGATGGGAGCGGAGCTGTACGTCCTGAGCGACTCCGTGTGGCGGGCGCACCTCGCCCTGCGGCCGCCGACTCCCGCGGGGAGCCGGCTCATGGCGGTCCCAAGGGGAATCCTCTTCCGAACGGAAACCCTGGAGGGAGGGCCACACATCATCGCAGTATTGGATGTACTCGACGCCATGGGGATCGACACCGACGCGCTTCTCCGGCGACTCGGCGTCGATCCGCCCACCGAGGGGAGCTAGATCAGCGTGAAGGCCGACCAACAGCCAGCAGCAGCCGGGCCGAGCGAATACGAAGAGGCGTACCATCGCGTTCGTTTTCCGTTCGACGACCGGCGCAACGGCGTGTGGCGTGAGGTCGTGCGTTACCTCCAGCCGCGCTATGTGCCCACCAACGGGGTCGTACTGGACCTGGGCGCGGGGTACTGCGATTTCATCAACAACGTGCAGGCACGCGAGAAGCACGCGGTCGATCTATTCACGCGGCTGCCGGAGTTCGCGGCCAAGGGCGTAAACGTGCACGTGCAATCCTGCACGTCCTTGCCGTTCGCCGACGAGAGCATCGACGTAACCTTCGCGAGCAACCTGTTCGAGCACCTCTCCAGGGAAGATCTCGCGACCGTGGCGGCCGAGTTGCATCGGGTGCTACGCCCTGGCGGTCGTCTCTTGGCACTCCAGCCCAACTTCCGCTATTGCGTCGGAACCTACTTCGACGACTACACGCACCTCCAGGTCTTCACGCACGAGAGCCTGCGAGACTTTCTCGAAGTTGCGGGATTCAGGGCGGTTGCGGTGGTGCCCCGCCTGCTGCCCGTGAACATGAAGTCCAAGCTTCCGGTCCCCGTTCCCGGTCTCAATCTTCTGGTGAGGATGTATCTTCGCTCGCCTGTTCGTCCCCTGGCGGCGCAGATGCTGCTCGTCGTCGAGAAACCGTAAGATCTGCGAGGGGTCTTGGCCAAACTCGAATTGATCTCGGTCGTCGTTCCGATCTTCAACGAAGCCGACGGGCTGCGCCAGTTCTACGAGCGATCCACGCAGGCGCTTTCGGGGCTCCCGTCGTGCGACTACGAGCTGATCTTCGTCAACGACGGCAGCCACGACGCATCGCACGACATCCTCAGGGAGTTGGCGGCGTCCGACGAGAAAGTATCCGTGATCAAGTTCTCGAGGAACTTCGGTCACCAGATCGCCATCTCGGCCGGAATCGACCACGCGCGCGGTGACGCGGTGGTCGTGATCGATGCCGATCTCCAGGATCCGCCGGAGGTCATCGCCGACATGGTGGCCAAGTGGCGCGAGGGGTTCGATGTCGTCTACGGCGTACGCCAGTCGCGGAAGGGCGAGAGCTTCCTCAAGCTCTGGACGGCGTCGGTGTACTACAGGCTCCTGAAGAAGTTGGTGAAGATCGACATCCCGGTGGACGTCGGGGACTTCCGACTCATGAGCCGACGCGCCAGCGCCGAGTTGATGCGCCTGCGCGAGAAGGACCGATTCGTGCGGGGGCTGGTCAGTTGGATCGGCTTCCCCCAGGCGGGCGTCCTCTACGAGCGGGACAAGCGCTTCGCGGGCGAGACGAAGTACCCCTTCCGCAAGATGCTCAAGTTCGCGTTGGACGGCGTGACATCGTTTTCGACGGTTCCCCTGAAGCTCTCGACCTGGTTGGGGTACGCCGCATCGATCTTCGCTTTCCTCTACGCCGTCTACGTGGTAGCGGCCAAATTCATGGGTTACACGGTCCAGGGCTTCGCGACCATCATGGTGGCGATGATGTTCCTGGGCGGAGTGCAGCTGATCTGTCTCGGCATTCTCGGCGAGTACATCGGCCGCATCTTCAACGAGATCAAGCCGAGGCCGATGTACGTCATCGAGGAGCGCCTCGGCGCGAGGTCCGACTCTCCGCCGCAGGTGCGCGAGCTGGAGGCAGTCCGCCGTTGAGGGAGGATCCGGGAATCCTGGACCGCGAGTGCGCGGTCCTCACCAGATTCCTGATCGGTGCGGAGGCGAC
>JBEBGN010000276.1:0-2602 GCA_040081395.1 Longimicrobiales bacterium
ACCCACGAACACAATACGGCGGCCAGCGATCTCGAGCGGCACGTCTACTCCGAGGCCGGTGCGTTCAGCAGCAGCTGAACCACTCGGTCGGGGAGTGCGGCATGCCCATGCGCTTGTGCCACTCGTGGAAGTCCTGATAGAGCAGCGGCTGCAACTCGAGCGTGAAATACGCCGCCGGGTTTGGCACGCCCACCATCTCCGAGAAGACCAGCAGCATGAAGAGGTCGTCCTCCTGCCGCTTCGCACGCGCCACAGCGCCCCGGTAGGGGGCGTTGTAGAACTCCTTCAACAACTCGCCGAGCTCGGACAGCATATCCGGCTAGCCCGCGGCGGCCACTTCCTTCTTTGCCCGTCCGAACGCCGCGATCGACTCGAGCAGGACCATGACGCTGGCGCCGAGGATGACCAGGTCCATGATCACGAGCAGGTAGTTCTCCGCCCGCCAGAAGTTGCCGAGCTGCCAGAGCAGCGCAGGGATGGTCACGATGAGCAGGAAGACGAGCGGGATCATCACCGGCAGGATCGGCCGCTTGAGCTTGATCAAGTACACGGCCATGACCATCAGGGTCAACGCCGCTAGGAGCTGGTTGCTGGTGCCGAAGAGCGGCCAGATGATCAGCGCGCCGCCGCCCCCCGCGCCCGCACCGAACGCGAGCAGGAGGCAGGTGCCCACCGAGATCAGGGTGGAGACGTTGCGGCCCTGGAGCACCTTGATGTTGTAGATCTGTCCCCACTCCTGGACGATGTAGCGCTGGAGGCGTACGCCGGCGTCCATGGTCGTCGCGGCGAACAGAATCGCCATCGTCGCGAGCAGCGTCTCGCCGACGCCCAGCGGCAGTCCGAAGCCCGCGTTCATGATGTTGGCACCGCCCAAGGACCAAGCGCGGAGGCCGTTCGCATCGGCGAAGCTGGTGTAGTAGGTCTCCCACTCGCCCAGCGTCCCCATACCCGCGGTGCACGCGATCACGGCCGCGAGCGCGAGCGTGCCCTCACCGACCGAGCCCAGGTAGCCGACCGGACGAGCGTCGGGCTCCTTGTTCAGCTGCTTGGACGTCGTACCCGAAGCGACGAGGCCATGGAAGCCGGAGATGGCGCCGCACGCGACCGTGACGAACAGCAGCGGGAAGAGCGGCGGTGCGTCGGCCGGCGGATTGGTATTCCAGGCGGGCGCCACGACCTCGGGAGCGGCGACGAGCACCGCGCCGTAGAGGAGCGCGAGACCCATGAAGAGCTGGACGCCGTTGAGGTAGTCTCGCGGCTGAAGGAGCAACCACACGGGCAGGACGGATGCGATGCCCGCGTAGACGAAGAGGAGGATCACCCACTGGGAGGTGGTGCCCAGGCCCATGAACGTCTGGGGCAGCTCGATCGGCATGACCTGTCCGACACCGATCGCCCCGTACAGGACGGTCACGCCGATGACGGTCAGCCAAAGGAGGGACATCCCCTTCTTGTAGACCGCGACGCCCATGACCATGGCGATGATGATCACGATCCAGGTCGGGATGACGCTGCTCGGGACGGCGATGTGCTCACGCGCGATGATGATGCCGAAGACCGAGTTCACCATCAGCAGGAGCAGGAAGATCACGATGAGGAAGATGCTCCGCGCCCGCTTGCCCACGATGGACTCGGTGAGCGTCCCGATCGATTGGCCCTTGTTCCGCACGCTGGCCCAGATCGCGCCGAAGTCATGCACGCCGGCGAAGAAGACCGTGCCGACCAGGATCCAGATGAACGCGGGAAGCCATCCCCACGCGACCGCGAGGGCCGGACCGACGATCGGCGAGGCGCCCGCGACGGCCGCGAAGTGGTGCCCCCAGAGAATGACCTTCCGGGTCGGGACGAAGTCGACGCCGTCTTCCAGCGCGTTCGCCGGCGTCACGAAGTCCGGATCGAGCTTGAAGATCTTCTCGGCGAGGAATCGCGAATAGAAGAGGTAGCCTAGCGTGAAGGTGCCGGCTCCAATCGCTACGAGGGCGATCGCGTTCAAGGGTGCTCCCTGGGTGTGGAGTCTCTGCTTCGCGCCGGGGCGCGCTGGGCTCGCCCCTACCGTCGTGTAGCCCAAAGGGGGAGCGGCGCGAAGAATGGACGCGGGGTGGCCGGTTCGCAAGGCTGGCGGCGGGGAGGAGGAGGGCCTGCCCGCTCGGGGTCGTTCGCGATTCGACGAATCTCACAATCGCCTCCGAGAAGCCGTCACCCCTCCGGATGTGGCCCAACCCCCCAGAACGACGAAAGGCCCTGGATCCTCGAAGGGACCCAGGGCCTCATGCGCCCGACAGGAGTCGAACCTGTGACCTCATGCTCCGGAGGCATGCGCTCTATCCAGCTGAGCTACGGGCGCGAGCCGGGTAAGGTAGTCCGAGGGTCCGCCGGCTGGTAGCGGCCCCCGACTGGTGGCTCAGTAGCTGAGCAACACCTGCGCGAAGCCGCCGTGGTCCCAGTCCGGGTCGAGCCCCAGACCCTCCAGGGCCACGAAGGTCAGGTAGCGCACGGAACCGTTCACCGCCACGCCGAAGGGCTGCGCAGCCGAGGCGACGGTTCCCACGTCATGGAGCACGACGGGGAGCCCGTCGAGGAGCACGACGAGCGACATGCCCGA
>JBEBGN010000277.1:0-2599 GCA_040081395.1 Longimicrobiales bacterium
CCGCCCCACACGGGGGGGAGGCGCTGGAAGAACCAGAGGGTCGCCAGGGCGCCGAGCGCGTAACCCATCGCCGGCCTCGCCCGCAGGAGCTTCGGCCCGAATGCGCCCCCTGCTAGCCGGTATAGGGCGACCAACAGGAGCACGAACGCGAGCTGACCCGCCTCGACCCCCAGGTTGAAGAAGAGCAGCGCGAGCGGAATCGCGCGCTCGGGGAGCCCGATGTCGCCCAGCGCCCCCGCGAACCCGAGGCCATGCAGCAGGCCGAACACGAACGCCACCAGCCAGGGCATGCGGTGGGTCAGGTGCACGACCCCCCGGTCCGCGACCACGATCTCACGCGCCAGCATGACGATCGAAAGTGCGATCGCGGCCTCGATCGGCGCGCGATCCAACGGGATCAGCCCGAACACCGAAGCCCCGAGCGTGAGGCTGTGCGCCAGGGTGAACGCGGTGATCGTCATCACCAGGGGCGTGACGCCGCGAACGAGTAGCAGCAGGCCGAGCACGAAGAGCAGGTGATCGATGCCGAGCAGGATATGCTCCGCGCCGAGCCGCATATACGTGCCGGCGATGCGCGTCCCCGAGCCCGGTGCGGCGCGAAGGTCGCCGAGCGGAACCGCCACGCGTCCTTGGCTCCCACGGAAGTAAACGGATGCGCCGGAGCCATCCCGCCAACGAGCGACCACGACGACCCCCGCGAGCGCCCACGGAAGCAGCAGCGTGTCGTCGGCGTCGAGCGGCGAGGCGCACTCGAACACGAACCCCGACACGATGCGCACCGTCGCGTCCTCGACCGCCGCACAGTCGGCAGGAAGCACCGAGCCCGGATCGGTGATCGGTGGCACCTGAGTATCGACGACCGATAGCACGTAGCGACGCTCGCCGATCTCGTCGAGGAAGACCCGCGCCACGGAGGTCACGTCCACGTCGTGCGCCTCGGCCACGCGGACGGGTAGGGCCAGCGCGGCGACCATCGCCGCGAACCAGAGCCAAGTGCGCCTCACCGGCTACCGCCCCTCGACCACCACGGAATAGTTCGCGCGGAGCTCGGCCACGCGATCGAGCAGGAGTGCCTGCTCGCGCTCGGCGATCCAGTCGAGCCGCACGGCATCGCGCACGACCGCGAGCGGCGGGACCACCGAGCCGAAGCGCTCGCGGATCCGCACCCAGTGGACTCCCCGGGAACTCTGTTGAACCTCCCGCCAGGCCCCGGTCTCGGCGCTCGTGACGAGCGCGGCCCCCTCGTCGCCGAAGATCTGCGCCAAGTCGTCCGGCGTCAGCCGTTCCATCACACGGCTGCCGACCACGGCTCCCGCCGCAAGTCCGTCCGGCGAGCCACCCTCGAGGAGGACTCGCGGGAGGGTCGCGTTCGGAGCCACGACGACTTCGTCCACCGTGACAGACGCATCGGTAGCGTAGCGGTCCTGGTTCTGTTCGTAGAACGCCGCCAGCTCCTCGTCCGTGGGCTGGATCACGTCCCCACTCAGGATGTGCAGCATCTTCTGAATGAGGATGTCGTCGATGCGCTCGTCGGCCTCGAGCCCCATCGCGCGAGCCTCCCGGATGAGCACGCGCTCGTCGATGTATGCCTCCTCGACCAGGACGCGCTCCTCGTCGGTCAGCGGCGTCCCCTCGTTCGCCTCGACCTGGAGGATGCGGTAGTCGAGCTCGGCTCGGCTCACCTCGATGCGGTCGGCGTCGCCGCGAAGCACCGCGGCGGCCACGAACAGCGCTCCGGCGATCAGGCTGAAGTGCACCAGCGGCTCCCGCACGGTCCGGGCAAGGATCGAGGGCATGGCTCCGATGTTCGCAGAGTCTGTAAAGGTGCTGCAAGGAAGAAGATAGGCGGGGCGGCCCCTCCTTGCTGGCTTCCATCCGCCCCTCTACTCTGCCGTCCAACCCGTTCTTGGGGGCGGGTCACCCGTTCAAAGCTGTGGAGGTAACTCATGACTGGAGCATCCCGCTCCGTGAGGACCGCGGCGCTCTTCGTGGCGGCGCTGGGCATGACTGCATGCCCGCCGGCCGCAGACGAGGCAGCCTCGGGTCCCGGCGCCACCGGCGAGCGGTGGAGCTACCAAGACTGGCCGACCGGGCCGTACCAGGTGGTGCCCGACTGGCCCAAGCCGCTCCCGGACACCGATCACTCCCACGACGGTTGGACGTGGGGCTCGTTCGGTGGCGTGTACGCTGAGACGCCCGAGCGCGTGTGGATCGCAATGCGCGGCGAGCTGCCCCTCCAGGAAGGGATGGAGCCATGGGACTCTTGGGGCGAGCACCCCGAGTTGGGCAATGCTCCCGCGACCACGGACGGCCTGACCGCCACGTGCGGCGTCACGCAGAACCTCCGCGGCTATAATCGCCGCTGGGAGCACAGCATCTTCATTGTCGATGACGAAGGCTACACGATCGACACGTGGCCGCACCTCGACTCGCTCTTCGCGTTGCAGCCCTGCGGACGCGGCCCGCACATGATCAAGATGAGCCCGTACGATCAAGAGAAGCACGTGTGGATCATCGATGACCAGCTGCACATGATCTACATCTTCACGTACGACGGTCAGCTCGTCCGTTCGCACGGTGAGCTCGGCGTAAGCGGTCG
>JBEBGN010000278.1:0-2592 GCA_040081395.1 Longimicrobiales bacterium
GTCGGGGGGGGAGTCAGCATGAGGGCGGAAATCTCGCACGGGAGACGGGATCCCGAGATGGCGGGGCCGGACATGTGGGGTCGCGAGCCCGCAGACGGCGGGCGCAGGGCAGGACCTCCGCCGTTGATTGCCGTCCGCCCGTCCCCTAGTCTCATCGCGCCCTTTCCCCCCCAGCCCCTCCGGGCGGGTCGCAGCCAATGGCCGACAAATCGATCTTCCGTAAGGCCGCACTGGATCGGCTGTCGAGCCCCGAACAGCTCGACCGCCTGATGCAGGTGACGGATCCCCGGGGCTGGATCGCGCTGGCGGGCCTTTGCCTGGTACTCCTCTTCGCGGCGGTCTGGTCGGTCGTCGGGAGCATACCGACCACGATCCGGGGCACGGGCATACTCCTGAGCTCCGAGGGAATCCGCGAAGTCGAATCGCTCGGTGCGGGGGTCGTGTCGGCTCTCCGTGTGGTCGTCGGCGACGAGGTGGTCGTGGGGGACACGATCGCCCTGGTGGGCCAGCCTCGCCTCGCGCAGCAGGTGGTGCGGTCCCAGGAGCGCGTGCGGCTGCTCCGTGCCAGCCGGGTCCGCGGCGCCACCTTCACCTCCGCCAACCTTCAGCTCGAGACCGAGGCACTCGACCGGGAGCGCTCGAATCTCGAGCGCGGCATCCTGGTGGTGGAGGATCGGGTCCGCTGGTTGGAGGAGCGGCTCGTCGCCGAGCAGCAGGCCCAGTCCCTGGGCCTGATCACGCCCGAGCTCGTGCAGAGCACCCGTCAGCAGCTCGAGGCCTCGCGCGGGGAACGCACCGGGCTGGACCTCCAGCTCCAAGAGAACGAGATCGCCCGCCTGCTGCTCCAGAACGATTCGGCGCAGACGATGGACGCGCTGGATACACGCATCCGAGAAGAGGAGGCGGAGCTGGATGCGCTCCGCCTCGAGCTGGCGCAGAGCTCGACGGTGCTCAGTCCCTATGCGGGGCACGTGCGCGAGATCCGCACCGACGTGGGCCAGATCGTCGGCGCCGGTCAGGCAGTGGTCAGCGTGGAGATGGCGGACGCGCCGCTGCAGGCGGTCATCTACGTGCCGACCGAAGGGAAGAGCATCCAGCCGGGAATGGAGGCGCGTATCTCCCCCGCGACGGTGCGGCGTGAGGAGTACGGGTTCATGGTCGGCGAGGTCACGTTCGTCTCGCCGCAGCCCGTCACGCGCGAGGGCATGCAGCGCACGTTGGGCAACGAGATCCTGGTCGAGCAGCTCTCCGCCATCGGTGCGCCCTTCCTGGTCCGCATCGACCTGATCGGCGCCCCCGAGACCGTGAGCGGATTCCGTTGGTCCTCCTCCGCGGGGCCACCGCAGACGGTCGAGAGCGGCACCACCGTGTCGGCGGACGTGGTCGTCGACCAACGCAGGCCGATCAGCCTCGTCATTCCGATCTTCCGCTCCGCGATGGGAGTCGGATGAGCGTTCGGGATCGTCTCCGGACGCTCCTCGCTCGTAGGCCTCTCCGCACCAGGACGCTCCTCCAGATGGAGGCCGTCGAGTGCGGCGCGGCCGCCCTGGGTTCCATCCTCGGGTACCATGGGCGCTACGTCGCCCTGGAGGAGCTGCGGGTACAGTGCGGTGTATCGCGGGACGGAGTGACCGCGAGAAACATCATCCACGCGGCGCGGCACTACGGGCTCGAGGCGAAAGGCTTCAAGCGGGAACTCGACGAGCTCCGCGAGACGCCGCTCCCCGCGATCCTCTTCTGGAACTTCAACCATTTCCTGGTACTCGAAGGGTTCTCGGCCGACTGGGTCTACCTCAACGACCCTGGGACGGGCCCCCGCCGCATCACCTGGCAGGAGCTGGACGAGGGGTTCACCGGCGTGGTCCTCACCTTCGAGCCGGAGGAGGACTTCGAGCCGTCCGGCTCGGAGCCCGGCATCCTGGGGGCGCTCCGCGACCGGCTGAGGGGCTCCGAGGTCGCGCTCGTGTACGCAGTCATCGCAGGCCTCGCGTTGGTGGTACCCGGCCTCCTGGTGCCGACCTTCGCGCAGGTCTTCGTCGACCGCATCCTGGTGGCCGGGCTCGACAGCTGGGTGCGTCCCCTGCTGGTGGGCATGGCGTTGACCGCGGTGCTCCGCGGCGTGCTGACCTATTTGCGCCGCCGCTATCTGCTCCGTCTGGAGGTAAAGCTCGCGGTCACGCAAGGTAGCCGCTTCATGTGGCACGTCCTGCGTCTGCCGGTCGAGTTCTATTCCCAGCGCTACGCGGGCGAGATCGGCTCGCGTGTGGCCTCGACGGACAGGGTAGCGGAGATCCTGTCGAGCAGGTTCTCCACCAACGCGATCGACCTGGCCATGATCGTGTTCTTCGGCGCCTTGATGCTGATGTACGACTGGACGCTGACGCTCATCGGGGTCTCCGTCGTCGCGCTCGGACTACTCACCCTCCGATTGGTTGGAGAGAGGCGGGTCGACGCCAACCGCCGCCTGCTACAGGAGTCGGGGAAGATGGGCGGCGCGCTCATGAGCGGGCTTTCGAACATCGAGACCCTCAAGGCCACCAGCCGGGAGACCGACTTCTTCACCACGCTCGCCGGTCACCAAGCGAAGGTCGC
>JBEBGN010000279.1:0-2565 GCA_040081395.1 Longimicrobiales bacterium
ACGACGCCCGCGCAACGCCTCCTGGAGCCCGGACAGCGAGAGCGCGAGCGGATCGGTCATCGGTAGTTGCCGAACTTCAGCTCGACACCGTAGTCGCGCTTCCTCAGGAACGCGATGACTTCCTGCAGCTCGTCGCGTGACGCCGATGTGACGCGGAGCTCCTCGCCCTGGATGGCGACCTGCACCTTCTTGAAGCCCCCCTCCTTCACTTCCTTCACGATCTTCTTCGCGGTCTCCTGGTCGATCCCGTTCTTGAGCTTCACAGTCTGTCGTGCGCGGCCCAGGCCACCGATCTCCACGTCCCCCTCGTCCACGTTCTTGAGCGGCACGTTCCGCCGGGTGAGCTTCTCGCGCAGGATCCCCATGAGCTGCTTCAGCCGGAAGTCGTCGTCGGCATCCAGCTTGATCGCGAAGGCCGCACGGTCGAGCTCGAGCGTGCACTTGGTGCCCTTGAAGTCGTACCGGGTCTGGGACTCCTTGATCGCCTGATTGACCGCGTTGTCGACCTCCTGGATGTCGACGCCGGTCGAGATATCGAAGGATTGCTTGCTGGCCATGGCCCTGGATTTCTGGAGTGGTGGAGCCCGGAAAGTAAGCAGGACCCTGAGGGTGCGCGCCCGGTCGGGTTTGGGTATCGTGACCCGGCTTCACGACCACGCGGAGGGGAGGGGGTATGGAGACGATTCTCGGGGATATCCGCTACGCCGTTCGGAGCCTACTCCGGGCGCCGCTCTTCGCCGTGGCCGCGGTCCTCACCCTGGCCCTCGGCATCGGCGCCAACACGGCCGTGTTCAGCGTGGTCCGCGGGGTCCTCCTCCGGCCATTGCCGCACGCCGACGGCGAGCGCCTCGTCTATCTGAGGCAGTCGGCCGAACTCGCCGGCGTCGACAACGCGCTCTTCTCTGTCCCTGAGATCGTCGACTACCGGGCGGCGAGCGCGTTCACGGGGCTCGCCGAGTTCTCCGCGCAGAGCTACAACCTGACCGCTCGCGGCGAGCCGGCGCAGGTGCTCGCGGGTGTGGTGTCGGGCAACTTCTTCGAGGTGATGGGCCTCAGGCCCGAGCTTGGGCGCGTCTTCGACGCGGGTGACGACGGAGCCGCTGCCGCGCCCGTGATCGTGCTGTCGTATGACTACTGGATGCGCGCCTTCGGCGGCGATCCCGGCGTGGTGGACGAGGTGGTCGACTTGGGTGTGACAGCGGCCACGATCGTGGGTGTCGTGCAGCAGGCGCCGTTCTATCCGGAGCGCACCGACATCTTCGTGAACATGGTCACGAGCCCACACCACCTGGACGCGACCATGGTGCACGGGCGGACGCACCGCATGACCGAGGTGTTCGGTCGGCTCGGACCGGGGAGCACCGTCGAGCAGGCACAGGTCGAGATCGATGGGATCGCGGGTCGGATGATGAGCGACAACCCGGACTCCTACGAGGCCGCCGCCGGCTACCGCGTCAGGGCGAGCGCGCTGTCGGAGATCCTCACCGAACGGGCCACGGGGACCATTTACCTCCTGTGGACGACGGCGGCGTTCGTGCTCCTGATCGCACTGGCGAGCGTCGCCAACCTCGTGCTCACGCGGTCGATCCGCCGCGAGAGGGAGCTGGTCGTACGGGCGGCGCTGGGCGCGGGAACCGCGCGGCTGAGGCGCCTCCTGCTGGTGGAGAGCGTACTGCTCGCGGTGGCGGGGTCGGCGCTGGGCTTCTTCGTGGCTCTCACGGGCACCAACGTGCTCACCGCATTCGCTGCCCGGTACACGCCGCGCGCGACCGAGATCGCGCTCGACGGCACGGTGCTCGGATTCACCGTTGCCATCGCCGCGGTGGTGGCGCTCGCGCTCGCGTGGGCACCGGCGCTCCCGGGGGGCAAGTCCGGTGTGGAAGCGTCACTCGCCTCGGCCGGCACGCGCACGACGGCAAACCGGAAGTACCGCCGCATGCAGCGCGGCCTGGTGGTCGCGCAGGTGGCCCTGTCGGTCACACTCCTGACGGGCGCTGGGCTCCTGGTGCGCACGCTGCTCAATCTCTACGACCTGGACGTCGGCGCGGATCTCGACGGCGTGCTCACGGTCGAGGTGCCCCTCGCCGGTACGGGCCGCCCCAGCCCCGAACTGCGCCTCGCTTACGAACGGATGCGCTCAGAGATCGCGAGCCTGCCGGGCGTGACGGACGCTGGCATCGGGTCCGAAGTGCCCCTGCGGGACAACGAGTTCCAGCTCGAGATCAAAGCCGAGGGAGTCGCTCCGAACCCTGACGAGCCTACGCCCACGGCGGCGTACCGCACCGCTACCCCCGAGTTCTTCCGTGCCGCTGGCATCGAGTTGCTCGCCGGCAGGGAGTTCGAGTCCACCGATGAAGCCGGTGCGGCGCTCGTCGTGATCATCAATCAAGAGCTCGCCGACAGATTCTTCCCCGGTCGGGATCCGATTGGGCAGCGCGTTGCCTGGACCGGTGCCGTGCTCGATTTCATCCCCGTTTCGGGAGATTGGCGCACCGTCGTGGGCGTGGTGGGGAACACGCGCTCGGCCGAGCTCGGCGCGGAACCGAAGCCGGCGATGTATCAGCC
>JBEBGN010000280.1:0-2552 GCA_040081395.1 Longimicrobiales bacterium
AAGTTCATCGAGGGCGTGAAGCGCAAAGAAGAGCGCCTCATGGGCTTCGGCCACCGCATCTACAAGTCGTACGATCCCCGCGCGAGCATCATCAAGCGCACGGCGGATGAGGTGTTCGAGGTCACGGGCCGGAATCCGCTGCTCGACATCGCGCTCGAGCTCGAACGCATCGCGCTCTCCGAGGACTACTTCATGGAGCGCAACCTCTACCCGAACGTCGACTTCTATTCGGGCATCATCTATCAGTCGATGGGATTCCCGGTGGAGATGTTCCCCGTCCTGTTCGCGATTCCCCGAGCGGCCGGTTGGTTGGCCCACTGGGAGGAGATGATCGGAGACAAGGAGCAGAGGATCGCGCGGCCGCTCCAGGTCTTCACGGGCCAGGGCGTTCGCGACTTCGTGCCGATCTCCGACCGGAGCTGAGCTGCGCGGGGGCCGCGAACCTGGGGGCCCTCCTCGGTGTCTCTATCGGGCCGGACATCTCATCCGGAACCCTGAGGAGCCCATGACCCGACCCTGCTCCCCCCGGGCGAGGCGCAGCATCCTCGCCGCGGCGGCCGTCCTGCTCGCACTCCCTCTGGGCGCGAGCCCGTCCGTCGCCCAGGACACGCCGGTCCCGCGGGCCATTCCGGCCCCCGTGGCCCCGCCCCCCGAGTACCAACGCGCGATCGACCGTGGCTGGCGGAGCACCAACGGTGCCCCCGGGCATTCGTATTGGCAGCAGGGGACGGCCTACGAGATCGAGGCCCGCCTCGATCCCGCGACTGCGAAACTCGAGGGCACGGTCCGGATCGTCTACGCGAACAACGCCCCTGCCGACCTCCGCACCGTGTTTCTCCTCCTTCACCAGAACTTCCACCGTGAGGATGCGGTCCGTCACGATCCGGGTGAGGTCACCGGTGGGATCACGCTGCGTCGCGTCACGGCGGGGGGTGCGGTGCTGGAGGAGGGAGCCATCGACGACGGTCCGGGCTACGAGGTGAACGGGACCGTGATGGAGCTGAGGCCTCCAACGGGGCTCGAGCAGGGGGACACCCTCCGCCTCGAGCTCGAGTGGGAGATGACGGTGCCGCAGAAGGGCATCAACGAGCGCATGGGGCACTCCAACCACGAGCTGTACTTCATCGCGTACTGGTTCCCGAAGATGGCCGTGCTCGACGACCTCCGCGTGTGGGACGCCGAGCCCTTCTTGGGCACCGGCGAGTTCTACGACGGCTTCGCGGACTACACCGTCTCGCTCACCGTTCCGGTGGACTGGACCGTCCTCGCGACCGGCTCGCTCGAGAACCCGGACGAGGTCTACTCTGCGCTCACGCGGGAGCGGCTGCAGGCGGCGGCCCTCTCGGACACCTTGGTGATGATTGCCGGTCGGGGTGAGCGCGACGCGCTCGCGGTGACCGCGGACGCTCCCGAGGGATGGCTCACCTATCGCTACCGGGCAAGTCAGGTACGGGACTTCACCTGGACGACGTCGAACGTGCAGCGCTGGGACGCGACGTCCGCGCGTGTGATGTCCCGGACCGTGGATGGGGCGGAGGACCGCGTGTTGATCCATTCGTTCTGGCGGCCCGAGCGGGCCCCGCTCTGGTCGGAGGCCTGGCTCTACGGCAAGCAGTCGATCGAATTCCACTCCACCTACACGGGCCTGCCCTACCCATGGCCCCACATGACCCTGGTGGAAGGGGCGGACATCATCGGCGGAGGGATGGAGTTCCCCATGCTCACGCTGATCGACTCGTTCACCGATAGCGATGCGCAGTCGCTCTTCAACACCACCTCGCACGAGATCGCGCACATGTGGCTCCCGATGATCGTCGGGACCAACGAGAAGCGGTACGCGTGGATCGACGAGGGCTCGGCCAACTTCATCGAAGGGCAGAGCCGGATGGAGCTCTTCCCGGGGGTCGACCACCACCGTGTGGAGGCGCGCACCTACCTCGGGTTCGCGGCCGCTCGGCAGGAGGAGATCCTCATGCGCCACGGCGACTGGTACGAGTCCCCCTCGGGGTACGGTATCGCCTCGTACTACAAGCCCGCTGCGCTCATGATGGCGCTCCGGCAGCTCCTCGGGCCCGAAACCTGGGACGAGGCGTACCGGACATTCATCGCGGAGTGGGCGTACAAGCACCCCACTCCCTGGGATTTCTTCGCCACCTTCGAGCGGTTCGCTGGGCGGGACCTGGATTGGTTCTGGACCGCGTTCTACTACCAGACCTGGGCGCTCGACCACTCGGTGGGTGACGTGACCACGAACACCGGGGGTGAGACGACGGTCGTCATCGAGGACCGCGGCCTCGCCCCGTTCCCGGCTCTGGTGCGGATCCGCACCGCCAGCGGGCAGACCCTCGAGCGCGAGGTCCCGGTGGAGCACTGGCTCGCGGGGAACACCACCTTCGAGATCGATGTCGGGCGCGAGCGGGTGACGCGCGTGGAGATCGATCCGGCGGGATACGCCCCGGACATGGACCGGTCCAACAACCTGTGGCCGAGGGGCTAGGGGTACCTACGGGGCCTCAGGTCGGATCGAAGGCCCGAGCGGCAACCCACTGCGC
>JBEBGN010000281.1:0-2545 GCA_040081395.1 Longimicrobiales bacterium
GCCGGAGCGACGCGGGAGTCTGCGCGCGACGCGGCTCCGCTGCAACCGCTGGTGAGGGTCGGTGTACTGGTCCGACCATGGCCGATCCGACGTCGAAGAAGTCCCCGAAGAAGCCCTCCGACTCGGAGTCGATCGTCTCCGAGCTCATGATGCCGCACCAGGTGAACAACCTGGGGCACGTCTTCGGCGGTGAGCTGCTCTCCATGGTGGACCGTGCCGCTGCTGTGGCCGCGATGCGTCACGCCGGCTGCAACGCCGTCACGGTCTCCATCGATCGGGTCGACTTCCGTGAGCCGATCTATACGGGTGAGCTGGTTACCTGTATCGCGCGGGTGAACTTCGTGGGCCGCACCTCCATGGAGATCGGCGTGCGCGTCGAGGCGGAGAATCTCCTTTCGGGCGGGAAGCGGCACACGAACGACTGCTTCCTCACGTTCGTCGCCATCGACTCGAAGCATCGGCCGTGCGGGGTGCCCCGGTTGGACGTGTCTGACGCGGAGGACGAGCGTCGGTTTAGCGAGGGAAAGCGGCGGCGCGAGGTACGAGAGGCGTTGGACCGGGAGCTGGCGGCGCGCCCTCGATAGGAAGCCAGCCAGGGAGCCCTCGACGTGCGGGGAGCCTCCACCCTCAGGGTCCGGCCGGTCCCTTAAGTAAGCATTGCGGGTGCCTCGGGGGCGGCGGCACTTTGGATAGATGCAAAACCTACGCCCCATGGGCGCCCTAGCCCTGATCCTCGGCTCGCTTTCCGCTTGCCAACAGGTGGATCAGCGGCTGCCCTTCGAGCTGGACGAAGGTGGGCAAACGACGATCGGTACTCTCGGCGGTATCCTGAGCATTCCGCCCGACTTTTCCTTGCAGATCCCTTCCGGGGCGCTCACGACGAACGTCACCGTGACCGCCGCGGAACGACTGACGGCTTTCCCGGCCACGGCTGGCGTGGTGGTCTCGGGGCTCATGTTCGACGTGGGTCCCATCGGTACACAGTTGGCTGCTCCCGCGGTCGTGCAGATCGCAGTGGACACGGCTCTCTTGAGCATCGGTCAGCAACTGTCGCTTTCGGTGGCGCTGATCACCCAGAGCGGTGCGATCGAGATCCCGACCGCGACCTATGACCTGACGAGCGGGCTCCTGACGGCCGAGATCGATGAGCTGGGCGCGGTGGCGGCCGTAGTGTCCGCCGACGCGATTCCAGTCGGAGGCTTCGGCGGTATCCCCACGCTGAGCGGCGGGTCCATTTCGCCGACCTCGCCGGCACCCGTGGGTCCGGCCCTCGCGCCGACTCAGCCGGACGGCGTGGTGTTCGAGGCCACCTGCTCCACCATCGGGCAACAGTGCTTCTCGTCCGGCATCGTCCAGCTGTGGGCGGACTCCGTCGTCTACGATCACCTGGGTCAGGACATCATCCTGATGAATACGACGGTGACCGGGAGCGTCGAGTTCTTCAATTTCGTCGGCAACGTGCCCACGCAGGCGATTGCCTCCATGGAGGTGACCGGGGAGTTGAGGACGCGACTGAACCGAGTCGTGGTGGGCCGGCGAGTGACCGATGAAGTGCTGTTCTTCACGGGTGCGGGCACGTCGCCATCGCCGACGACGGTCACGTTCGCCAGTGGAAACATGACCCTGGCCCAGACCTCGGAGGACAGTCCGGAAGTGATCCGCTACGCGGTAACCGGAATCGGTACGGGCGAGCAGCTCACGCTCCGCCTCGAGGGTGAACTACAGTTCACCGATTCGAGCGGAAATCCGGAAATCGGTTTGATCGTCGCGGACGTGAGGCTCCGTCGATGAAGCGTACCGCCATGGTTCTGGGGCTGGCACTCATGCTGCCCGGACAAGCCGCCTTCGCACAGTTCGCACCTGGTGCCCGCGCCGTCGGCATGGGTGGTGCCGGTATGGTCTTCTCGTCGGGTGTCGACGCGATCGAGTGGAATCCGGCCAACCTCGCGCTCGAGGGTGGGTGGAACGTCTCGATCGGTGAGGCCGGTGCCGCAGCGCTGTTCAGCGGCATCACGCTCGATGACTTCCGCTCGATGGTCGAGGACGATGGTGGCGCGTCTCAAGTCGTCGCGGATTTGCCCTCGGCGGGGCTCACCCTCGCGACGTCCACGGAAGGGTACCTCACCGACATGGGCGCGGAGGGGGAAGACCTCCCGCGCACCGGTGCGGCGATCCCGACCATCGGGTTGGCGTTTGGGTCTCTGGGCCTGCGCGTCCGGAGCCGTGTCCTCAACGAGGCGCGCATGAGCAAGGAGCTCGCCGACCTCATCGTGGACGGCTTCGACGCTTCCGAGATGCAGAATTACCGCGTGGGCGACACGGGCTTCCGCACCACCTCGTTCACCGAGTTCACCGCTGCCTATGGTGCGACGCTCGGAGACCGCATGGCGATCGGTGTGGGCGCGAGGTACGTGAAGGGCAACAAGCTGGTGGAGATGAGGTTCTTCGAACCCGTGCTCGACCTTCTGAACGAGACCGCCGACGTGACCGCTGCCGCAGTCGAGGCGCCCGGTGGAAGCGGGTACGGGGTGGATGTGGGTCTGGC
>JBEBGN010000121.1:0-9772 GCA_040081395.1 Longimicrobiales bacterium
CTGCCGAGGCCCTGAGCCGCGTCCTCGATGAGGAATGCCCCGTGGGCATCGCAGGCCGCGCGGATCGCGTCCCAGTCGAGGGGGAACCCGTAGAGGTTACCCGCCACCACGGTCGTCGCGCCGGCTTCGAGCGCCTGCGTGAGGCTCTGCATGTCGGGCGAGAGCGACACGGGGTCGATGTCGTAGAACGTCGCCTCGACCTTCGCGCCCACAGCGGCCGTGACGATGTCGTAGCAAGAGTACGCCGGCAGCGCGACCAGGCCCCGTCGCTTCGCCATCGCAACCTCGAGGGCGAGCTGGAGCGCGTGCGTGCCGCTGGCCATGAGCACGGCCTCGGGTGCGTTGAACCTCTCCCGCAGGTAGGCGCGGAATGCCTCGCGCGCGCCTTCGGGGGAGCGGATCGCATCCCACGCCGCCAGCGCGAGTCGCCCCGGTGTGAGCGGCGAGTACGCGGGGAGCTGTCTGCGGATCACGGCAGGAGGCGCGAGAGCGGCGGCCCTAGGGTGTTGGCGACCCCGACCGGCAACCGACTCCACACTGCGGTGGCGAGCCGGAACTTGGCGCTGTCCGGGCTCGGCGTGGTCGCGACCCCACTGGGAGACCACTGCGCCCAGGGAAGCGGAAGCTCCTCGGCCCCCCACTGCATCTTGAACCGATGCGTTCCCGATCCGGGAGAGCAGCGTCCGAAGTTGAACATCGCTGCCTTGCGCCGCACCGATTCCTCCATGAACCCCCAATAGAGGAGCATGTTGGGCGCCATCGCAGCATGTTCGCGGAGCGCCCCGGCCCACGTGATCTCGACCTCGCCGTTCCAGAGGAACCCGACGCCGGCCGCGACGGGTCGCCCCTGGTACTCGACGAGTCCGACGATCGCTTGTTGTGGGAACCGCTCCACCACGGCATCGAAGAAGCGTTTCGGCAACACCGGCGTGCCGAGGTCGCGCATGGTCGTGGCGAAGATGCGATAGAACGCATCCAAGTGCTCCAGCCCGAATCGTGTCGTCATCCCCTCCTTCATGGGGCGACGCACCTGGCTGCGGAGCTTGGCCTTGATCCCCTTCTCCCAGAGCTCTTCCGAGGTGCCAGGGAGCGCTTTCAGCACGGTGAGCTTGCGGTCGGACACTGGCAGGCCGCCCGCGATGGGTTCACGGCTCCGCAGTTCGAGCAAGTCGACACCCCGGCGCTTCGCTTCTTCGATCGCAGCCTCGACGAGCGACTGCTGAGCCTCGGGGGTGCCGAGCGGTCCGCCATAAGTGAGGAACGGCATCGACAGGAGATAGTCGCCGAACAGGCGGCTCCGTACGCGCGCGAGCGGGAGCAGACCCCGGACCTCGCCGCCATCGTCGACCGCCGCGAGGCGGAGCGCCTCATGGCCCAACGCGCCCTCGAGGACGTGGCTCCATCCCGCGAGGTGACAGAAGGTCCCGCTGCCGAAGCCCCCCACCAGGGCGTCCCACTCCGCATCCGTGCCCGTGAAGGGAACTGCTCGCAACGTCTGGCCTTCCTGGGGGTTACGTTTGCCCGCATGGAGGAACGGTCCGAGGCCCGCGGCCCAGCGGGGAGCGGCGGCGCGGCGGCCCAACCTAGCCGAGCGAGCGTACGGCTGCGAGGCCTGCGCCAGGCCGCTCGTCTGCTCCTGGCAGCGTGGCTGGTCGTCCTCGTGGGCCTCACGCTCGTGCCCGTGCCCAGCTCGGGTGACCCCGACGAGCCGATGTCCCGCACCTGCCTCATCTGCGGTGACAGGGGCACGGCGGACGCGCTGCTCAACCTCGCGTTCTTCGTGCCGCTCGGCCTCGCGCTCGCGCACCGGCGACGTGGCGTGGTCGAAGCGCTGCTGCTCGGAACCCTACTCTCCGCCTCGGTGGAGCTGGCCCAGACGTTCGTGCCGGGGCGGTATCCGACGTTCGGCGACGTGCTCTGGAACGGTCTTGGAGCGGCAGTCGGAGCCCTGGGGGTGCGTGGCGTCGCCCGGCATCTCGCACACCCATCCGTCTGGGCGGGGCTCGCCGCGGCCACGCTCGTCGGAGGGTCGGTCGCCCTCGGGGGCTGGCTCATCGGGCCTTCGGCCACCGATGCACCCTACTTCGGTCAGTGGACGGCCGATCTGGGACACATGCCCGAGTACGAGGGCACTTTGCTCTCGGCGAGCCTCGACGGCACGCCCATCCCGAACACGCGGTTCGCCGACGCGGTGCACGCGCGGGACAGGCTGGTTGGCCCCTGGGTGATCGAAGCCCGCGTCGTGAAGGGAACACCCCCGCCCGCCGTCTCTCCCATTCTGAGCGTGTACGACTTGTATGAGGCGGAGATCCTCGTACTCGGCGCACACGGGGAGGACCTCGTGCTGCGCGAGCGCACGCGGGCGAAGGCCCTTCTCCTGGATCATCCGGACCTGCGCCTCCCGGGGGCGCTCGGGCGCTTCGACGTGGGGGACACGCTCACGATCGGCGCACGCTCACTCGGTCACGAACGCTGTCTCTCGGTGGCCGGGACGGAGACCTGCGGCCTGGGCTTCACCCCCGGCCGGACATGGAGCCTACTCCTCTACCTCGAGGGCCCTTCCGAGCGGACCCGCACCGTGATCGACGCGCTCTGGCTCATGACGCTCCTATTCGCCGCGGGGACTGCGGCGACCTCGGCGCGCAGCCTGCTCGCCAACGGCAGCGTCGTGGTGGCGCTCGTAGGGGCCAGCGTCCTGCTGACCCGGCTCGTTGCGCCACCGCCGTGGGAGATCGCGGCGGCCCTCGCGGGGCTCCTGCTTGGATGGGCCGCGGCGAGAACCGCCCGCCGGACCCTCATCGACCCCTAGGTCGGAGCGCGCTCCATCGCTGCCACGGTGCGCTCGATCGGCTGGAACCTGAACGTCCGCAGCAGGCGCTCCATACGCCCCCAACAACGCGCACGCCCCGCGAACGTCCGGACGCGCTGGAGCCAGGGCGCGTCCACGTCCGGCGCCCAGTCGTCGAGCTCCCAGGGGTGGATGTAGAACATCCCGGGGACGCCGCGTGCCGAGGCCTGCCGCAGGCCGCGGTATACGAGCGCGGGCGGTAGGAGGCGGAAGTACGCCCCGCCCGAAGCGGGAAGCTTGGAGCCGAACACGGTCGCGGTCGTGGACGGCATCTCGAGCAGTCGGCCCGCCGGCCGGTCGATCCAGTGGGGATCCGCCGGCGCCGCAGGATATCCGTAGGTGGGGTGCTGCGTCACGGGGAAGAGGCTGGCATCGTATCGATATCCTTCCTCGAGCAGCACATCGAACGCCCACTCGAGGCCGGGCACGATGGAGAAGCTCGGCGCACGGTATCCCAGGACGGCGCGTCCCGTGATCTGTTCGAGTGCGCCTTTGCTGCTCCGCACCGAGGACCGGAAGCCGTCAGGACCGAGGCGACCGACCAGCTCATGCTCGTATCCGTGCGAGGCCACCTCGTGACCGCGCTGGGCGATGGACCGGACCATGGCCGGCTCGCGCTCGGCGAGCCACCCGACCACGAAGAACGTGCCCTTCACGGAGTGCTGGTCCAGCAGGTCGAGCGTCTTGGCGACGACACCAGGCGACCGGCGCACCAGGCCGTCCCATCCGGACATGGGGTAGTGGCGCGCCATCGCTGTCGGGTGGAAGTACTCCTCCACATCGACCGTGAAATGGTGCGCCGTCATCTGCCGACCTCTATACCTTTGGATCCATGGCCGCCGACCCCAAACCTAACCCCGTTCGCTCGGTCCTCAGGGCTGCGCGCCGGGCACTCGTAGGCGTGCGTGACCTCCTGGACGAGCGCCTGCATGCGCGACGGCGAGCGGCAGCGCGTGCGCGCCTCGCCGCCGCGGATCCGTCGACCATCCTGTTCGTCTGCCTGGGCAACATCTGCCGGAGCCCCTACGCCGCGAGGGTCCTCGCGGCTCGCTCCCCGAACGGCGTGCGAGGCGACTCCTCCGGATACCTCGGGCCCGGGCGACATCCACCGTCCGAAGCACTCGAGATCGCGCGCTCGCGGGGCATCGACCATGCGGATCACGTCTCGAAGCTCACTACGGCCGAGATGCTCGAAACCTCCGAAGCGATCTTCGTGTTCGATCGGATGAATGTCGCGAATCTCCGGAAGTCGCCGGGGACTCACCTGACGCGCGTGTACTGGCTCGGGGACTTCGACCCGGAATGGGCCGGGAAGCGCGCAATCCTGGATCCCTGGGGAAAGCCCCTGGACGAGTATCGCGCGACGTTCGTGCGCATCGAACGGTGCATGGACGAAGTGGTGCGGGTGCTGAAGGGCTGACTAGCGTCCCAGCACGGCTTCGATCCACTGCACGGACTCCCTGAAGAACGGCGCGGGGTCCCTGAAGCGAAGGACCTCGAAGCGGTCCCCGGGGCGCCAGGGCAGAACGAACCGGGCGAGTGCCCCCATGCGACCCGGAAGCTCGGGATGTGTAGCGAGTACGCTGCGCGGCATCCTCATCATGCCGATGAGGTGATCGACGTCGCCCCACAACCAGCGACTCCGCACCCCGCTACGATAGGAGGTCACGGGCGCCACCTCCTCGCCGAGCGCGGTCCGAAGCAGCAGTGTCGGGAAGTCCACACCCGCGTCGATCGCGAGCTGGAGCGAACCCCAGAAGCGTCCGTTCACCTCCATGAGGTACGGGGTGCCTGTGGCGGAGTCTTCCTTGAACTCGACCATCGCCACGCCACTCCATTTGAAGTGCGCCAGGATGAGCTCCGAGTACCGCCTGAGGTCCTCGCGGAGGGGCACGCTCTCGCGGTACACGCTCACCCCTCCTGTCGGAGGCTTCTCGCGGATGCGGCGGTGGGCGAACGAGGCGATGACCCGACCGTGGTGCGCGAGCAGGAACGCCCCGAGCCCCGGACCCTGAATGCGCTCCTGAACCAGGAGCGGGTAAGCTTCGGCATGGAGAGTCGAGAGGGCCGATCGTAGATCCGACTCCGACTCGACCATCTGGACACCGAAAGAATGCACGGCCTCAAGCCCGGCGACGGCGGAGCGCGCCGGCTTGAGCACGAGAGGGAAGTCGATGCCCGCCCGTCGCAGCGCGTCGGCAGTGAGGGAGCTGCCGCGCTCCTCGAGCACGAGCTGCTTCGGCACTGGCACGCCCAGTCCCCGCGCGACCTCCATGAGGTGCCGCTTGTCGGAGATGCGCTCGTAGGCATCGGATTCCGGGAACGCCACCACGACGCCGGGGCGATCGACACGGAGCCTCGGCACGAGCGAAGCCGACAGGTCCGTGACCGGGATCACGACGTCGATGCGCTCCGCGTCGACGACCTTCAGCACGGCTGCTGCGTACCCCGCCGCATCCGCCTTCGGGCTCGGCACGACATGCGTGGCGCGGCAGTAGCGCGACGCGCCGGCCAGTGGGCGCGCTCGAGAACCGCACACCACCACGTGGTGGCCGGCCGCCCCCAGGGAGCGAACGACCGCCAGACACGCGCGCTGTTCGGCGTCGGTTACGAGGATGCGTGGCATGGATGTCAGGAGCGTTGATCGCGCTCTTGGAAGAGCTTCAGGTAGTCGTCGAACGCGAAGAGTCGATACACCCTTCGTCCGGTGGTCTCACGAAGAATCCCGATGTCTGCCAACGACCTCGTGAGTGCGTTCGCGGCTGGCTGCGACAAGCCCGTGACATCCCCCACGCGTCGGACGTTGGCGATGGGATTTCGAAAGAGCTCGTCGAGCAGAACGAGTCCAGTGGCCGCTCTGCGCCCGAGCGTGCGATTGATCTGCGCTCGCTTGTCCTCCCGCAGATGGACGATCTGCCGCGCAGTTGCAGTCGCCTCTTCGGCCACCGCGGCAACGCCTCTCAAGAAGAAATCGAGCCAGCCTTCCCAGTCGCCAGTGTCGCGAATGGACTGCAGGCGGTCGTAGTACTCTTGGCGGTTGCGCTTGAAGAAGATGGACAGGTAGAGGATCGGCTCATTCAGAACCCCCTCGTGAGCCAAGATGAAAGTCACGAGAAGCCGCCCGATTCTTCCGTTCCCGTCGAGGAACGGGTGCACTGTCTCGAAGTGAGCGTGAGCGAGCCCGACGCGAATCAGGATTGGTAGGCGCGACCCAGCGTGGAGGAAGTTTTCGAGTTCATGCAGGGAAGTCGTCATCACGGGCACGGGTGGTGGCACGAACCGCGCTGCGGCAGGGTTCGGACCACCGATCCAGTTCTGTGATCTCCTGAACTCTCCGGGAGTCTTCGCTGGCTCGCCACCACGGACGCTTTGCATGAGTCTGCCGTGGATCTCCTCGATCAGTCGGAGAGAGAGCGGCAACGTCTCGACTCTCTCGAGGCCGAACCGCAGCGCGTCGATGTAGTTCGTGATCTCACGAACGTCCACGCGGCGCTCGGTCTTCTCTTGTTGAGCCTCGTACTCGAGCAGGTCGACGAGCGACGCCTCGGTGCCCTCGATCTGGCTGGAGAGCACGGCTTCGCGCCGCACGTACATGTAGACGAAGAGGTCTGGATCGGGCAGGATCTCGGCAGAACCCACGAGACGCCCCAGGGCGAGCGTGGCCCTCTCCAGGACCTCGGCCAGTGGGCTCAGGAGCAGGTCCTGCGGCGGGAATGGCTTGGGGATGAAGGCATCGAAGCCCCCCAGCTGGCTTCGAAAGACGCCTGCCCGTTCGCTTCGTTTGCCCGCCACAGGGGAGTTCCGGACGTGAATGGGGACGAGGAACCGTTATGAGTTCATCGTCAGGTCATAAGCTTAACGCCCGAACCTTATTTCTCGCCAAGCCTCTCATAAGGAAGTGAATACGAGGCCGCGGAACCCGCCGTTTCTCTAGGCACTTCGCCCGCCCCGGGCCTATCTTTGGGTGTCCATCCACCATCGACATCGGCTGTCGCATTGCGTCATAGATCGACAGCCCTGGCCGTGATTGCGGCTCTGGGCCTCCTCCTCCCCCCGGCCGTCCGCGCGCAGAGCGTCGTGTGGGGCGCCGTCGCGGGCACGGTCGTCTCCGTAGGCGGCCAGCCGGTCCCCCGCGCGCTCGTGACCCTGTCGACGGGTAGCAACGGCACCTCCCAGGAAGCCACGACGGACCTGTCGGGCCGCTTCCGCTTCGCCCTGCTCGCGCCGGGCACCTATCAGCTCCGCGTCGAAGCGCTCGGGTATCGTCCCACGGTGGGACGCGGGCTCGCGCTCGCCGGGGGCGAATCCTCTTCGGTCACGGTCCGCTTGAGCGTGGCCGCGCCCCCCGTCGTCGTGGTCGACACGGTGGAGCTGGCGGCCGGCGGCTCCGCGCGTTGGCGGCCGGGGGGCGCACACTTCAGCCAAGCGGACCTGGCAGCGATCCCGGACCGTTTCGAGGACCTGGCCTCTGCATTGAGCCTCGAGTCGACCTCGGATCGCTCGCAGGGGGCGCTGGGGCTACCTGGTTCCATGACGGTGGTCGTCGCCGACGGGATCCCCTCCTACCGGGCGCCACATCCACTCGCGCTCTCGGAACTCCTGGGCGACGCATTGTTTCCGCGCGCCGTGCTCGCGGCGGCCACTGCGTACGGCGGCGCGCCCGACGTGGAGTGGGCCAGCGCCGGCGGGTATGCCGCGCTCGCCACTCGGACGGGCGGAGAACCCGGGGGCTTGGAGCTCGACGGCGCGTGGGCGGGCGGCCCCCTGTGGTCCTCGGGCGTGCTCGACTTCGACGCGCCGGGTCTCACCTCGTTCCGCGGCGGGGCCCGCACTGCGATCGGGATCGGCCCGGGTTCCTCCCTCTTCCTGGGTACCGAGGCGTTCCAGGAGGAGGCACCGCTCGCCGCGCGTATCGATTCGACGCTCGCGTCGAGTCTGAGCGGTCTCGACCCGGACCTCGTCACCAGCCTGACCTCACCGAGCATCGAGCGCGTGGCGCGTTACTCGGCACTCGCCCGAGGGGACGTGCAGACCGGCGAATCGACCCGCTTCTTCGTTCGGGGTGCGATCGCGTACACGCGGCGCGACTTCGACGGACCGGGTCCAGTAGGCCTCGCGCGTGATGTGGCCCTGCCGGAAGAGAGCGTCGATTTCTCGTTGGCCGGCGGCCTCATTTCGGAGTATCAGCCCGGCACGGACGTCGAACTGCGCGCAGGCGTCTCACGCAGCTCCCGTACATTCGACCCCGCGGCCATGGGCATGCCGCCGGTGTCTCTCGCGGGCAGTGGTGCGGACCTGGGCGTGGTGGCGGCCGGAGCGGGGTCCTCTTCGCGCACGGACTTCTTCCTGATGCCGTCGGTGCATCGGGTGCTTGCCGTGGGCCAGCTCAAGGCTGGAGTCACGCTTCGGGCGACCATGCACTCGCTCGCGAGCCAAGTGCCCTCGCAGCTCATCTTCTCCGATGGCCCGGCGTTGGTCGCAGATCGCGGCTTCGCCCGTTCGCTCTCGACTCCCGAGGTCTCCTTCAAGACGCAGGAGATCGGCGCGTTCGCGCGCTACGACCTCGAGGCCACGCCGGGTGTGCGGATATCCGTGGGAGGCCGCTTCGACTGGGAGAGGATCCCGCGCTCCGAGGTCGACCAGAATCAGGCGTGGTTCCAGGCATCCGGCATCCCAAACGACTCCTTCCCCGCGGCGCTCAAGCAAGCGGGCCTGGTGGGTTCACTCACCTGGGATCCGGCTCGAGACGGCACCACCGTCCTCACCACGGTGATGTCGCTCCAGCACGGCGACCTCGACCCACGCACCCTCGGGCAGTTGCTCTCTCAGGACGTCGGCGCCACCTCCACACGCTACGCCGGCACGGGGCTCACGTGGCCCGGCGGCGCCATCCCCGGCACCGCCACCACGCAGCCCACGTTGACCCTGCTCGGGACGGACACTCGCGCACCCCGCTCGGTGCACACGAGCGTCGGCGCTTCGCAGAGGGTCGCGCCGGGCTGGAGCGTGCGCGTCGAGGGGATGTTCCGGCGCACCGATTTCCTCACGCGGAGGCGCAACCTCAACATCGCCCCCACCGCGCAGGCCTTGGACCCGGACGGCCGCGACGTGTTCGGCACGCTCCAGCAGGACGGCAGCCTCGTCACCGCCACCGGCACCGACGCGCGCAGGTTCTCCGCATTCCAGGAAGTGTGGGCGCTCGACCCCGACGGCTGGTCGGAGTACCGTGGTGTGACGGTCGGCCTCGATCACGCGGGGGCGACCTGGACTCTGTTCGCGTCCTACACGCTCTCCGAGACCACGGACAACTGGATTGGCGCGTCGCGTGCATCGCCGGAGGCTCAGCTCCCCCCCCTGTTGCCTTCCTCGGCGGGCGAATGGTCGGAGGGCACCTCCGACTTCGACGTTCGTCACCGCGCGGCAGCCGCTACTTCCCTGACCTACGGGCCCGCGACGTTCTCCGCGTCGTACCGATTCCGCTCCGGGCTTCCGTTCACACCCGGGTACCGCATGGGTGTCGATGCCAACGGAGACGGGGCCTTCGGCAACGACGTCGCGTTCGTGGACGCCGCGGTGGTGGATCCGCTCCTGGCGGCCTGGCCCTGCCTCTCCGATCAGGGGGGCGGCTTCGCTGCGCGCAACTCGTGCCGCGGCCCGTCCGAACACGCTGTTGACGTGCGCGTGGCCGTGAGCCTCGGGCGCCTCGGCGGCCGCAACGCGAGCCTCGTGCTCGACGGCCTCAACCTGGTCGAGGGCAAGGACGGGGTGGTTGATCATGCTCTCTTGCTCGTCGATCCCACCGGGACCCTCGCGACCTCCCCCGGCTCGGTCACCATCCCGCTGATCGTGAACCCCGACTTCGGCAGGGTGCTCTACCCCTCGACGCGCGGCCGTCAGCTCCGCATCGGGTTCAGGATCGGATGA
>JBEBGN010000122.1:0-9755 GCA_040081395.1 Longimicrobiales bacterium
CTCGGAGACCGCTCGGCCGTGGGCCGGGGGGTATGCAACCCGCTTGTGGCCTCGCTCGGCGAGGGGCCGACCGGGTCCCCTCGCCGAGTCTCCTCGTGGGCGAGACCCCCTCGCCTCCGTGGGGACACGAACGGCGACCGCTCGACCCTCATCCTATTGGGGCAAACCGTACGCGAGCAGGAGGTTGCCGGGCATTTGGCCGAAGGAGCCGTAGCCGCTGTTCACGAGGACGAGGCCGTTGGCGATGACGGGACCGGGGCCGTCGATCGCGCCCCCGAGACCGGGGACGCCGTTCACGGTGGTGACTTCGGCGGTGGTATCGACGTCCCAGAGGACGCGTCCGTCCCCCGCGGCGTAGGCGCGCAGACGGCCGTCGAGGCCCCCCGCGAAGACGACTCCGGCCATGGCGGTGGGGGCGGCTGAGAACGCGGCGAAGCAGCCACGCCGACCGGTACAGGTATCGCGCGGCGCGGGCACGCTCCAGGCGACGTCGCCGCTCATGAGGTCGAGCGCATAGAGGCCTGGGGACGGCTGCATCTCGGGGCTGACGTCGACGACCACAGCGCGGTCGGCGATGGGCGCGTAGGCGAGTCGGCCGTCCGTGGCCATGCCCCAGTGGATGCCGCCGAGCGCACCGCCCTTGCCCACCTTCCTCGACCAGAGCACCGCGCCGTCGGCATCGGGGTCGAGCGCCCACACCACGCCCGACTTCTGACCGACGACGAGCACGTCCTTTCCGTCGGGGCGTGTGACGAGCATGGGCGCCATGCCGAAGTCGTGGTCGGGGCCGGGTGGAGTGGGGCATCCCGGGCCTGCGCGCGCGCCGCACGCGATCGTGTAGGCATCCCCCTCGGTGCCCTGGAAGGACCAGGCCAGGTCCCCGGTCTCGAGGTCGAGCGCCAAGATCGCGTCGCTCGTCGGGGTCGTGGGCCTCGTGTAGTGCTCGCCGGTGCCGACGTAGACGAGGCCGCGGCGTGTGTCGACAGTCGGGCTCGACCAGACCGGGGCCCCGGAGGGCGCGAAGATCGTCGTGCCGGCCGAACTCGTGCCTACCGCGGCGGGTTCATCGGGAATGACGAGGTGGTACCAGAGTAGACTGCCAGTGGCGGCGTCGAGCGCGGCAACGGCACCGGACGACGTGCAGCACTCGTACGACGGACTCGCGGCGCGTGCGACCTCCATCGACGAGATGGGCACGATGAGCTTGCCCTCCGCGAGGGCGGGGCTTCCCGTGTTGTTGTTCTCGGGGTGCCAGCCGATACGCTCCTTCCAGACGACGTCGCCGCTCGTCACGTCCAGCGCGTACGCACTGGTGCGCGAGTCCACGAAGTACGCGAGCTGGCGCCCCTCACTCTCGCCCACGAGCACAGCGCCGCGGATCGCTGCGTCGGCCTCGAACGTCCATCGCACGCAACCGGACGTCGCCTCGATGGCGTATACGGTCCCGAACTCGTCGCCGATGAGCAGGACGTCACCGACCACCGTGGGTTTGGTGCGCGCCTGTGATCCGTCGGGGAAGGCGAACGCCCAGCGGAGTTGGAGGTGGGAAATGTCGCCGGTCCCGAGTCGGGCGCGTTCACTGGATTGGTACCCGGTCCCCTCCAGGTTCGCGCCGTACCCCATCCAGGCGAGGTCGTCGAGCTCGAGCGGGGCAAAGCCACGCATGGCGCAGTACGCCGTTTCGGGAAGGCTGGACGCCGCGTAGGGTCGCCGCGCGACGAACTCGGCGAGTGCGACGCGCTGCTCGGGCGTGAGCGACTCGCCTTCCGCACGCATGACGCCGGCGGGGGAGAGCGCGGCAAGGACCGCGCGCGGTGTGAGGGCGCCGAGCGAGGCGCGGCTCGGGGTCCTCCCGCTCTGGGCGTCGCTATGGCACTCGGCGCACGTTCCGGCGAAGAGCTCGGCTCCGGTCTGGGCGGTTGCGCCTGCGCCGGCGGCCCAGGCGAGCGTCGCGAGGGTCGTCGTCCGCACGCCGAATGCATGCAACCTCAACGTCGGCCTCGTGTGGTCCAGACCAGCAGCACGCCGCACGGGAAGTGCCCATCCGGGTCGACGAGGCTCTGGTACTCGATGGGGGCGGTCGGACCGTGGTAGATCTCGATGGCCTCGAGGTCGTCCGGCCGGAGCTGATCGATATCCCACTCGTACATCGCGATGCCGTCGAGATAGGGGCGCAGCCGGCAGTCCCCCTGACCGAGCGCACTTCCGGGACGGGTGGTGATGGGCACGGTGCCCTGGCGCGTCTGGAGGACCGCCACCCCCGGCACGCGGAGCAGCACGTCCGATACGACTATGGGGTCGAACTCGTCGAGGTCGCGGCGGGTGAACTGCGTGCCGATGGAGTTTCGCGACCGCTGATAGAAACCGCGCCGCTGGAGATACCCCGACCCCACGACGACCTCGATGGGCTCGAGCTCGATCGCTTCGGTGGCGAGCGACGCTCGTACCTCAAGCGTGGTGCCAGGCTCCACCACGAGCGTCGTCGTGCGCGTGGCATAGCCGATGAGCGAGAAGGTCACGTCCACCGGACCGGGCGGCAGGCCCCCGACGTTGAATCGGCCGTCCGGTCCGGCGACCAGCTGAATCGGGGTCTGCGCGTGGATCGTGACGTCGACGTAGCCGAGTTCCCTGGCGGACCCATCCTCGACGATGCGGCCGAAGATGCCGCCCAGGGCCTCCTCATCGCTCGGGTCGACGCGCTCGAGGAGCATCAGGAAGTCGGAGTCCCACGGAACCGGGAGTTCACCCTCTACGCGTTCATATCCGAACTTGCCCGCGACCACTTCGTGCGTTCCCCGGGGCAGCTCACCGAGTGCGATGCGTCCCGCGGCATCGGCCATGAGACGGAGTTGGAGCCTCGGGATCTCGAGTACGGCTTCGGGGATCGGCGCTCCGGTGCTCGCATCGGCGATGTAGCCGACGCGATCGAGCTCGCCACGACGGGTCTCGCCCGACGGTGTCTGTTGCGCGAGCGCGAGCCGCGTGCATCCGGCGGCCAGGCCGAAGTCGCATGCGCGCTGGTAGAGCACGATGGCCCGCTCGACATCGGGGTCGTCCCCGCCGGCACCTGTCTCGTAGATCAGGCCGAGGAGCGTGCAGCTCTGGACGTCACCGCCGTTGCAGGCGCGCCGGTGACGCTCCTCGACACCTTGGGCCGAGAGAGACGAGGCGCCGGCGGCGAGGAGCAGCGCGGCCGAAAGAAGCCTGAGGGCCATGACTTCAACATGGGGAGGACGCGGCGCGGCCGACAAGCCGATCGCCGGTGGGCGCCGAAAGGTTGGGCCGCCCGGCCGAGGGGCTACCGCTCGTGTTCGGCGATGAAGCGCAGCACGGCGAGCTCATCCGCGCGGAGTTTGCGCGCGGAGGTCCGTCGCTTCGGTGCGCGATCGGTCGGCGGAATCACCTTGCCGCGCAGGTAGGCTTCGAGCACCACGGGGTGGATGTAGTACTGTCGACACACCGCGCGTGTGTTGCCCAGGTGCTCGGCGACGCGATCGATCGCCTTCACGATGTTCGATTTCTTGTGCTTGAGGAGGCGGGCCGTGCCGATCTCCCGAAGCGCCGCCGCGGCGAGCATCGTTCCAGCCCAGGTGCGGAAGTCCTTGGCCGTGATGCCAGCACCGGCAATCTCGCGCAGATACTCGTTCACAGCCCCGGAGTCGACGTCCTGTCGGTTCCCGTCCGAATCCACGTACTGGAAGAGCGGTTCACCGGGGAGGGTCTGACACCGTTGCACGATGCGCGCGATGCGCGAGTCGACGATCGATTTCGTGTGCTCGATGCCGCTCTTGCCGGTGAAAGAGAAGGTGACCGTCTTGCCCCGCACGATCACGTGCCGGTCCTCGAGCGTGGTCAGGCCAAAGGTCTCGTTCTCCCTCGCGTATTCGATGTTGCCCACACGGATGAGGGTACGCTCGAGCAGCCACACAACGGTGGCCAGGACCTTCTGTCGGGGGAGTCCGGGGAGCCCGAGGTGTGCCTCGATAGCTTGCCGTGCCGCAGGTAATACGCGGCTGAAGTCCATCATCCTACTGAACTTGGTCTCGTCGCGGACCGCGCGGTACTTGAGGTGATAGCGGTACTGCTTGCGGCCGCGCGCGTCCCGGGCGGTGACCTGGAGGTGGCCGTTCGAGTGCGGGCAGATCCAGACATCGGTCCAGGCTGGCGGGATCGCTAGCGAGCGGATGCGCCGGAGTTTCTGCTCGTTCGTGACCGGCTGCCCGTTGGACCCTATGTAGACGAATGCGGCGCCCAGCCGTTCCCGCCGGATGCCACGGAGCGAGTCGGGCGTGTACAGCAGACCGGCCTTCTCCGCGGCCTCCACGTGCTCGGATTGCGTCATGTTGCCAAGTTCCGGCGTGGTGCGCGGCTGACGCAAGGAACGTGTTGCTCCGCGCCGCACCGCCGGATCTCTTCTGGAGTGCTGTCTGCCATGAACGACGCGGTGGTGATCGGTGGCGGACCGGCCGGGCTCGCGGTCTCGCGGGAGCTGACCGTACGCAGTGTGGACCACGTGGTCGTCGAGCGCGGGGAGACCGTCGGGGAGAGTTGGGCGAACGCCTACGACTCGCTGCGCCTCCACACGGGGCGGCACCTCTCGGGACTCCCGGGCAGGCGGATCCCCCCGAGCGCCCCCCTTTTCGTGCCGGCGGCCGAGTTTCTCGCGTATCTCCGCGACTATGCCTCGGACCTGAGGCTACCTATCCGCACCCGGTGCGAGGCGGGCCGGGTGACGAGGGATGGCGAGCGGTGGATCGTCGAGACCTCACAAGGCGCGCTCGTGGCGCGCGCCCTCGTGGTCGCTACCGGGATCATGTCGAGCCCGGTCGTGCCAGACTTCGAGGGGCGCGCGGGATTCGCCGGCTCGGTGCGCCACAGTGTGGAGTATCGGCGGCCGGGACCGTACGTGGGCCGACGCGTGCTCGTAGTGGGCGCGGGCAACTCCGCGGGTGAGATCGCACCCGAGCTGGCCGAGGCGGGAGCCGATGTGACCGTGGCCATCCGGTCGGGGGCCAGCGTCGTCCCGCGCACCGTGCTCGGCGTACCGATCCAATACGTAGCCTGGGCCGTACTCCAGCTGCCGGTGGCGGCGCGCCCCGCGATCGTGGGTGCGTTCGCGCGCGCCACCCGCTTGATACGGGGCACGCCACCGTTCCCGCGCGCCGAGGGGCCACTGCTCGGCGAAGTGCCGATCATTGGGTTCAAGCTCGTCGACGCGATTCGGGCGGGGCGGATCCGACTGCGAGGGGGGCTGGAGCGTTTCACGCCGATGGGGGTCCGCTTTGCCGACGGGGTCGAGGAACCCTTCGACGACGTGATCCTCGCCACGGGGTTCCGCGCGTCCCTCGGCCCTATCGAGGCGCTGGTCACGCGGGACGAGCGGGGGTTCGCGCGACGGCGCGACCGCGTGGTGAGTTCCGAGCAGCCCGATCTCTATTTCGTGGGGCACCACTACGACGGCACCGGGGGGCTCTACAACATCTCGCGGGATGCCCCGGCGGCGGCGCGGCTCATCGCGGAGGGGCGTCGGCGCTGACGCGTGAGGAGTCGAGGGGGCGCCCGACGGACTTGCCCGACCCAAGGCCTCCCGGTAGCGTCGCGGCGACCATGACGCCGCCCATCACTCCACCGCCCCCCGAGTGGGCTCCGCACGACGCCGTCTGGACGGCCTGGCCGAGTCATCCCGAACTATGGGACACGGACCTAGGGGGCGCGCGGAAGGAGATCGGGGCTTTCCTGCGTGCGCTCGCCGATGTGGACGCGCTGGGGACGCCGCGCGGCGAACAGCTCTGCCTCCTTGCGGCCTCGCCCGAGGCGCGGGCGGATGCCGAGCGGGCGCTGGCCGGCACGCGCGCGAAGGTCGTCGACGCTCCGTTCGGCGACATCTGGCTGCGCGACACCGGGCCGATCTTCGGGTTCGACGAAGGTGGGGCGCTCGTCGGTCGGACCTTCCGCTTCAATGGCTGGGGAGGGAAGTACGTGCTCGAGGGGGACGAGGACGTGGGGCGGCGTGTATGCTCGCTGACCGGAGCGCGCCGCATCGACTCCGATTGGATCTTGGAGGGGGGCGCGATCGACGGCGATGGCACAGGCACCGTGCTCACCACCCGCGAGTGTCTGCTCAATCCGAACCGAAACGCGGGCGTGAGCGAGCGCGATATCGAGCACGTCCTCGCGGAGTCGCTCGGGCTGACCGAGGTAGTGTGGCTGGACGGCGGGCTCGCCCACGACCACACGGACGGGCACGTGGATAACCTTGCCCGCTTCGTCGCGCCGGGTCGCGTCGTGACGATGTCGCCGAGCGGATCCGACGATCCCAATGCTGGCGTGTATGCCGCGGCGTTGACGTCCTTGAAGGCCGCCAAGCTCGATGTGACCCTCGTGCCATCACCCGGGCGCGTCACGAACGACGACGGCCTGGTCGTGCCCGCGAGTCACATGAACTTCTACATCGGCAACACCACCGTGGTCGTGCCGGTCTACGGCACCCCCTACGAGGATGGCGCGCTCGAGGCCCTCGAGTTCCTCTTCCCTGGACGACGTGTGGTGGGCGTTCCCGCCACCCATTTGCTGACGGGCGGTGGAGCGTTTCATTGCATCACGCAGCAGCAACCGTCCCGCCCCAGCGACCGCGCATGAGCACGCAGTGAGCACGCAGTGAGCAAAGTCACCGTAGCCGCCATCCAGTCGAGCTTCACCGACGACATGGCCAAGGACATCGCGCGCATCTCGGCGCTCGTGGACGAGGCCGCGCGGCGGGGGGCTCGGGTCATCCTGCCTCCCGAGCTTTTCCAGGGGCACTACTTCTGCCGCACCGAGGATGAAGGGCACTTCCGGCGCGCCTTCCCGGCCACGGAGCACCCCGCGGTCCGCGCCATGCAGGATGCCGCCCGACGTCACGGCGTCGTGATCCCCGCGTCGTACTTCGAGAAGGACGGGCCGCACTACTACAACAGCGTCGCGATGGTGGACGCGGACGGCTCCGTGCTCGGCACCTACCGAAAGAGCCACATCCCGGACGGCCCAGGCTACGAGGAGAAGTACTACTTCCGGCCTGGAAACACCGGCTTCCGCGTGTGGTCGACACGCTTCGGGCGCATCGGCGTCGGCATCTGCTGGGACCAGTGGTTCCCCGAGGCCGCGCGCGCGATGGTGCTCATGGGGGCCGAGATGCTCCTCTATCCGACCGCGATCGGCTCGGAGCCCGCTGAGCCCACGCTCGACACGCACCGACTCTGGCAGCGCGCCATGCTGGGACACGCCGTGGCCAACCTGGTACCCGTGGTCGCCGCCAATCGCGTAGGCACCGAGGTGGACCAGACCTTCTATGGCCACTCGTTCATCAGCGACCACTTCGGGGAGATTCTCGAGGAGCTCCCGGCGGGACAGGAAGGCGTGATCGTGCGCGAGGTCGACTTGGCCGAGGCCGCCAAGCGGCGCGCGGCGTTCGGGTTCTTTCGCGACCGGCGGCCGGACCTCTACGGGCGGTTGGTCAGGGACGAGTAGAGGCGTTGCGTCGACCCACCCGGCCGGTCGAGTCTCAACCTAAGGATTGCGGCGGGCAGGGCGCGACGACAACGTCGGACATTCGCCGACCGGAGATCCGATCTATGATGTCGTCCCACAGGCATTCCGTTCACGACCGTGCCGCTGTCCTGTCGTTCCTGGCCATCGTCCTGCTCGCGAGCTGCAAGTCGGGCGGGATGAATCCCGGCCCCACGGGCGGAGTCGACTCGGTCCTCGTGGCTCCGGCGGCCGCCAGCATCGTCCTCGGGGCGACGGTGCAGCTCGGTGCCACGGTTCTCGACACGGATGGCGATGTGCTGAGCCGAGCGGTCACGTGGTCGACGGACAATGCGTCCGTGGCGACGGTCAGCACGACGGGGCTCGTGTCGGCGCAGGCTGTCGGCTCGACGCAGGTTAGGGCAGCGGTCGACGGCGTCACGGGTTCGGCCACCATCTTCGTGACGTCCGTGGCGGCTACCGGAACCGTAAACGTCGATCCGTCCACCACGTATCAGACCATCGGGGGATGGGAGGCCGTAGCCCAGATCGGGGGGACCGGGTTCACGGCGCCGGTATGGCAAGGCGCCGTCCTCGATTCAGCCGTGAGCATCGGCATCAACCGGCTGAGGCTGGAAATCCGCTCCGGAATCGAGAACCCGGTCGACTACTGGACTCAGTTGGAGAACGGAACGATCACGTTCAATGACTATCGGCCGCATCGTTACGAAGCGATCAACGACAACTCCGATGCCAACTCCGTCAACCCAACAGGCTTCCAGTTCGCGGAGCTGGACTACAACGTCAACACCATCGTCAATCCGCTCAGGTCCCGACTCGCAGCGGTCGGCCAGAGCCTCTGGGTCAACCTCACGATCGTGGACTTCAACGCGAGCGGAACGCTCCATCGCGAGAATCCCGCCGAGTACGCCGAGCTCGTGCTCGCGACATTCCGACATCTGGAAACGACGTTCGGCTGGGTTCCCAACTCCGTCGAAGTGATCCTCGAACCTGACTTGGCCGGGTGGCAGGCGGCCGAGATCGGCACGGTCCTCGTCGGCGCTGGTGCCCGTCTGGCGGCGAATGGCTTCACCCCCGACTTCGTCGCTCCCTCGACCACGGACATGGCGAACGCGATCACGTTCTTCGACCAGATCGTCGCCGTCCCCGGTGTGCTGACCTATCTCGACGAGCTCAGCTACCACCGGTACTCCGGTGTGTCCGATGCCAACCTGCTAGCGATCGGGGCACGCGGCGCACAATACAACGTCCGCACGGCCATGCTCGAGCACCTCGCCAGCGGGTACGACGATCTGCACAAGGACCTCAAGCTCGCGAACAACTCTTCGTGGGAGCAGTTCGCGCTCGCCTTCCCGCTCAACTCCGATGACGGCTCGGTCTACTTCATCATCAACCCGACGACCAACGCCATACAGGTAGCGAGTCGCACCGGGTATCTGCGCCAGTACTTCAAGTACCTGAAGTCCGGCGCCACGAGAATCAGGAGCACCAGCAGTGACGGCGCGCTGGATCCGTTGGCGTTCGTGGCGCCCGACGGGAAGTACACCCTCGTGGTGAAGGCGACGACCTCGAAGACGTTCACCATCGGCGGATTGCCGCCGGGTGTTTACGGCGTGAGTTACGCGACCGCAGCCGGATACGGGATCAGTGCGCCCGACGTCAACTTGGCCGCGGGTACCGCACTGTCCGCGACGATTCCGGCTGCGGGTGTCATCACCATCTTCGGCAAGTAGGACTCGCCCTCAGGGCACCCCTACCGTCCGCTCCTCACCCGCGACGATCTCCACCGGGAAATCGGTCGGCGCGCCACCACGCAGAATGCGCACCGTATACGCTCCAGGCGCGAGCGACAGGTCCGCGCCGTTCACTACCCCCGTCGTGACCAGGTCGTCTGCCCGCAGTACCTCGAACGGGACTTCGACCGTGAGCGCCATCGCGCGCTCGAGCTCCTCGCGGTCCTGGGCTTCCGCGTAGAGGCCGCCACCGGCCCGCGCCCAGCTCTCGAACTGCTCGCGGAGCTGGTGCTCGTCGATGGCGAAGCCGATGACGTTGACGCGCACGTCGACTCCCCCAGCGCGCAGCTCGGAGATCGCCGCGAGCGGGTCGTCATCGCAGGTCTCCTCGCCGTCCGAGAGCAGCACGACCAGCAGCGGGCCGGTCGCGGCCGAGAGGTCGCTCCGGACTTGCCGCAGGGAAGCCGCGATCGGGGTACGCGCCAGGTTCATCGCCTG
>JBEBGN010000123.1:0-9728 GCA_040081395.1 Longimicrobiales bacterium
TGGATGCGCCGCGCCATGTCGGGCGCGATGTCATCCAGAACGAGCCCGTTGTCTTCGCTAGCCATCTCAGCCGAAGAAGATGTAGGCGACGAAGATCGCCGAGATCATGCCGGCCACGTCCGCGATGAGGCCGGTCGCGACCGCATGGCGGGTACGCCGCACACCGACGGAGCCGAAGTAGAGCGCCAGGATGTAGAACGTGGTGTCGGTGCCGCCCTGGAACACGGAGGCGAGGCGTCCCGTGAACGAGTCGGCGCCGTAGGTCTCCATGGCATCCACCATCATCGCCCGCGCCCCGCTCCCCGACAGCGGCTTCATGAGCGCCGTGGGGAGCGCGGGCACGAAGTCGGTGCGGAACCCGAGCGCCGCGAACCCGTTGCCGATCCCCGTGACCAGATAGTCGAGCGCCCCGGACGCACGGAACACGCCGATCGCCACCAGGACCGCTACCAGGTACGGCACGATCCGGATCGCGACCGAGAAGCCCTCCTTGGCCCCTTCGATGAACGACTCGTACACGTTCACGCGCTTCAGCAGCGCCATCACGATGAACGTACAGATCACACCGAAGAGCGTGATGTTGCCGACCGCCCCCGAGATCGTCTGCAGGCGCTCGGGGGGGAGGCCGTTGAAGTACCAGAGCATGCCCGCGATCAGGGCGGTGAGCCCCCCCAGGTACGCGAGCACCACGCGATCGAGCAGGTTGATGCGCTGAACGAACGCCACCGCGAGCAGCGCGATCAGCGAGCCCATGTACGACGCCACCAGGATCGGCAGGAAGATGTCCGATGGGTTGGCGGCGCCGAGCTGGGCCCGGTAGGTCATGATGCTGATCGGGATGATGGTCAGCCCCGACGTGTTCAGCACCAGGAACATGATCTGCGCGTCGGTCGCGGTCTCTTTGTCCGGGTTGATCTCCTGGAGCTCCTGCATCGCCTTGAGGCCGAGCGGCGTCGCGGCGTTGTCGAGGCCGAGCATGTTGGCCGCGAAGTTCATGATGATGGAGCCGTGGGCCGGGTGGTCCGCGGGCACGCCCGGAAAGAGCCGCCGGAAGAACGGGCGCACGACCCTCGCCAGCACCGCGATCGCGCCCCCGTGCTCGCCGACCTTCATGAGGCCGAGCCAAAGGGCGAGCACGCCCGCGAGCCCGATCGAGATCTCGAACCCCGTGGTCGCCATCTCGAACGTGCTGTTCACCATGTCGGTGAAGACCTGGACGTCGCCGAGGAAGATCAGGCGCGCGAGCCCGACCACCAGCGCGATCAGGAAGAACCCGACCCAGATGTAGTTGAGGACCATGGTGTGCCTTCGCTCAGCGCTCCGGTTGCAGGAGCAGCTCGACCAGCACGGGCACGTGCGTATGCATGAGCACCTCCGTGGCCGCGAGCGGGAACTCGTAGGTCACGATGGGCAAGTTCCGGTCCTTCCCCCAGGATCCGAAGGATCCGGGGGTGGGATACCCGACGTCGTGGACGAGCGGCATGCGGGTGCGTTTGGCGAGCCAACGGCCGAGCCGGGTCTCACCAGGGTCGTCGATGCAGGCGAGGGGCGCATGCAGCGCGACCACCGTGGCGGGCTCCATCTCCGCGATGAGGGCGAGCAGCGCCTGCACCTCCGGCTCCGAGCCGGCGTGCACGCCGGGGGAGAGCAGGACGTCGCTCGGGTCCTGGAGCGTGGAGCGGCAGGTGACGGGCGCGGGGGACCAGTTGGCGGCGGGGAAGTTGCGGTTGAGGTCGACCCCGCGCGCGTTCGCGCGCGTGCCGCGAGCCAGCCCGTCGGGGTTCGCGGCCAGCACGACGGCACAGTGCTGGGGAGGCTCGCGGAGCTGCCGCAGCGCGCGCGAGAGGGCGTAGGTCGTTTCGGGCTCCTCGCCGTGGATCCCCGCGAAGACCAGCAGCTGGCACTTCGCGCGCGCCTTCCACACCTCGAGCGGCGCGCCGAGCACGGAACGGCCGTACGTCGTCGGCGCCCAAGGGATCGTGCCCCACTCGGATCGCGGACGGAGTGGGTCGGTCACGTGGGTGCCACAGCGGTGTTGGTCACGAAGCGGTCGAACAGTTCGTCGAAATCCCGGAGTACGACGTCGCGCAATCGCACGTCGCTGTGCGAGAGCGTCTCGCGCAGGAGCGCCGGGGTGAGCAAGCGCTGGTGCGCGAGCGCGAGGGGCGCGTAGCTCAGATGCCAACGCTCCGGCGCCACACCACCGCGGTCCAGGTCATACGGCCGAAAGAAGCCGAACGCGGTGCCCGCCGCAATGCGCTCGTCGAGCCACTCGTGCAGCGGGGCGAACATGCCTCCGGCGTCGACCTCCGCGGGGACCAGCTCGACGGTGTACGCCGGCGGCTTGGCCCGTGCGTCATAGACGTCCGCGTCGGTGCCCCAGTGGTGGCGCGAGGCACCCGGGAGCGCCGACCACCGCAGGATCGCGAGCACGAGGTCGCGGGGAGCGAGTGCGGGTACGTCGAGCGGGCGCGCGGCGCTGTCGAGCACCGGGAGGGAGCCGTCGCACTTCCGGTTCCAGATCGACAACTGGCGCTCGAAGCTCCGGAACCCCGACAGGATGCGGAGGTCGAACCCGTCCACGCGGGCCGCGTCGCGCAGCGCGCGGAACGAGGATACCGCGTCGGCATGCACGGATGCCCCGAGCTCGTCCCCCTCGGAGGGGGAGCAGAGATGGGCCTCGGAGCGACCGACGACCGCGGCCGGGACGGCCTCGATCACATCATCGCCGCCAAGCGGTGGCTCGCCATGAGCACGGAGGCCACGATCAGGTGCCACGCCGTCACCTTGGCGACCTTGGCGAGGCGCGTGCGGAGCGTCTGCATCTCCGCCACTTGCTCGGGTGTGGGTGGCTTACCCGCCGCCGCGATCTGGGCGCCGAGCGCGCCGAGCTTCTCGGCGGTGGGCTTCTGCACGAAGAGACCGACCACGAACGCTCCGAGGCCGGCGAGCGCACCCAAGCTGAGCACGATCCCCTGCGGTGTCGCGATCCACGCTCCGCTCACCAGGAGCGAGTAGAGGCGGAGGCCCGTCAGCACCACAACCGCGCCCGATACCGTCATCAGGATCGGGAACCGGCGCTTCAGGATACCCGCCATCACAGGCCCTGCCGCCGGGCCCGCCTCGAACACCGAGGGAATCACGAACAGGCCGACGGCGATGGCGCCCCCCGCCCACAGGATGCCGAACACGATGTGGAGCAACAGCAGAGACGCGTATTCCATAGTGATCCTTGTGGGTTCCGGTCAGACGCCGAGCACGCCGGCCCGCCAGGCGATGTAGGCCGCCAGCCCGACCAAGAGCAGGAGCGGCAGCAGCCAGCGCCACGCGCTCTTCTTCTGCGCGAACGGGTCGGCCATCTCGCGCGAAGCGCCCCTGGGCAGCTCGGCGAGTCCGGTGAGCGAGCGTCCGAGCGGGATGTTGATGCGGGTGAGGGCGTTCACCGCCCACCCGTTCGCATCCAGGATCGGACCGAGGTTGCGCCGACGTAGCTTGAGCCAGGCGATCAGCATCGACGGGCCGCTGATGAGCAGGATGACGCCGAGCAGGCCGAGCGGCATCAGGTAGCCGAGGCCGAAGAGCGCCTGCATCATCGCGCCGAGTGCCGCGGTGATGCCGCCGACCGCCACGCCGAGGGCCGCCACCACGCCTACGTCGAACTTGGGCTTCGGCGGCGGCGCCGCCTGGGGCCCAGCCGTTGCCGTGGCTGCGGTCTCGGCCGTCGCGGTCTGGAGTCGCGCGCTCGACGCCTCGTCCGCGGCCGCGGCGCGCTTGGCCACCATGTCTTCGATCCAGGCCACGAGCTTCTTGTATGGCGACCAGAAGGCCTGACGCACGCTGATGGGGTTGTCGACGATCTTGGTGACCGTGGCGTCCCAGTCGCGACCCTTCCGATCGTAGAACAGGCCGTTCCGGCCCACGAACAGATTGTCGCTGTCGCCGGCCGTCATCGCGCAAGCGACGGTCATCTTTTCGCCGCCGGGCCGGGTGCAGTCCACGTACGCGAGATACGCGCCGGACTTGCCGGCCAGCAGGCCGTGCCTGCCCGCGTCGAGCACCTGCACGCACAGGTCGGTCGTGCGCGCATCCAGATGCAACGTGCCCGCCTGGAAGACGGCTTTGCGGCGCGCATAGAAGTCGCTGAATGCGACGAAGTTGTTGAGCAGGCGGAAGAGGTCGCGCCAGCAGCGGGCGAGGCGCTCGACCTGGATCATCGCGTCGATACGGGGTGCGGCCTCCAGGTCGTCCGCGATGGCCTTCTCGAGGCCATTACGCACGCCCGGCGCCAGCAAAGCGCGCACGCGATCCCGGCCGAGGCCCTCGGCGGCGGTTCCGGCCTTACGGTCCAACCACGCGCGGTGCGCTGCCAGCCGCGCGCGCAGGCTCTTCCACTCGTCCTCGGACAACGTCGTCTTGCCCTTTCCGAGTAGGGGCTCGACCGCGGCCGTCCGCAGGGCGTCCATCTCGGCCTGCCAGCCGGGGTTGGTGCCCGACGTCAGGGGCAGGGGTGCTCCGGTATCCGCCAGCGCGAGCGGGAGCTGGCGAAGCTCGGCGGCGCTCACCGACAGGTCGCGCGCGGCTGCCTCGATGTATGCTGCTTCCGAGCGATTCACCGCGCTGCGTGCTCGCGGATCGAACGTGGCCAGACGCCCGCGCAGGAACCAGTCGTCCACCTTGGCCGCGATGGCCTCGACCGCGGCGAGTGCGGCGGCGGTCCCGGTGCCCAGTGGGAGCACCTCGGTCGTCTTGGCGTCGCCATCTGCGCTCCACGCCTCGAACTCGGCGAGCGCCTTGTAGAACGTCTCGAGCTTGGCGGCGTTGAAGCCAGGCTTGCCGCTTCGGTCCGGCTCTCCGCCCATGATCTTGACGACGTCTGCCGCGGCTGCCTGGAGCGATGCATCGGCGATCGACTCCGGCGGCACGACGCCGTCCCCGTTCAGGCGCGCTTTCGCCATCAGCTCGGTGGTCTGCATCGCATCCGCGATCGTCACCGTGGTGGCGTCGGCCTTGCCCAGCCCCTCCAACATGTGCTTCGCTGCCGCGAGCACCGTCCCCCCCTCGGGTGTAGCCGGGTTCATCACGGAGAGGGGCACGCCGTCGATTCCCGAGACGAGACCCTGCGGGTCGCGCAGCACGCTCTTGAGCCAGGCGACGGTCGACAGCAGCTCGGGCGCGCGGACGCGCCCATCGTTGTCGGTGTCGAGCAGCGCGAGCGTGCGCTCGTCGAACTCGAGGCCCTTCACGGGGCAGGCCAACGCGACCCAGAGCTTTTGATCGAGCTGGTCGAGTGCGAGCACGTCGGCTGCCGTCTCGAGCAGGACCTGGTCAACTCCGCCTGCGCGGTAGAATCGCCACGCGTGCCTGCTTGTTGCCGTCGTGCTCATGCGCTGCCTTGTCGAAGTGCGGGTTCCCACGCGGTCCGAGGGGACCGGGGCGGGAAAAGTGGGCTTCCCGTTGGTCTCGAACAAGCTGGCGGGGGGGCTTGCGCGCCCCGGTCGAGAGCGCGTCCGTTGCCGGACGATGCACGGTGCCGACCCACCCCCCCGGGCACTCGCCCACATCGGTCCCGCTTTGCTCATCGCGACCGGGGTGGGGATGATCGCCTGGACCTGGCGTGCGTGGCCCGATCCGCTCATCGACTTCGGTCGTGAGCTGTACGTGGCCTGGCGACTCTCCGAGGGCGATGCCCTCTACACCGACATCGCCTGGTTCAATGGCCCGCTGTCACCGCACTGGAATGGTCTGCTGTTCCAGCTGTTCGGACCCGGGCTGTCGGTGCTGGTGTGGGGCAACGTGCTGGTGTTGGCCGCCGCGGTGGGCATGGTCTACGCGTTGGTCGCGCGCCTGACGGACGGACTCACGGCGACCGTGGCGGGGCTGCTGTTCCTGCTCGTCTTCGCGTGCGGCCAGTACGTAGGCATCGGCAACTACAACTGGATCACGCCCTATTCGCACGAGGTGACCCACGGTTCGATGCTCGCCCTCGCCTCGGTGGTCGCACTGGAGCGCTGGGCGCGCACGGGCGCGGTGGGTGCGCTCGCGGTGGGCGGGGCAGCGGTAGGGCTCAGCTTTCTCACCAAGCCCGAGCCGTTCGCGGCTGCTCTCGCCGCGAGCGCGGTGTTGCTCGGTCCGACTCTCTGGCGCCGCGACGTACGCGCACTCGGGATCTTCCTGAGCACGGCGCTCGTTCCGGTCGCCGCCTCGGCGGTGCTCGTCGGCCCGGCCGGCACGTGGGGCGCGTGGCCCTCGGTGCTGGACGGTGACGTCGCTGCGCTGCCCTTCTATCGGGAAGGCATGGGTCTCGACGTGCCGGGCATCCGCGCGGCGGAGGTGGCCGCTTGGAGTGCGATCTGGCTGCTCGCGCTCACAGCGGCTCTCGGGCTCGCCTGGCTCGCCCGCGGTACGCGGAGCCGAGTGCTCGCCCCCGTTGCGGGCGCCGCCTCACTCCTGGTCATGGCCCAGCTCGGAGATCGATACGACTGGACGGAGGTCGTGAGGCCTCTCGCGCTCGTTTCACTCGTGGCACTCGTCGTGCTTGCGGTGGTTCGGTGGAGGGGGGCGCGCACGCATGCGAACCTACTCGCGCTCGCGCTCTCGGCGTTTGCGTTCACGAACATCCTCAAGATGCTGCTCGACGTCCGGGTCGCTCACTACGGCTTCGCGCTCGCGCTTCCGGCTGCGCTGCTCGCGGTGACCGCACTCGTGGGCTGGCTCCCGCGTTGGCTCGACGGCCGCGGTGCACGGGGCGACGTCTTCCGCGCGTGCGTGCTCGCGCTGCTCGCCGTGTTCGCGGCGCGGCACCTCGAGGCCACCAATGTCTGGCTCGGCCGCAAGACCGAGTGGGTGGCGGAGGGACGCGACGCGTTCCGGAGCGACGCGCGCGGCACGCTCGTGAACGCGGCGGTCGCGCACGTGCGCGCGTCCGGGGCGGCCTCGCTCGCCGTGGTGCCCGAGGGGGTCATCATCAACTATTTGGCTCGCACGCCCGCTCCGACGCCCTTCGTGACGTTCATGCCCCCCGAGGAGATCATGTTCGGCTCCGAGGTCTGGACCGAGCGCTTCCGAGCTTCCCCCCCGGAGTTGGTGCTGATCGTGCCCCGTGACCTGTCCGAGTACGGTCAGCCTCCGTTCGGCAGTGGGTTCGCGCGTTCGCTCGCAGCGTGGATCCGGAGTGAGTTCGTGACCGCGGGCACGCTGCATCCGCCGGGAGCGCCGTACGGGGCCGAGATCCTCGTGCGCCGTCCGGCCGGCTGATCCGGCCCCATCAACCAAGGAGTCGCGCATCGTGAGCACATTCGAGGTTCGTCCGGTCGGCCACGTCGAGTCACCGCTGATCGACCGCAAGAACGCACCGCGTCAGCCCGACGAAGGCGCCCCGGAGGCGACGCTGGTGTTCGAACCCGGGATGCTCCCCGCGCTCGACGGCGTACGCGCGGGGGACCGAGTCGTCGTGGTCACGTGGCTGCACCGGGCCGCGCGTGAGACCCTTCGGGTGACGCCGCGATGGAGTCCCGATCGCAGCGAGATGGGCGTCTTCGCCACCCGTTCACCCGACCGACCGAACCCGATCGGGCTGCACGAGACGGTGGTAACGGCGGTGGACGGGGTGCGCGTGCGGGTGCAGGGGCTCGAGGCCATCGATGGCACGCCCATCGTCGACCTGAAGCCGGTGCTCTCGCCCGACCCGGCCGGGCGCTGAGGTTATCCGCTCTACGGCCCGTTGCTGTCGAGCAAGGTGAAGATCCCCTCCTCGATCAGCACGCGCATACCCAGCCGCTGAGAGGAGACGCCCTCCCGAAGCACGTAGTCGAATAGCAGCCGGCCCTCCTGCTCATCAGCCTCGAACCGACAGCAGTCGACGCGATCGGAGGCGAGCATCTCGTCCCCGAGCTCGATCAGGTGTGAAGAGACCAAGAAGAGGCTGCCCGGTCGGCCGATCAGCCCGCGCAGAACGGCGCGAGAGGCATCGACCGCGTCTTTCACGTTGGTGCCCTTGAAGGGCTCGTCCATGAGCGCGACCACGCGATGTCCGTCCGTGACCGCCTGCGCGATCACCTTCACGCGCAGGGCTTCCGCGCGGAAGTAGCTCACGCCCCCGCGTACGTCGTCGGTCACGGTGATCGAGCTGAAGAGGCGTTCGCACGGGGAGAACCGGAAGGAGCGTGCCGGTACCCCCATGCCGAGGTGCGCCAGGTAGATCGCGATGCCGCACGAGCGCAGGTATGTCGTCTTGCCCGCCATGTTCGGGCCGGTCAGGAACAGGACATGGCGACCGTCGCCGAGGTTGACCGCGTTGGCGACCGGGCCCTCGATGAAGGGGTGGTAGAGCCCTTGCCCAGCGATGTGGGTAGGGCCTGACTCCAGCTCGGGGGTTACCCAACCGAAGCGCTCGTTGGCGTCTGACATGGCGACCAGCGCATCGAGCTGGTTGGCGAGCTCGAGCATGCGCTCCATGGCGGCGCGTTCCTTCAGACGGAACACGCGGTCGACCCGCATCACCGTCAGGAAGCCGACGCTCCAGTCTTCCGCGTCGGAAACGATGGCGAAGGCGGGCCGTTCCACGAGTGCGGCGAGCTCCGTGAGGAGGGGCGCGATATCGCCTTGGGCCGGCTTCGCCGGAATGCCCAACCCGCGGACCAGGCCCCGAAGGGACCGGAGGAACTTGGAAGCGAGTTGGACGCCCCGGGCGATCTTGGCGTAGGGAAGGAAGTCGCCGAAGCGGATACCTAGCGCTTCGACGAGAAAGTCGAATCGCCGCTCGCTCGACGCGATCGGAAGGACGCCGTTCAGGTACGTTTCCGATTCATGAGCGACCAGCGCGGTCGGCAAACGTTCGAAGGCCGGGCGGTTCGCGCGGACGTAGGCGAGTGACTCCTGCACGGCGCGGATCTTGTCCGCCTTGTTCCAGGGCGTGCCCATGCGTGTCGACAGCACCTTCGCGCCCCCGGTGGTGCGGGTCGAGTTGCAGAGGTCGAAGAGGCTCGGGCCCTTGTCCCCCTCGAAAATCTCCAGGTCCCGGTACGTGGGCTCGTCCATCACCATCTCGTCCGGGTCGATCGTCGTTGGGCGGAGAGGTCCCGCGCCCTCGAGGACCTTCGGAAGACGGAGGAGGAACACGCGGTGCCTCGGGACGGGATGCGTCGGCGGTCGCCACGGCGAGATGCCGAGCGCGACGGCGACCCTACGTCGCGGGGGCGGGGGCTGGCAAGGTCGGCGGGACCGAGACCCCACCCCCTTCTCGGGCCAGCAACGCAGGTCTTTCGAAAGTCGAACGGTCCGGCGGACGCTTCGCGTTCCCGTCGATGAGCGCTCGATCTAGGTGGGCCCTGGCCAGGGGGGTCTCTCCCGCGGCGAGACCAAGTCGTTCGAACTTCGAACGGGTTTCGTTTCCGCTGGGAGCGACCCCAGGGTACCCGGTCGACCCCGCGCGGAAATGACAAACGGCCCTACGGAAGACCGTAGAGTCGTTGATCGTGACGGCCGGATGTACGGGGCTTCGCCCCGTGGTCTCGCGAGTAGACCGGCAGCCTGCCATGGGCTCTTCGGTCGCTCGGCTCGAACCTGCGGTTCGATCGCCGACCCTTGGTCGGGCGACGCGTCCTCGCTTCGCGAGGCCGCGATCCGGCCGTCCCGTTACGGCCGGAAACACTTCGGCCTCACAACCTGTGTGGTTGTGAGGCCGTATCGGGACGGCCGGATTCGAACCGGCGACCCCCTGAACCCCATTC
>JBEBGN010000282.1:0-2516 GCA_040081395.1 Longimicrobiales bacterium
CCCCAGGCGCCCACGGTCGCAAGCGGCGGCGCGGAAAGCCACGAGCATCTCCGCCGTGTCCTCCCAGTGGTCTCGCGGGCGGCCGCGCTCGTGCAGGCATTCCGGGAGCACGGCCACCAACTCGCCCGTCTGGATCCCCTCGGCGGCGACCCGCCGGGACACCCGCAGCTCTCCCCCGCCTTCTTCGGCACCTCGATGGAGGAGCTCGCGTCCCTCCCCGCCTCGCTCGTCATGGACGACGCGGAGCCGGGTGTGTCGGTCGCCGACGCGCTCACGGGCCTGGAGCGCGTCTACGCGGGCTCGCTCGGCTACGAGTTCGAGCACCTGGACGACCACGTGAAGGTCGATTGGCTCTGGGACCAGGTCGAGACCGGCGCCCACCTTCCAGAGCTCGCCCCCGAGGAGAAGAAGAAGCTCCTCCGCAGGTTATGCGAAACGGAAGGACTCGAGCAGTTCCTGCACCGAGCCTATCTCGGCCAAAAACGGTTCTCGCTCGAGGGAACCGACACGCTGGTGCCGATGCTCGACCTCATTATCGAGCAGGTCACGCGCAACGGGGCTCGCGAGGTGGTGCTGGGCATGGCACACCGCGGACGCCTGAACGTGCTCACCCACACCGTCGGCGTGTCCTACGGGGAGCTGCTCGCGGAGTTCGAGGGGCCGTCACTGCGAGGCGGCCAGCTGCACGTCGGCGGCACGGGGGACGTGAAGTACCACCACGGCGCCCGTGGCACGCGCGAGATCGACGGCGCGGGTACCGTACGCATCACGCTGGCGCCGAACCCGAGCCACCTGGAGTTCGTGAACCCCGTCGTGGCCGGCTGGGCGAGGTCGCGACAGTTCGACAGCGTGGCCCATGGCTCCGAGCCGGACTGCGACGCCGTGGTGCCGGTGCTCATCCACGGCGACGCAGCGTTCGCGGGAGAGGGCATCGTGGCCGAGTCGCTCAACATGGCCCGCCTCCCCGGCTATCACGTGGGCGGCACCATCCATGTCATCGCGAACAACCAGGTGGGGTTCACGACCGACCCACGCGACGGTCGCTCGACCTACTACTCGAGCGACCTCGCCAAGGGATACGCCGTCCCGATCGTGCACGTGAATGCCGACGACCCCGAGGCGTGCTTGGCCGCGGCGCGGCTGGCCACGGCCTACCGCGCGCGCTTCCGCGACGAATTCGTGATCGACCTGGTCGGATATCGGCGCCACGGTCACAACGAGGGAGACGAACCGGCGTACACGCAGCCGGTGAAGTACAACGCAATCGCCTCACACCCGACCGTCGGTGAGATCTACGCCAAGCGACTCGAAGCCGACTCGGTGGCGACGCGGGAAGAGATCCAGGGGATGCGCGACCTGGTCGCGTCGACCCTGCAGCGCGTGCAGGACGATGTGCGCGACTACGAGCCCACCGGCGACCCGGTGCCCGACGACGAGCGCGAGGCACCCATCGTTCCCGAGACCACCGGCGTGGACCTCGATACGCTGGAGAAGATCAACCACGCCACCGTGCAGATCCCCGAGGGCTTCACGCCACACCCCAAGCTCTGGCGGCAGCTGTCGCGGCGGGCGAGTGCCCTCACGCCCGACCGCACGCTCGATTGGGGACACGCCGAGACGCTCTCCATCGGCAGCCTGCTGGCGGAGGGGATCCCGGTCCGGATCAGTGGGCAGGACGCACAGCGCGGTACGTTCAGCCACCGCCACCTGGTCTTGCACGACGCGGTGACCGGCAAGAAGCACGTGCCGCTCACCCGCATCGCCGAAGCGAGGCTGGAGGTGTACAACTCCCCACTGTCGGAGACCGCGGTCCTGGGCTTCGAGTACGGCTACTCGGTCGGCGCGGACACGGACGTCGTCATCTGGGAAGCGCAGTTCGGCGACTTCGCGAACGTGGCACAACCCATCATCGATCAGTTCCTGTCGTCGGGCCGCATGAAGTGGGCCCAGTACTCACGGCTCATCCTGTTGCTGCCGCATGGCTACGAGGGTCAGGGGCCCGAGCACTCGAGCGCGCGGCTGGAGCGCTTCCTGCAGCTCTGCGCAGAGGACAACATGCGCGTGGCCTATCCCACCACGCCGGCGCAGTACTTCCATCTGCTCCGCGGACAGGCTTTGCGGCGGCCCGAGCGACCACTGGTCGTGATGACCCCGAAGAGCCTACTGCGTCACCCGCTCGCCACGTCGACCGTCGAGGAACTCACCTCCGGCACGTACAAGAACGTGCTCCCGGATCCGACGCCGGGTGATCCCGCACGCATCACCCGCCTCGTGCTGTGCTCGGGAAAGTTCTACTACGACGTGGAAGCCCACGCGCGACGCGCCGAGTCGGCGACCACGGCGATGGCACGCGTGGAGGCGCTCTATCCGTTCCCGGGGGACGATATCGTGGCGCTGGTGTCGACTTACCCCAACCTGCGCGAAGTCGTCTGGGCGCAGGAGGAGCCGCGCAACATGGGGGCGCTCACCTACATCGGACCGCGTCTGCGCGCGGCGGTACCCCGACGCATTCCGCT
>JBEBGN010000283.1:0-2497 GCA_040081395.1 Longimicrobiales bacterium
GAGGTCCCCCTTCATGCGGATCGCCTTGGGGACCAGGTCGTCCACCAACCCTTCGAGCGACTCGTACCCGACCGTCGCGAGCATCGCGGCGACGTCGACCTCGTCGGGGCCGAGGTGTCGCGCCGCGAAGTCGGGGGGAGCGTCGATGCGCGTCATCTGGATACTGCGTGACTCGCGCTACAGGAGGGCTCGGTCAGCCGATATGCTCCGCGTAACCCTCGGATCCGAGCAGTGACCTCAACTCGGCGGGATCCGTGACCTTGAGGCGGATCATCCAACCGGCGCCGTAGGGATCGGAGTTCACCAGCGAGGGGTCGTCATCGAGGTCGGCGTTCACCTCCACGACCTCGCCACGTAGCGGGCAGTACAGGTCGCTCACGGCCTTCACGGCTTCGATCGTGCCGAACACTTCCATCTTGTCCAGCTTCACGCCGATGTCCGGAAGCTCCACGAAGACGACATCGCCGAGCTCGCCCTGTGCGTAGTCCGTGATCCCGACGATGTACACGCCCTCGTCTTCCGTCGGCTTGAGGTACTCGTGCTCTTCGGTGTAGTAGAGCTCTTTCGGGATCTGGGCCATCGCACCTCTCCAAACGGGCTGGTCGGCGTCCGCGGGAGGCCGAGGGCAATCAGCATGATGGGGAGCCGCGTCGAGGTCAACCCATCACCGAAGTGTACCGCCGCACCCCACCCGCGATACTTTCACCCGATGCAAACGCTCACCTACTCGACCCCGCCCCTGACGGTCCTCTCGGAGCAGGAGCGTCTGTTCCAGGAGACCGTGCGCGAGTTCGCGGCGGCAGAGGTCGCGCCCAAGGTCATGGAGATGGACCGGGCCCAGACCATGGATCCCGGCATCGTGCGACGACTGTTCGAGTTGGGGCTCATGGGCGTCGAGATTCCCGAGGAGTCAGGCGGCACCGGCGCCGACTTCTTCACCTCCGTACTCGTGGTGGAGGAGCTGTCTCGCGTCGATCCCTCCGTCGGCGTGCTGGTGGACGTCCAGAACACGCTCGTCATCAACGCCCTCCTGCGTTGGGGCACGCGCGAGCAGCGCTCGTATTGGCTCGGCCGCCTGGCGAAGGACACGGTCGGCGCCTACGCGCTCTCCGAGGTCGGTAGCGGCTCCGACGCGTTCGCACTCCAGTGCCGCGCCCGGAGGGACGGCGACGGATGGAAGATCGATGGCCGAAAGATGTGGATCACCAACGGGGCCGAAGCGGGGCTCTTCATCGTGTTCGCGACCGTCGATCCCGATGAGGGCTACAAGGGGATCACCGCCTTCCTGGTCGACCGAAGCACTCCGGGCTTCAGCGTGGGCAAGAAGGAGGAGAAGCTGGGCATCCGCGCCTCCTCCACCTGCGAGCTGATCTTCGACGGCGTTCAGGTCGGTGCCGACCGGGTCCTCGGCGCGGTGGGCCAAGGCTACAAGGTCGCCATCGAGACCCTGAACGAGGGGCGCATCGGCATCGGCGCCCAGATGCTCGGGCTCGCACAAGGGGCGCTCGACCACACCGTGCGCTACATCCAACAGCGTGAGCAGTTCGGGCGCACCATCAGCTCGTTCCAGGGCGTCCAGTTCCAGATCGCCGAAATGGCCACCGAGATCGAAGCGGCCCGGCTCCTGGTCTACAACGCCGCCAGGCTCAAGGTCGCGGGCGAACCGTTCGTCGTGAACGCGGCCATGGCCAAGCTCTTCGCGTCGGAAATGGCGCAAAGGGTGGCGTCCGCGTGTATAGATCTGCATGGTGGATACGGCTTCACGACCGAGTATCCGGTCGAGAAACTGTACCGGGACGCGAAGATCGGGACGATCTACGAAGGCACGTCCAACATGCAGAAACAAACCATCGCCAAGGTGCTGATGAGATGATCTACACGACCGCTTCGCTCGCGCTGATCGCGTTCGGCATCTGGGAAGCCCTGCTGCTCTTCGGCGTGCTCATGCTCCTGTTCGGCGCCAAGAAGATCCCCGAGCTGGCCAAGGGGATCGGCTCCGGCATCCGGAACTTCAAAGGCGAGCTGAACTCAGGGCGCGACTCCGAGTCCGACGACAAGAAGTGACCAGCATCGGGGCCGAGCGGATCGCGCCCGAGGGGCGCGAGGACGACGGCGCTGAGGGGGAGGGGGACGATGCCGCGGCCGCGCTGCCGCCGGCGACGGTGGAGGCGCTCGCGCGGATCGTCATCGTACTCGATCACCCCAAGGACCTCGTCAACATCGCGAGCGTCACGCGCGTGATGATGAACTTCGGACTCACGCGCCTCCGCCTGGTGAACCCCGACGAGTTCGACACCTGGCGCATCGGTGGGATCGCGCACAAGAGCCAGCGCATCACCGAGGTGGCCACACTACACGAATCGCTCGACGAGGCGCTCGCCGACGCCAGCTTCGTCGTCGGCACCAGCGCGCGGGCGCGCACGGCCGGGCGCACGTACGGGCGCCCCCGCGACGCCGCGACCTCGATCGCCGCCCATGCCGCCGAGGAGACGGTGGC
>JBEBGN010000124.1:0-9535 GCA_040081395.1 Longimicrobiales bacterium
GGGCGGGTAGGGGCGATCAAGCAACCGGTGTGCCAGGCAGGGACCGGCATAAACCCAGGCCGGAAGCCGTGAAAGCGGCCCTCGAGGCCGGAAAATCGAGCACTCCTTGCCGCTTACGAGACCGTTTGGCGCAACGGCAGGGGGGGCCAGGACTCCATGGGATGTCCCGTCCCGATTACAATCCCGGGTCATTTCCCCCCAGGGAGCAGCCGGCGACATGGAGCGGGTCACCCCCGACGCCATCCGCGCCCGCAAGGGCGGGCAACCCATCGTCTGCCTGACCGCCTATACCACTCCGGTCGCGCAGCGCTTAGACGCCCACGTCGACCTCATGCTCGTGGGCGACTCGGTCGCGATGGTCGTGTACGGCATGGGAACGACCCGGGACGTGACCCTCGAAACCATGATCGCGCACGGGGCCGCGGTGGTGCGCGGGGCGAAGCGCGCCTGCGTCATCATCGACCTCCCGCGCGGATCGTACGAGCGCAGCCCCCAACACGCGTATGCATCGGCCAGCCAAGTCATGGACCGGACCGGCGCGCAGGGCGTGAAGATGGAGGGCGGCGTCGAGCTGGTCGACACCATCGAGCACCTCGTCGATCGGGGGATCCCCGTCATGGGTCATGTGGGCCTCCTGCCCCAGCGCGTCACGCACCGACGCGACTTCAAGATCCAAGGGCGCGACGAGCAGAGCTGGCAACGGGTCTTCGCCGATGGCCGCGCAGTGGCCGAGGCCGGAGCGTTCGCGCTCGTGATCGAGGGCACGGTGGAGCCTCTCGCGCGGGCCCTCACGGACGCGGTCGCGATCCCGACGATCGGCATCGGCGCGTCACCCGCGTGCGATGGCCAGATCCTGGTGACGGACGACCTGCTCGGGCTCTTCAGCGACTTCACGCCCACGTTCGTGAAGCGTTACGCCGAGCTGGGCGAGTCGATCGAACGCGCCGCCTCCGCCTACGCCGACGACGTGCGCGCACGCCGCTTTCCGGGACCCGAGCATACGTTCGGCGAGAAGTAACCATGGTCACGGTCACCTCGGTGAGCGCCTTGCGGGAACGGATCCGCGCGTGGCGTGGCGCAGGCGACACCATCGGCCTCGTGCCCACCATGGGAGCCCTGCACGCCGGACATATCTCGTTGGTTCACCGATCCCGCTCACTCGCCACCCGCACGTGTGCGTCGATCTTCGTAAACCCGAAACAGTTCGCTCCGGGAGAAGATTTCGCAAGATACCCGCGCAGCCCCGAGGCCGACGCAGCCCTGTTGCACACCGAAGGCGTGGACCTCCTCTTCACGCCCGACGTGGCGGAGATATACGCGCCCGATCACGCGACGCACGTCCGCGTGGACGGCCTCGGTGATACCCTCGACGGGACGTTCCGGCCAGGGCACTTCGACGGTGTTGCGACGGTGGTCGCGAAGCTCCTCCTCCAGGCCCTTCCCGACGTTGCGGTCTTCGGCGAGAAGGACTGGCAGCAGCTCCAGGTGATCCGCCGCATGGTGCGCGACCTGAACGTTCCGGTGCGCATCGAGGGCGCGCCCACGATGCGGGAGCCGGACGGACTCGCGCTGTCTTCGCGGAACGCCTACCTGACGCCCCAGGAGCGCACCGCGGCACCCGCGCTCTTCCGCGCGCTCACGGCGGTGGCGGCGGCCGTCGCCGGAGGCGAAGCGGCGATCCCCGAGTGCGACCGCGCCATCCGCGCGCTGGAGCAAGCGGGATTCGGCGCAGTGGACTACCTCACTGTTCGTGACGCGGTGACCCTCGACGCGCGCACGGACCCGTCGCGCCCGAGGCGCGTGCTCGCCGCAGCCCGGCTCGGGCGCGCTCGCCTCATCGACAACGTGCCCGTACCCTGAACCAACCTCTTCACACGAGATCATGACCATCCCGCTGAGTACGTTCGCGTCGTCCATCCGAGTCGAGACCGCGTTTTCCGTCCTTGCGGTCGCCAAGCGACTCAAGGCCGATGGCAAGGACGTCGTCGAGCTCGAGATCGGAGACAGCCCGTTCCCGACACCCTCGGTAGCGGTGGAGGCGGCGGCCAAGGCGATCCGCGACGGGCACACGCGGTACGGCCCTTCCCTCGGCCTCCCCGAATACCGCAAGGCGGTCGCCGAGTACGTCAACCATGAGTACGCCCTCGGGGTCACATCCGAGAACGTGGTGGCCGGGCAAGGCGCGAAGATCTTCGAGCAGCTCTTCTGCGAGGCGTTCCTCAACCCGGGGGATGGAGTGCTCGTGTTCAGCCCCCACTTCCCCACCTACCCGCCGAACATCGAGCGTCGTGGCGCGCGCGTGGTGCTCGCACGCCTCGAGGTGGGACGCGAATTCCGTCCCGACCCGGCCGCGGTTCGGCGCTTCGTGAAGGAGGACCCGCGGCCGCGCGCAATCTTCCTCAACAGCCCCCACAACCCGACCGGCGGAGTTGCGACGCTCGACGACTTCCATGCGATCGAGGAAGCTGTACGCGGAACCGACATCGCCATCCTGAGCGACGAACCGTACGACCGCATGGTGTGGAAGGGACGCCATCATTCTCCCCTCGAGGTGCCGGGACTGCGGGACCGCACGGTGGCAGCGTACACGTTCTCCAAGTCGTTCAGCATGAGCGGGTGGCGACTCGGGTTCGCGGTTGCCGATGCGCGTGTCATCGACATCTTCGGCAAGCTCACCAACACAACCCTTTCATGTGTGCCGCCCTTCGTGCAGATGGCGGGAGTGGCCGCCCTGCAGAACGCGCGTGACGAGCGCGACCGGACCATGCAGGAGTTCCGGCGGAAGGTCGAGTTGCTCGTGCGCGCGCTGGACGGCGTGGACGGCATCACGTGCGCGATGCCCGGCGGCACGTTCTATGCGTTCCCCGCCGTCGCGAGCGTCTGCAACCAACTCGGCATCACCTCGCATGGCCTGGCGATGTACCTCCTGGAGGGCGCCGACCCGAAGCGGGGTGTCGCCTGCCTCGGCGGCGAGTGCTTCGGGGATGCAGGCGCGGGCTTCATGCGCCTCAGCTGCGCGGAGCCCGACGAGCGCCTGGTGGGCGCCGTCGACTTCATCGCAGAAGCGATCACGCGAAGCGATCGGGTCACGGCCTACTTGGCCGCACACCCGGAGTTCGCGTTGAAGGCGCGGTACTAGCGCCGCTCGACTCGATCCGCTCGATGCCCGGGGACGGGCATCGCCACCGCTGTCGAAACTCAGGACGCGTGCCGCGCCTGGAGCTCCATCACGGCACCGAGCAGCGCCTCGCAGGCCGAGAGCGAGCGTCGTTCGAGCACGAATGACCCTGCCCCCATCTCCAGTCCCTTGCCAGCTCATCCGAACATAGGTAAGTTTTTTCTTACATGAATGCCGACCGCGACATGGCCAGCGTCTTCGACGCTCTGGGGAACGCGACCCGTCGGCGCATCCTGGACCTGATCAAGGCGGACCCCGGGTGCACGGTCGGGGCGCTCGCGTCGCACTTCGACACGACGCGCGTCGGGGTCATGCACCACCTCAGGCAGCTCGAGGAATGCGAACTGGTCGTGTCGATCAAGGAAGGGCGCACGCGGCGCCTCTATCACAACCCGGTTCCGATTCAGCTCATCTACGACCGGTGGACAACCGAGTACAGCGGTTTCTGGGCGAGCAAGATGGCAGACGTGAAGTACGCGGTCGAGCAGGGCCAACCAAGGAGCGGACAACATGGCGGACACGGTGCGGCTGGTGTCGAAGATCCTCATCAAGGGTCGGATCGAGGACGTGTGGCGTGAGATCACGAAGACGAACGAACCCCAGCTCGCCTTCTTCGGCGCGCAGATGCACCGACTGAGCCTCGGTGCGGGCTCGCCGATCCAGATGCGGACCCCCGACGGCAAGTTCACCTCCGTCGTGGGCGAGGTCCTCGAAGCATCGGCGCCCCATCGCTTCTCGCATACGATGAAGTTCACCCAGTATGACGACCCCTACTGCAAGGTCACGTATGACCTGAAGGAAGTGCCGGGGGGGGTGGAGTTCACGCTCACGTCGGAAGAAGTGCCGGCGTCGTCGAAGACCGAGAAGTCCATGCGCCAGGGCGGCGACTTCATCGTGAAGACGCTCAAACAGGTCATCGAGAACGGGAAGCCGTCCGCGATGACGCGCATGGTCTACGTCATGTTCCGCGTGCTCGGGCCCCTCATGACCCCGGCGAAGTGCAAGACAGAGAGGTGGCCCCTGGCGGGATAAGACACGGGCCGAAACCGTCCCCAGCAGCCTCGCGTAGGGCCGAGCATCCGACCCCACCGCGCGAGGGACCATGACAGGATTTCTGGGAGAGCTTCGCTACGCCGCCAGGATGCTGCTCAAGCACCCGGCGGTGTCGGGGCTGGCCGTGGTTGCCATGGGCCTCGGTATTGGACTGCCCGCCGTGATGTTCAGCATCGTCTACGGCGGACTGATCCGCCCCCTCCCGTTCGAGAACGGCGACCGGCTGCTCACCATCGGGTGGGTGGACACCTCGCTGGATGACGAGGTACTGAGCGTCTCCGCGCACGATTACTACGACTGGTTGGCAGCGCAGCGCTCGTTCGACCAGCTCGCCGGATATTACGAGGGGACGGTGAACGTGCGCTGGGTGGACGAGCCCGAGCGCTTCGACGGCGCGTTCGTCACGTCGAACTTCTTCAGCGCCCTCGGTGTGCAGCCGCAGGTGGGCCGGGTATTCCGCGAAGAGGAGGACGACTTCGGAGCGCCGGCCACGGCAATCCTCTCGCACCTGGTCTGGATGGATCGCTTCGGCGGCGACCGGGACGCGATCGGGCAAGTCGTGTCGGTGAACGGTGAGTCCGCCGAGATCATCGGTGTGATGCCCGAAGGATTTCGATTCCCAGCGATCCAGGAAATCTGGGTCCCCCTGCGACGGGATCTCCTCGGTACCGCTCGCGACGCCGGCGTGGCGCTCACCGTCTTCGGCCCGCTCGGGGACGGCGTCACACGGGACGCCGCTATGGCCGAGTTCTCGGGGATCATGTCCCGTCTCGCCGCCGAGTACCCCGAGACCAACGAGCGTGTGCTGACCCCGGCCATGCTGCCCTTCCCGGAGCGCTTCATCGGCCCCGAAGGCAAGGCGCTGCTCTACAGTATGCTCGCCACCGTGTCTCTCGTCCTGCTCATCGCGTGCGCGAACGTCGCCAACCTGCTGCTCGCCCGCGCCGCGGTCCGCACCCGCGAGGTCGGCATCCGTACGGCGATCGGCGCGAGCCGAGGGCGCGTCATCCGGCAGATGCTGCTCGAGGCCCTCGCGATCGCCGTGGTGGCGACCCTCCTGGGCACGGGAGTGGCCTGGCTCGGCGTCGAGTACTTCGCGCGCGCCATTGCCCCCACCAACCCACCCTTCTGGATGGCCTTCCGGCTGGACGGCCCAATCCTCGCGTTCATCGCGGTCGGCGCGGTGGTCGCGGCCTTGGTGGCCGGGGGCATTCCCGCGCTCAAGGCCTCGGGCGCGGACGTCAGCTCCGTGCTCAAGGACGAGTCGCGCGGATCGTCGAGCCTGCGCATCGGACGCCTCAGCCGGATCCTCGTCATCGGGCAGATCTCGCTGTCACTCGGCCTGCTCGTGGCCGCCGGACTCATGACGAAGAGCATCTCGACGCTTCGGAACTACGACTATCCGTTCGAGACCGGTGCCGTCTTCACGGCGCGCGTCGGACTGTTCGAGGCGGACTTCCCCGATACGCTGACTCGGCGGGCGTTCTACCGCGACGTCGAGATGCGACTCAGGGAGATCCCCGAAGTGCGCGCTGCCGCGCTCGGGACCGTGCTCCCTGGGTTGGGATCGGGGGGCGGGTTCATCTCGGTGGAGGGAGTTTCCTATCCGGAGGACGGCGCCCACCCGCGCGCCGAAGCGGGTATCGTCGACTCGGGCTATTTCGCCACCGTCGGGGTCGACGTCCTACGTGGACGTGACTTCGAGATCCAGGACGACGGCCTCGGCACGCCCGTCGTCATCGTGAACCAGAGTTTCTCCGAACGGCACTTCCCCGGCGAGAGCGCGCTCGGGCACCGTATCCGCGAGGGCGATTCCGGCAGCACTGAGCCGTGGCGCACGATCGTCGGCGTGGTCCCGGACCTCCACATGCAGGGCATGAGCGATACTCGCTCGGACCAGTCGGGCTACTACGTCCCGATCGCACAGAGCGACGCGCGCTTCATGAGCATCCTGGCGATCGGTCCCTCCGAGCCGATGCAGCTCGCGGGTGCGGTTCGCTCCGCGGTCGCGTCGGTGCACGCCGACACGCCGCTCTACTTCGTGCAGACGCTGCAGTCGCGCATCGACGAGGAGACGTGGGTCTTCAGCATCTTTGGAACGCTCTTCCTGGCGTTCGGCGGTGTCGCGCTCTTCCTCGCTTCGATCGGTCTCTACGGAGTCATGGCCTTCACGGTGGCGCGACGGACGCCGGAGGTCGGCATTCGTCTGGCACTGGGTGCGACCCGCGGACAGGTGCTTTCCCTGGTCATGCGCCAAGGCCTTGCACAGGTCGCGATCGGATTGGCCCTCGGCGCAGGCGTGGCCGTGCTCGCCTCGCGCGGCCTGGCCCTCATCCTCTTCGAGGTGAGCCCGTACGATCCGATCGTGTTCGGCGGGATCGCCCTGGCCCTCGCGACCACCGGGACACTGGCCACACTCATCCCGGCACGCCGTGCGAGCCGCGCCGATCCGGCGCACGCTCTCCGCTACGACTGACGTTCGACCGACTCCGCTCGACCTGCTCTAGATGAACAGGTCGAGGATCAGGTAGATCAGGTAGCCCATGACCGAGACCACCGTCACCACGAAGACGAGCTTGGTCGCGAGCGAGATCTCGTCGAGCCAACTCGGCTCGGGCTTGCGTTCTGGTTCGGTCATTCCGGCGCCTAAGCCTGCGGGCGGCCTGCGTTGATCAGGACCTCGGCAACCGTGATGTCCACCGTGCCACCCGCGACCTGGAGCGTGGTCTTGAACGGAACCCAGAGGCCCTCGATGGGGAGGAAGCTCTGCATGTCGATCTGGATGGTGAGTTCTGCGGGCCCGGCCGCGGTGTTGGCGTTGCCGACCAGCACCACGCGTCGCGGTACCATCAGGGTCGTGTCCACGTAGAGCCGGAGTGACTTCGCCAGGAACGCCGTGTCTCCGGCCCCGCTCGGCGGCACGATCTCGAGAGCCGCTGCGTCATCCACCGAGAGCACGTGGACATTGAAGTTCCCGAGCTGCTCGGTACCCCCATAGCGTCCGTGCTCGATCAACTGCGGCCCATAGATGAATACGTCACCGAGGCCGTAGTCCTCCCCGGCGAGGCTCAAGCTGAAGCCGCCCCCATCCGACATCTGGAGCCGGAAGACGGAGTGTCCGTCGATCAACTCCTTCTCGAAATAACTGAAGGTCTCAGTGCCCATCACCAACTGGGTCAGGGTATAGTCCTGGACGCCCGCCGCCTGGCGCTCGGCCGCGGCGTACATCCCGTCGACCACCTCGGCGACGGACTGCGCCCTCACCTCACCGGCGAACAGGCCGGCGAGGAGGACCGAGAACGTGACGATTCGGTTCGCTCTGGGCATCGGATTCTCCTGGACCACGACAGTGGACCCGACCCAAGAATGACGGCGTACGCGGTTGCTCAGCAAGCCGCCTCCCCGTGGTATATTGGGCGGTCACGACCACCTCATCCCACATCTGCTACCCCATGAGATCCTCGTCCGCGGCAGTCGCCGCCCTGCTCACCGCAACGGTCGCTCTACCGGTCGCCGCGCAGAACGCCGGCTTCACCTGGGAGAACGCGACCGAGCTGAGCTTCGTGAACACCGCCGGCAACGCGTCGTCGACCACGTTCGGCGTGAAGGCCGCGCTCACGGGCACAGGAGCACCCAACACGCTCAAGATCGAACTCGGGGGTATTCGGGCTTCCTCGACGCTCACCACTCGACGAGCAACCGGCACCGCTGGCTCCTTCACGCTCACCGAGACCGAGACCAGCGAGCCCACCGCCGCGAGCTATTTCGCGCGCGGCCGCTATGACCGGGCCTTCGCGGGCGCGTTCGCGTTCGGCGGCGCTGGGTGGGACCGCAATACCTTTGCCGGGATCCAGAACCGCTATGCGGTGGTGGGCGGGCTCGGCCGTGCGTGGATCGAAGGGGAGTCGGGGCGATTCAAGACCGACTTGGGCGCAACGTACACGATCCAGAAGGACGTGACGCCCACGGCGGGGGACGACGACGCATTCTTCGGCTTCCGCGCATCGGTCGAGGCGAATCGGCGGCTGACTGCCACGGCAGACTTCGCCTCGATGTTCATCGCGGACCAGAACCTCGAGACCACCAGCGACTTCCGCGCTGATTGGATCAACTCGATCGCCGTTTCGATCTCCGAGGGGCTCGCCCTCAAGACGTCGGTGCAGCTGCTCTATGACGCGGACCCTGCGAACCTGTCCGTCCCGCTGTTCGACACGGGCGGCACGCAGACGGGAACCGTGAACACCTCGGGCGACGAGATCGACAGCGTCGCAACGCTCACCCTGGTCATCAAGCTCTAGCGGCCATCGAGTTCGGGGGCCCCACGCGGGCCCCCGGCCTCAGAAGGCGGAGCCCAGAGTGCCGGCGAGCATCTCCTCGCCGAGGTATCCCTCGACGATCTCGCGAACGACCTTGCCGAGGCCATCCAGGTCCGTGGGCTTCTGATAAAACGCGGAAGCCCCGAGCGCCATCGACTTGCGCTCCGCCTCGGGGTCGATCGAGGACGTGAGGACGACGACGGGCAACCGTTCCGAGCCCCGCTTCTCCTGGATCCAGCGAAGCACCTCGAATCCGTCGACCTCAGGCATGATGAGATCGAGGATGATGAGCGACGGCATCGGGTGGGAGCGGCGATCCTGGAAGGGAGGCGTGCCGGCGAGGTAAGCGATCCCCTCGCGGCCGTCACCAGCGACACGGACGTCGAGCCCGGGAAGTGCCCGGCGCGCGGCTACCCGCACGAGGATCGCGTGCTCGCGTGCGTCCTCGATGACCAACAGGGTTGGGTCTGGCATCAGCACCGGGGTTCGCCCCGAATGAGGGACACGCTCATCGTGTGCTTCTGGGGGGTTCTCGTAAGATGAGGCGCGCCGGGGCTGGCCTCAAGCGTAGCGTTTCGCACGAGCAGCGGGAGGCGCGCGCCTCCAGGGGGATCTGGCGGGGCACCGAGCGACCCCCTTTATTGCGCGTGGAACCTCATTCTACGGAGGTGGGGCATGGCCAAGAAGGCCTCGAAGAAAAAGAAGAAGCCTGCCAAGAAGAAGGCCGCACGCGCGGGTGCGAAAAAGCGCGGCGCGAGCATGAAAAAAATGAAGGCGGCCGCCAAGAAGGGCGTCGCCCGCGCCAAGCGCACGGCTGGGAAGGTGAAGTCTGCGGCCAAGAAAGCGGGGAAGAAGCTGGCGAAGCGCGCCAAGGCGGCCGTGAAGAAGGCGGCGCCGAAGAAGCCGGCTGCGAAGAAGCGGGCGGCCAAGAAGTCCGAGCCAATGGTTCGGCGGCCCACCCCCGCCCCGGTCCCGCCGCGCCCGGTTG
>JBEBGN010000284.1:0-2437 GCA_040081395.1 Longimicrobiales bacterium
CTCGGGTAGACTGAACCGGTGACATCGTGCCGCGGCGCCCGCGAGCGGGAGATTTTCGAGGCAACGGCGGAAAGGTTCGCGCCTCACCGTGGCTGACGAACTCGTCTTTCTCGGAGGGCCCCGTTCCAGGCGGAAGGAGCTCTGGACGGTGCTACGCGTCGCGCAGGAGTTCATCAGCGGTTTCCGGGTGCTGCACTTCGTCGGTCCCTGCGTGACCGTCTTCGGGTCGGCGCGGTTCGGCGAATCTCACCCGTCGTACGCCGTGGCCAGGGAGTTGGGCCGGCGGATCGCGGGGCTCGGGTTTACCGTGATGACCGGCGGCGGGCCGGGGCTGATGGAGGCCGCCAATCGCGGCGCCCGTGACGCAGGCGGCCGCTCCGTCGGCTGCAACATCGAGCTGCCGCTCGAACAGGAGCCAAACCGCTACATGGACCGGTCGGTGACGTGCCGCTACTTTTTCGTCCGGAAGGTGCTGCTGTTCAAGTACTCGTACGCCTTCGTGGGGCTGCCCGGCGGGATCGGGACGCTCGACGAGCTGGCGGAAGCGCTGACCTTGATTCAGACGGGCAAGATCGCGAATTTTCCGGTCGTGTTGATTGGGCAGTCGTACTGGCAGCCGCTGCGGAACGCGCTCGACGCCATGGTGGCGGCCGGTGCGATCTCTCCCGACGACCTCAAACTACTGCTGGTGACGGACAACCTGGACGAAGCGACGGCATACATCGAGCGGTATGCCGTTCAGGCGTTCGGACTACGCCGCCGTGCGCCGCGGCCGTCGACCCTGCTCCACGAGCCACACGACATTCGAGGGGCCAGCGCGTAGCCTGAGGGTGAGCCACCTGTCGCTCATGCGTCGAGATGGCGGGGCGGCTCGGGGCTCGTCACGGGCGGCTCGAGCGGCAGCTCGATGCGCACCAGAGTGCCTCCGGACGGCGGGCAGGTGAGCGTCAGCGACCCGCCGTGCAGCTCGATCGTCCGCTTCGCGATAGGGAGGCCAAGCCCTCCGCCATGGTTCTTCGTGGTGAAGAACGGCTCGAAGATCTGTGCCCGGATTTCGTCCGGCACGCCTGGTCCAGTGTCGGCGATTTCGACGTGCGTATGTCCTTCGATCGTCCGGGCCCGCACGTGCACCTCGCCCTTGCCGTTGATGGCCTGTGACGCGTTCAGCAGCAGGTTCAGGAACGCTGACGTGAGCAGCTCCGCGTCACCGTGCAATTCCGTCAGCGGCACGGAGACCTCCATCGTGACGTGTGCCGCGATCGGATCCTTGCGCATCGTCTCGACGGTCTGACGCAGCAGCGTTCCCAGCTCCACCCATGTCACCCGCAACGGACGCGGTCGCGCGAAGAGGAGCAGGTCCTGTATCAGGTCGTTGAGCGCATCGATTCGGCTGACGATGTCAACCATCACCGGCCGTTCCCCATCATCAGGCGGCCTGCGTGATATGAGAACCTGCACGGCCCCCTTGATGCCGGCCAGTGGGTTCTTCACCTCATGGGCCACGACTGCCGCCATCTGGCCCACCCGTGCCAGCGCCGCCTGCTCGCGGAGCCGTTCTTCAGCCGCTTTTCGCTGTGTGATGTCGCTCCGGATCGCGGTGTACTGATAGGGCTTCCCGCGGGCATCGAGGAACGGCACGATGGTCGTGTCGACCCAGTAGAAATGCCCGTCCTTGGCGCGGTTGCGCAGCTCGCCGTGCCAGACCCGGCCGCTCGCGATCGTCCGCCACAGGTCTTGCATGAACGGCTTCGGGTGAAGGCCTGAGTTCACGAGGCGGTGGTCCTGGCCGATGAGTTCCTCCTGCGCGTAGCCGGAGATCTCGCAGAACTTGTCGTTGGCGTACGTGATGCGTCCGGTCACGTCTGTCGTGGCCACGATCGCCGCCTGGTCGAGCGCGTACTTGATGTCGGCGAGCCGTTTCACATCCTCGCGCCATTGAGCTTCGCGCCGGCGGAACAGCAACGTGACGGCGCTGATGAGGAGCAGCATGACGATGAACAGGGAGAGGTAGAGTGTCTGGGGCATCGGGTTTGCGTGCGTGGCTCCTTGGCGCAGGGCAATTTGTTTGCCGGCCCGCATCTTGCTAAATCCTCGCAAAGACCGTGCAAGTCATTGAATTGAAATGAAGTTAGTCCCGTGAGCCTTGAAGAATCCCCCAGCCGGCGCGAAGAAGTCCCCAGGCGCGTGCTCGTCGTGGACGATGAGCCGCTGATCCGCTGGGCGGCTTCGTCAACGCTGACTGATGCCGGCTTCACCGTTGTCGAGGCGTCCGACGTCGCGGGTGCCCGCCGCCTCTTCAGTTCGGCCCCGATAGACGTGGCTCTGCTCGATGCGCGGTTGCCGGACGGCGACGGTGTGGCGCTCATGCAGGAGCTGCACAGGGCACAGCCGGAATGCCGCTTCATCATGATGACGGCGTTCCGGACGCCGGAGCTGA
>JBEBGN010000125.1:0-9405 GCA_040081395.1 Longimicrobiales bacterium
GCGCCGGACACGGCTTTTCCGCGTGGTCATGCTGTGCGCTTCTACCTCGCGCTGTTGGTCTTCTACCTCGCCGTCGGCTCGCCGCTGGACCAGATCGGCGAACGTTTCCTTTTCAGCGCGCACATGGCGCAGCACCAGTTGCTGGTCTATCCGGCAGCGATTCTGTTCCTGCTCGGTCTGCCCCACTGGATGGTCGATCCCGTCCTCGGCCAGCCGAGCCGCCTCCTCCCACGACTCGGCCGCACCCCCCACGATGAGCGCGGCGGCTGCGTTCATGACCACGGCGGCGCGCGGCGAACCGGGCTTCCCGGCGAGCACCTCCTCGATCATGACGGCGTTGCGGGCGGGGTCGCCGCCGGCCAGCTCCTCAACGCGCGCTTCCTTCAGCCCGACCTCCTTCGGCGACATCTCGTAGGTGCGGATCCGTTCGCCGATGAGCTCGGCGACGCGGGTCTTCCCGACGGGGCTGACCTCGTCCATGCCGGGCTCGCCGTGCACCACGAGGGCGCGCACGTGGCCGAGCTCGCGGAGCGCCCCGGGCACCAGATCGAGCAGCGCAGGGTCCGCGACGCCGACGACCTGACGCCTCGCACCCGCGGGGTTCGTCAGGGGGCCGAGGATGTTCATGATGGTGGTGATGCCGAGCGCCTTCCGGACGGGGCCGACGTGCTTCATCGCGGGATGGAGCAGCGGGGCGAACATGAACACGATGCCGGCCTCGGCCAGGACCTCGCCCATCCGCGCGGGGGTCAGGTCGATGCGGACGCCGAGCGCCTCGAGCACGTCGGCGCTCCCGCACTTGGAGGTGAAGGAGCGGTTGCCGTGCTTGGCCACGGGGATCCCCGCCCCCGCAACCACCAGAGCTGCTGCGGTCGAGATGTTGAACGTGGTCACGGTGCCGCCACCGGTGCCCGCGGTGTCGACGAGGCGATCGGTGTAGGTGGAGGCCACGGGCACCATCGCTTTGCGGAGCGCGCGCACCCCGCCCGCCACCTCGGCGGTGTCGATCCCCTTGGCCCGCAGGCCCACGAGCAGACCCGCGATCTGAGCCTCGGAAGCGCCCCCCTGCATGATGCGGTCGAAGGCCGCTTCGGCCTCCTGCACGGTGAGCGACCTACCCCGCGCGACCGCCTCCAGCAGGGCGGTCAGGTCGGGGGTTCCGGGATCGGCACTCATGGGGTCCTCGCCTACGGTGAGAGGGCCAAAACACTAATGACGGCGCGGCTTTTCGGCCAATCGGACCCCTGCTGGGTTCGCTTGACATCACCCCCTGCCCCTCTAGACTTACCGCGTGGAAGCCCCCGACTCGACCGTCCGCCTTCTCCTCACCGTCCAATACGACGGTGGCGGCTTCCACGGATGGCAGCTCCAGCCCGACCACCGGACGGTCCAGGGTGTGCTCGAGGAGGTCATCGGGCGGGTCACGGATCGTCCCTGCACGGTGCTCGGCTCGGGGCGCACCGACACCGGCGTCCACGCCACCGGACAGGTCGCCGCGGTGGACGTGCCCGCGAGCTGGACCCCCGAGAAGCTGCACCGGGCCCTCGACGCGCTCCTTCCCCACGACGTGTGGGTCGAGTCCGTACGGCAGGTGCACCCGGGGTTCCACCCGCGCTTCGACGCGACGGCGCGCACCTATCTATATAGAGTGGGTACGCACGCGAGCGCGGCCTCCCCGTTCCATCGGCGCTGGTGCTGGGCCCTGGGCGAGCCACTCGACCTGGATCTCCTGGCAGCGGCCGCGACGCCCCTCGTGGGTCGCCACTCGTTCGAGTCCTTCGCCAAGTCGGGGCAGCCGGAGCGCGGCGACATGTGCACCGTAGCCGCGGCTACCTGGTCGGAGTGGCAGCTGGGGCCTGGGTTCTCGATCACGGCCGACCGCTACCTGCACCACATGGTGCGGTACCTGGTCGGCACCATGGTCGATGTCGCGCGCGGGCGTCGCCCGCTCGAGGACATTCCTCGGCTGCTCGCACGCACGCCGGGCCTGACCACGTCACCCCCCGCACCACCCGAAGGGCTCTTCCTGAGCCACGTCGAATACGAACCGAACCGCGTATCCACCCCGAGGAGAACCGCCACGGTATGAAGATCTTCCTGGACACGGCCGACCTCGGGGAGATCCGCCGCGCGGCGGACGCGGGGCTCATCGATGGCATCACCACGAACCCCTCGCTCGTGGCGAAGGTCGCGGGCAAGCGCGATCCGAAGGAGATCTACCTGGAGATCTGCCAGGCCGTGAACGGCCCGGTGAGCCTCGAGGTCGTCGGGCTGGATCTCGATACGATGATCGCGGAGGGAAAGAGGCTCGCGGCCATCCACGAGAACGCGGTGGTGAAGGTCCCGCTCACGGAAGCCGGGCTGAAGGCGTGTCGCGCGCTGGTCGCCGAAGGGCACCGGGTGAACGTCACGCTCTGCTTCTCGGTGACCCAGGCCCACCTCGCGGCCAAAGCGGGGGCCTCGTACATCTCGCCGTTCGTGGGTCGCATCGACGACATCGCGGGCGAGGGCATGGAGCTGATCCAGCAGATCCGGCAGGTGTACGACAACTACGGCTTCGAGACGGAGATCCTGGTCGCCTCCATCCGGAACCCGGTGCACGTGGTGGAGTCATTGATGATAGGAGCGGACTGCTGCACGATCCCGCCGAGCGTGCTCTGGCAACTCAGCAAGCATCCCCTCACCGACAAGGGGCTCGACGGGTTCATGAAGGACTGGCAGGCGCTGGGCGCCAAGATCTAGAGAACGCCGAACCCTGAGATGAACAGAGCCCCACACCGCGCACCGCCCCGGACCCGCTGGCTCGCGCTCGCGGCCTTGGCAGCGTGCGCGCCCGAAGGGGGCGTTGCGGGTGAGGCCGCGGCCTCCGCGAGCGCGGTCGAAGCCTACGCGCCGGCGACCCTCGAGCAGTCGGTCGAGCAGTCCGCACAACTCGACCAGAGCCGCTCCACTGCGATCGTGCGCGCGGCGAGCCGCGTCGCGCCCGCGGTGGTGAGCGTGAACGTGATCAGCACGCAGCCGATCCAGGCGCGCTCGATGTGGGACGAGTTCTTCCTGCCACCGGGCGCTGCGCGCCGTGCGGTGAGCTTCGGCTCGGGCGTGATCGTGCGCTCCGAGGGGATCATCGTCACCAACAACCATGTGATCGAGGGAGCCGACCAGATCCGCGTGACGCTCTCGACGGGTGAAGACGTCGAGGCCGAACTGGTGGGCTCCGACCCGCTCGCCGACATCGCCGTGCTGCGCGTGCAGGGGCGCAACCTTCCGGTCGCCCCGGTGGGATCGGTCGAAGGGCTCCTGATCGGCGAGTGGGCAGTCGCGATCGGCAATCCGCTCGGCAACTACGTCGGGGATACGCAGCCCACCGTCACGGCGGGGGTGGTCTCGGCGGTCGGCCGCAACATCGCGCCTTCGTCCGGAGACCAGGGCTTCTATCTGGGCATGATCCAGACGGACGCCGCGATCAACCCGGGGAACTCGGGGGGCCCGCTGGTGAACGCCGCAGGAGAGGTGATCGGCATCAACGCCTCGATCATCTCGCGCAGCGGCGGCAGCGAGGGACTCGGCTTCGCCATCCCCATCGACCGGGCGCTCCGCATCGTCTCCGACCTGCTCGAGTTCGGCGAGATCCGCCGCGCTTGGGTGGGGTTCGAGGTGGAAGGGGTCGAGGCCGACGCCTGGGGGCGCACGCGCGGCGTGCGCATTGCCGGGGTGGCGCCGGGCTCCCCCGCCGCGAACGCATCCCTACGCGCCGGGGACCGGCTGCTCACGGCCAACGGCAAGCCACTCGCGGGACCGCTCGACTTCCAGGGTGCGCTACTCGACTCGCGAGCCGGGGACCGGATCACACTCCAGGTCGAAGGCCGGCCACGCCCCATCGAGATCGTGGCGGTCGCGTTCCCGTCCACGACCGCCACGCGCGTGCGCGTGCTCGAGGGGATCGATCTGATCACAGTCACGCCGCAGATCCGCGCAGAGCGTGGCCTGACCAGCGAGGCCGGCGCGCTCATCGCCGGGATCTCGAACGAGCTGGCCCAGCTGCTCCAGCTCGAGCCCGGAGACGTGATCGTGGGCGTGAATCGCACTCAAGTCCGGAGTGCGGAGGAGTTCGCGGAGATCCTGCAACGAGTGTCAGGCCAGTTCTCCTTGACGTTCGAGCGGGGCGGCGGCTACGGAGTGCGGAACCTCTCTCTCAGGCGATGACCGAGCTTTGACTTCCCTCGATCGCTACGTGCACCCGCTCACGGAACGCTACGCATCGAGGGAGATGCAGGCGGTCTTCTCCCCGGGCCGACGGTACGGCATCTGGCGCCGCCTCTGGCTCGCGCTCGCGGAAGCGGAAGCCGAGCTGGGCCTCGACATCCCGGCCGCGGCGCTCACGCAGATGCGCGCGAAGCTCGACACCATCGACCTGACCAAGGCCGCGGCGCTCGAGAAGCGCTTCCGCCACGATGTGATGGCGCACGTGCACCTGTACGGCGAGGACGCACCCGCCGCCGCGGGGATCATCCACCTGGGCGCTACCAGCGCCTATGTCGCGGACAATGCCGACCTGATTCTGCACCGCGAGGCGCTCGAGCTGACGCGCGCCCGCCTGGTGCGCTGCATGGACGCGTTGTCCGCGTTCGCGCGCACGCACGCGGGGCTCGCGACCCTGGCCTACACGCACTTCCAGCCGGCACAGCCCACCACGGTGGGCAAGCGCGCGACCCTCTGGATCCAGGACCTGCTGCTCGACCTCGAAGAGATCGACCACCGCCTCGCCACGCTCCGCTTCCGCGGCGTGAAGGGCACGACGGGCACGCAGGCATCGTTCCTCGAGCTGTTCGATGGCGATCACGGTAAGGTCGAGGCACTCGACGCGGCGGTGAGCACGCGCATGGGGTTCGCCGAGGCGTTCGCGGTGAGTGGCCAGACGTACACGAGGAAGATCGACTACCAGGTGCAGGCCGCGCTCGCGGGCGTGGCGGTGTCGGTCTCGAAGATCGGGCACGACCTGCGGCTGCTCGCCCACCTGCGCGAGGTGGAGGAACCGTTCGAGGAGGAGCAGATCGGCTCCTCGGCCATGCCCTACAAGCGCAACCCGATGCGCGCCGAGCGCATGTGCGCGCTCTCCCGCCACGTGATCGTGCTGGCCCAGGACCCGGCGTTCACCGCCGCCACCCAGTGGCTCGAGCGCACGCTCGACGACTCGGCGAATCGGCGGCTTTCTATACCCGACGCGTTCCTCACGCTGGATGGCTCGTTGGTGCTGCTGGAGAACGTCGCCAAGGGGCTGATCGTGAACCCCGAGGTCGTGCGCAAGAATCTCGCGGAGCACCTTCCCTTTATGGCCGTGGAGACCATCTTGATGCACGCCGTTTCCAGGGGGGGGGACCGTCAGCAGCTGCACGAGCGTCTCCGCCAACATTCGATCTCGGCGGCCCAGCGCATGAAGGAGGGCGCCGAGGTGGACCTGCTCCAGCGGATCGCGGGGGACACAGCCTTCGGGCTGTCGCGGCCCGACCTCGACCGTCTGGCGGACGCGGCCAAGTACGTCGGGCGCGCACCCGAGCAGGTCACACGGTTCCTCGACGATCACGTCGAGCCCGCCCTCGCTCGTCATCGCGGGAACTCCCTCGCCCTCGCCGAGGCCACCCTCCATGTCTGAGTTCGCACCCGTGCTCGAGTCCCGCCTCGACCTCCGCCTCCTGCACCGCGGCAAGGTGCGCGACGTCTACGAGATCGACTCCGAGACGCTGCTCATGGTTGCGTCGGATCGCGTGAGCGCGTTCGACGTGGTGCTACCGCAGCCGATCCCGCACAAAGGCGAAGTGCTCACGCTGATCACCGCGTGGTGGCTCCAACAACTCGAGCGGGTGTTGCCGCACCACCTCATCGCCGTCGACCCCGACCTGATCGAGGAGCGTCACCCCGACCTCGCGGCGAGCCGCGACGTGTGGGCCCGTCGCGCCATGCTGGTGAAGCGCACCCAGCCCGTGCTCGTCGAGTGCGTGGTGCGCGGCTACATCACCGGCTCGGCCTGGAAGGAGTACGCCAAGACGGGCACGCTCGCGGGAGAAGCACTCGCCAAGGGCCTGCAAGAGAGCCAGAAGCTCGATCCACCGTACTTCTCACCGGCCACCAAGGCGCAGACGGGGCACGACGAGAACATCACGTTCGGCCAAGTCGAGCAGCTGCTCGGGAAGGCGCTCGCCGGCCGGCTGCGGGATCTCACGCTTCAGGTGTATGGGTATGGCCGCGACGTCGCCAACACCAAGGGCATCATCTTGGCCGACACCAAGCTCGAGTTCGGCCACGACGCGTCGGGCACGCTCCTGCTCATCGACGAGGTGCTCACGCCCGACTCGTCGCGCTTCTGGCCGAAGGAGAGCTACGCGGTCGGTCGCGGCCAGCCCTCGCTGGACAAGCAGCCGATCCGCGACTTCCTCGACGGCCTGAAGGACTGGAACAAGGCGCCTCCCGCGCCCGACCTACCGCCGGCGGTCGTGAAAGCGACCTCGGATCGGTACCAGGACGTATTCAAGCGGCTCACGGGAACGAGCCTCGCGGCGTATCACCCGCCCCGGTTCGGAACCTCCTGATGAAGCTCGTGCCCGAGGGGTATCCGTTCGTGGCCGGTGCGATCCTCCTCGCGGCAGGGGCGTGGCTCGGTCTGGGCTCCATCGGCGGCCTCGTCTCGTTCTTGGCGACAGGCCTGTTCTCGGTACTCGCGCTCTTCGTGCTCTGGTTCTTCCGCGATCCGACCCCGCACGCACCCGAAGCCACCGACGTCGTGGTCGCGCCGGGCCAGGGCCGCGTGATCGAGATCAAGGAGGTGCACGAGCCGTCGTTCATGCAGGCCACCGCCCGTCGCATCACCATCTTCCTGTCGGTGTTCGACGTGCACCTACAGCGGGCCCCCGTGAGCGGCACCATCGAGCACCGCAGCTACAAGCCCGGGAAGTTCGCGGTCGCCTGGCTGGAGAAGGCCTCCGAGGACAACGAGCAGGCCTCGCTCGGCATCACCACCCCGCACGGGAAAGTGCTCGTGCGGCAGATTGCGGGGCTGGTGGCGCGGCGCATCGTCACCGACCACTCCGAGGGTGACCGGGTGGAGCGGGGCCAACGCATCGGCATCATCCGATTCGGTTCTCGCGTCGACCTGTTCCTGCCCCTCGACTGGGAGCTGACCTGCAAGGTCGGCGATCGCGCCCGCGTGGGCGCGACGGCCCTCGCGCGTATGCCCGCCGACGTGCGGACCTCCGGAGCGCGCGCATGAGGACCCCGCGCGCGCCGACCCGCCAGACGCTCCAGCGGGGCGTCGTCATCCTGCCCTCCGCGTTCACGCTCGGGAACCTGTTCTTCGGCGTGTACGCGATCGTGTCCGCCTCGCGCGGCGACTTCATCTGGGCCGCCTGGTACGTCGTGTTCGCGGGTGTGCTCGACGTGCTCGACGGGAGCGTGGCGCGCTTCACGCGCACCGGCTCGCGGTTCGGCGCCGAGCTCGACTCCCTGGTGGACGCCATCTCGTTCGGCGTCGCACCGGGGTTCATCATGTACCGCGTGTTCTTCGAGGCGCAGGGGTACTGGGTCCTCTCCTTCGTCTACGTGACCGCGGTGGTCGTCCGCCTGGCGCGCTTCAACATCGAGCAGTCCGGAGAAGCCAAGCGGTACTTCCACGGGCTCCCCTCCCCCGCGGCAGGCATGACGCTCGCGTGCTTCTATCCGTGGAGCCAGACGCCGTTCTTCAACGCCTACTTCAGCGACCTCCCCTGGCAGGACATTTGGGCGGTGGGCGTGGTGCTGGTCGGCGTGCTGCTGGTGAGCCACGTGCCGTACGCGCGCTTCCCGAAGATCGGCCTGCGCACCCCCAAGGGGATCTTCAACACTGTCGTGGTGCTCGCCGGCCTGTTCGCTGCGATCGCCATGCCGCGGTACTTCCTGTTCTCGGTCGGTCTGCTCTACATCATCTGGGGCTTGTTCAAGTCGGTCATTCTGGGCCTGCTCGATCGGCTCCCGGGTGGTGACCCGCTCCTGGAGGAGGACGACGAGGAGGAAGGCGAGCACGCGCTGGCCGAGGTGCGCTCGCTCGACTACACAGAGCTGAGGGCCGAGCCCCGCGCTGGCCCCCGAAACGCACCCCCCAACGAAGGTCCCCGCGTGGAGGAGGATCGCGCTTGAGTCGCTATCACCTGGAAGTCCGCGTCAAACCGAGGCCCGGCCTGCTCGACCCGCAAGGAAAGGCGATCCACGGCGCGCTGCGCTCGCTGGGATGGCCCGAGGTCGACGATGTGCGGGTCGGCAAGGCCATCTACCTCGAGCTCGACGCGAAGTCCGAGAAGGAAGCCGTGGACAAAGCGACGGCGATGTGCCGCAAGCTGCTCGCCAACCCGGTCACGGAAGACTTCGAGGTGGCGCTGGCGGGAGCGCGGACGTGAAGGCAGCGATCATCTCCTTCCCCGGCTCGAACGGGGACTACGACCTGTTCGAAGCGGTCCGGTTCATCGGGGGCACGCCCACCTACGTATGGCACCGCGACCGGAGCGGCCTGAAGGGATACGACGCGGTGCTGCTCCCCGGCGGGTTCTCGTATGGCGACTACCTGCGCGCCGGTGCCATCGCGAGCCTCTCGCCCATCATGGAAGAAGTCGTGGCGTTCGCGAAGGCGGGGGGCCCGGTGCTCGGCCTCTGCAACGGGTTCCAGACCCTGTGCGAGTCGCAGCTGCTGCCGGGCGCGCTCATCCGCAACGACTCGCTGCGGTTCTCGAGCAAGGACGTCCGGCTGCGCGTGGAGCGCACCGACACCGTGTTCACGAGCGAGTACCGTAAGGGTCAGGTGCTGACGATTCCGATCGCGCACGGCGAAGGCAACTACGAGGCCGATGAAGGCACGCTCGCGCGCCTGGAAGGCGAGGGCCGCGTCGTGTTCCGCTACGTGAATGCGTTGGGCGAGGCCACCGAGCAGGCGAACCCGAACGGGTCCTGGCACAACATCGCGGGGATCGTGAACGAGGGGGGCAACGTGCTCGGCATGATGCCCCACCCCGAGCGGGCCATGGAACCGATCGTCGGTTCGTCCGACGGCGCGCCGCTGTTCGCATCGCTCGTCGCCAGCCTGGTAGGGTCGGCGTGAGCCCCACCGCCACCCCCAACGGCGCACCGGTCGCGCCGCGCCCCGGGGATCCCGCCATCACGCCCGAGCTGGTCGCCGACCACGGCCTCTCGCCGGAAGAATACGGGAAGGTGCTCAAGGCGCTCGGCCGCGAGCCGACGCTGACCGAGCTGGGCATCTTCAGCGCCATGTGGTCCGAGCACTGCGGCTACAAGAACTCGAGGCGTCTGCTCCGCCTGCTCCCGACGAAGGCACCGTGGGTCATCCAGGGTCCCGGGGAGAATGCGGGGGTCATCGACGTCGGGGACGGG
>JBEBGN010000017.1:0-32978 GCA_040081395.1 Longimicrobiales bacterium
GCCCGCACGGTTGAGGTCGACAGCGGTCCCGCCCGCGATGCGGTCGTGAATGGACTTCCCCGCATCCTCCTCCATGTGCGCGCGGCGGATGCGCACGCTGGCCTCGCCGGTCGCGCCGTCGTACGCCACCAAGCCGTCGGTCGCGACGGGATGGTCGAGCTGCGTGATCTGGTATCCCTTGGGGAGATCGGGATAGAAATAGTTCTTCCGCGCCCAAACGGCGTGTTCGTGCACGGTGCAACCGAGCGCGAGCGCCGTCCGCACCGCGAGCGTGACCGCCTCCGGGTTCGTGGTCGGCAGCGCGCCCGGCAGCCCGAGGCACACCGGGCAGACGTGCGAATTCGGCGCGTCTCCGAAGACGACGAGGTCACCGCAGAAGAGCTTTCGCGCCGTGCGGAGCTGTACGTGCACCTCGAGGCCGATCACCGCTTCCCACTTCGGGTGGGTGTCCTTCCCCGGCGCGCTCATCGGGCTCCCTCCGCCAGCGCCCGTTCGAGCGCCCCGGCCACGCCGACCATCTCTTCCTCGCGCCACCAGGGCGCGAGCACCTGGCCGCCGATCGGGAGCCCCCTCACCTCACCGAGCGGAAGCGACAGCCCTGGAATGCCCGCGAGGTTGGCAGTCACCGTGAACACGTCGGACAGGTACATCTCCACGGGATCCGCGGTGCGCTCCCCGAGCTGGAACGCGGTGGTGGGGCTCGTCGGCGTGAGCAGCGCGTCCACCCCGGATGCGAACACGCGGCGGAAGTCGTCGGTGATCAGCGCGCGCGCCCGCTGAGCGGTGCCGTAGTAAGCCTCATAGTAGCCGGCGGACAGGGCGTAGGTGCCGAGCATGATGCGACGCCTCACCTCGGCGCCGAACCCGCTCGTGCGCGTCGCCTCGTACATGTCGTACAGGGAATCCGCCGCACCTCCCCCCCGGCGCTGACCGAAGCGGACCCCGTCGAAGCGCGACAGGTTGGCGGAGGCTTCGGCGGTCGCGATCACGTAGTACGTGGGGATGCAGAATTTCGTGTGCGGGAGCGATACGCGACGGACCTTCGCGCCCAACAACGACAGTCGATCGAGGGCGGCCTCGAACGAGCGCCGGATCTCGGGATCGAGGCCCTCGGGCTCGTACTCCTCCGGAACGCCGATCACCAGACCTGCGACGTCGCGTTCGACGGCCTTCTCGAAGTCCGGCACCGGGCGCTGGACCGAAGTCGCGTCCCGTGCATCGTGCCCCGACACGACCTGCAGGAGTCGCGCAGCATCCCGCACGTTGGCGCCGAATGTCCCCACCTGGTCCAGCGACGACGCGTACGCGACCAGCCCGTATCGGCTCACGCGTCCGTAGGTGGGCTTGATGCCCACCACACCACAGAACGCCGCGGGCTGTCGTACGGAGCCGCCGGTGTCCGAGCCGAGCGCCATGGGCACATAGCCCGCGGCCACTGCGGCCGCGGACCCGCCCGAGCTCCCTCCCGGCACCCTCGTCCGGTCGTGCGGATTGAGCGTGGGGCCGTACGCGGAGTTCTCGGTGGACGAGCCCATGGCGAACTCGTCCATGTTGGTCTTGCCGATCACGATCGCTCCTGCGGCGCGCAGCTTGCACACCGCCGTCGCGTCGAAGGGCGAACGGTATCCTTCCAGCACCCGAGACCCGCACGTGGTCGGAAGGTCACGGGTGGCCAACACGTCCTTCACCGCCACCGGCACACCCGCGAGGGGGCCGTTCGGGTTCTCGAGCGTCAGCGAATCGGGGTCTGCCACCGCGAGGAACGCATTGAGACGCTCCGGCCCCGCTTCCCTCTCGCGGATCATGGCAATCGCACGGCGCGCGGCTTCGACCTGACTCACGCGCCGTCCTCCGCGTGCACACCCGGGAGCGGCGGCACGACGAAGAAGCCCTCGCGCCAATCGGGCGCGAAGGCGCCGACGCCGCCTCGGATCGCGTCGGGCTCCTCGGCTTCCGGGAAACGTGTCGGAGCGCGCTCGTCCGGCATCGGCGGGGCCGACGACTGCTCCAGCGAGCGCAGCGCCTCGACGTGATCGAGAATGTGATTCAGCTCGTCCGTGATGCGGCCGAGGTCGGCAGCCTCGAAGTGGAGCCGAGCCAGCGTCGCGATGCGCGCGGCCTGATCTCGTGTGACGGTCACGGCCAGTCCCTCTCGAGAGATGCGTAGCGCAGCAGGAGCTTCTTCCGGCCCACGGCGTCGAAGTCGACCGTCACCTTCAGGTCACGGCCGAACCCCGAGATCTCGACCACCGCCCCCGATCCGAAGGTGTCGTGCACGACGCGCTCCCCTTTCACGAAGCGTGGGGCGTCCTGGTTCATTACCTGCTCGGGCTCCGGCTCGTAGTGCGGTTCATCCTTCCCTTCATGGTTCTCAGCTCCCTCACCACGCTCGTACGCGCGGCGGGGGCGGTGCGGCATGCTCGAGGCGGTCACGTCGAGGCGCTGCGTGCGTCGCGCCTGGATCAGCTCCGGCGGCAGGGCCTCCAGGAAGGACGACACGATGTTGAACGTCAGGTCCCCGGCCCGCCTCCGCTGCCGCGCCCACGATAGCACGAGCTTGTCCTCGGCGCGCGTGATGCCCACGTAGAAGAGGCGCCGCTCTTCCTCCAATGCGGCGGGCTCGTCGTACGCGCGCGCCAACGGAAAGAGCCCCTCTTCGAGCCCTGCAATGAACACCAAGGGAAACTCGAGCCCCTTGGCGTTGTGCAGGGTCATCAGCGTCACGGTCTCGGCGTTCGGGTCGAGTTTGTCGACGTCGGCAACGAGGGCGACTTGCTGGAGGAACAGGTCCAGCTCGGTGAAGCGGTCCGTGACGGCGCCCCCCTCGGCCTCCGGCTCGGGGTCCTCGACGCGCGTCGCGTCGAAGTCGATGGCGCCCGCGATCAACTCCGCGACGTTGCGCGCTCGATCCTCCCCTTCCGGACCCTCCTCCTGCAGGTGCCGCGCGAGGTCCAACTCCTCCACCAACTCCTCGAGCAGCTCGCCGATGCTCGCCTGGGTCGCGCGCACGCTGTAGCGCTGGATGAGGTCGGCAAAGCTTCGCAGCCCCTGCGAACCCGCCGCGCGCATGTCCAGGATCTCGTCGGACCGCACCGCCGCTTCAAGCAGCGTGAGGCGCTGCGCGGCCGCCCAGGCGCGCAGGTGCTCGAGCGATGTGAGCCCGATGCCCCGCCGGGGATAGTTCACCACGCGCTCGAAGGCACCCTCGTCACGGGGGTTCGAGATCAGTCGCAGGTAGGCGAGCACGTCCTGGATCTCGCGCCGCTCATAGAAGCGCACGCTCCCCACCACCTGGTACGGCACGCCCGCCCGTCGCAGGGCATCCTCGAGCGCTCGAGACTGCGCGTTCGTGCGATAGAGCACGGCCGTCGACTTGTACGAGAGCGTGGGCGTATCGCGCACGCGCGTTTCGATCTCCTGCACGATCCAGCGCGCTTCGTCCGTCTCGTCGAGGGACTCCAGCACCGTAACCGCCTCTCCCCCCGTGCGCTCGGTGAAGAGCGTCTTGCCTTTGCGCTCGAGGTTCTGCGAGATGACGCAGTTCGCCGCGTCGAGAATGCGTTGGGTCGAGCGATAGTTCCGCTCCAGCCGGACGATCCGGGCGCCGGCGAACGCCTGTTCGAAGTCGAGGATGTTGCGGATGTCGGCGCCCCGCCAGCGGTAGATCGATTGATCATCGTCGCCGACCACCATGAGGTTGCGGTGCCCACCCGCGAGCAGCTCCACGAAGCGGAACTGCGCGCGGTTGGTGTCCTGATACTCGTCCACCAGGACAAAGGCGAAACGCTCGCGGTACCGCGACAGGATCTCGGAGTGCGTCTCGAACAGCTCCACCGGCTTGATGAGCAGGTCGTCGAAGTCGAAGGCGTTCTGCTGCTCCAGGGACTCTTGATACTCCGGAAAGACCTTGGCGACGTTCTTCAGGAAGAGGTCGAAGGAGCCCTCCGCACGAGCGGCGAACTCCTGCGGAGTCACCAGTTGGTTCTTCGCGTTGCTGATCTCGCCGCGGATGGCCTTCGGACTCCAGCGCTTCGGGTCGACCCCCACCGCCTCCTGGACGCTCTTCACCAAGCGGAGTGACTGGTCGGCGTCGAAGATGCTGAAGGCGCGGTCGTAGCCCAGCCGATCCGCGTGGCGGCGGAGCAGCCGCGCGCCGATCGCGTGGAAGGTGCCGACCCACATGCCGGCGGGCTCGCTTCCCAGCAGGCGGGCGAGGCGCTCGCGCATCTCACCGGCCGCCTTGTTCGTGAACGTCACCGCAAGCAAGCGGTCGGGGGGCACGCCGTGTTCGCGCACGAGATGACAGATGCGCGCGGTGAGCACACGGGTCTTCCCCGACCCCGCCCCGGCGAGCACGAGGATAGGCCCCTCGAAATGGAGCGTCGCCTCGAGCTGCTGCGGGTTGAGGCCCGCGAGGTGCGCGGTAGTGCCGGGCTCGGTCATGGCATCAAACATCGCTTCGAACGCCGGTTGCGTCAGTCGTCTGCCGCGGGCAGTCGTATTTGGAACGTCGTGCCCTCGCTCGTCTCGAGCAGCTCGATGCGGCCGCGGTGCACACCTTCCACGATGCGGCGCGACAGCGCCAGGCCGACCCCCCACCCTCCGGCCTTCGTGCTTACCCCGGGCTCGAAGATCTTGTCGCGCACCGCGGGATCGACCCCCGGGCCTGTGTCGCGAATGCGCACGCTCACCCACTTCCCGCCGATGTCGCGCGCGTAGATCGTGATCTTACCGCCCCGTCCGGCAAGCGCGTCGAGCGCGTTCTTGACGACGTTCTCCAGCGCCCAGATGAGCAGTACCTCGTTGCCTTTGACGTGCGGGAGTCCCTGCGGGATATCGACGACCAGGTCGATCCCCGTCTTTGCGAGACGCGGAATGCGCGCCACCAGATAGTGCTCGAGGTCGGTCACCACCTGCCGCAGGGACAGGCTTTCGAGTTCGGGCTCCGTGCCGATCAACTCGAAGCGGTGGCTGATGCGCTCCAGTCGCTCGAGGTCTTCCTCGATCGAGCCTGCGATCTCCGTGTCGTCCAAGTCCCCTGGGCGTTCCCCTCGTGGGAGGCGTAGCACCTCGAGCCAACCCTGCAGCGACGACAGCGGCGTCCCGAGCTGGTGCGCAAGCTCCCTGGCCATGGAGGTCCATGCGCGCTCCCCCTCCGCACGTCGCTGAGTCTGCACGACGAGCAGCCCGACGAACACCGTGAGCAGGAGTCCGCTCGCCTGGAGCCACGGGATCCACCGGAGCCGCCGCACGGCCGGAGTCTGACCGAAATGGATGTGCAGGGTGTTCGGGTCGCCGACCGGCGGGTTGAGCGAGTCGAGGATCGACACGTACTCGCGTATGCGCTGCTGGCCCGCGGCGGTGTTCTCATCTACCGCGAAGGGGAGGTTCGCGTGCTGGAGCACGGTGTCCGCTGGTCCCATGACCACGAGCGGCACCTGCGTTTCCACCACCATGCGTTGCAGGTTGAGCAGTGCTTGAGTCTCCCGCGTCGGGCTCTGCGTGAGCAGGCCCTCCTGTACTTCGGCAAAGATGCGCGACAGCAGCAGCGAGTTCTCTTCCACGCGCTGCACGATCTGCTGCGTGTAGATGAGCCACCACCCCAGCAGAAGCACGAAGACCGTCGCGAGCGCAACCGGCCACTTGATGCGCGTCATACGGCGCTTCCCTAAGCGGGCGCGGTCAGCCGGGACGTCCCCACGTACGGAACGAGTGGCTCAGGGAGCGTCACGCTCCCGTCTTCCTCTTGATAGGTCTCGAGCAGCGCGGCGAGCACGCGCGGGAGCGCCAGGGCGGACCCGTTGAGGGTGTGGACGAACTCCGGCTTCTCGCTCTGCTTGCGTCGGAAGCGAAGGTTGGCGCGGCGAGCCTGATAGTCGGTGTACGAGGAGCAACTCGAGACCTCCAGCCACTTCCCCACCCCCGGCGCCCATACCTCCAGGTCGAACGTCATCGCGTTACCGAAGCCCATGTCTCCGGCGGCGAGTTGGAGGCGACGCCAGTGCAGCCCAAGGCGCTCGAGCAATGTCTCGGCCTCGCGCGTCAGTTCCTCGAGCGCGATCCGGCTCCGCTCCGGCGTCTCATAGCGCACCAGCTCGACCTTGTCGAACTGGTGTACGCGGAGGAGTCCGCGGGTGTCTTTGCCCGCGGCACCCGCCTCGCGACGGAAGCAAGGCGTATAGGCGGTGTAGCGGATCGGAAGCCGATCGGCGGAGAGCAGCTCGTCGCGGTGGAGGTTTGTCACCGGAACCTCGGCCGTGGGCACGAGCCAGAGCCCGTCCTTCTCGGTCTGGTAGAGATCCTCTGCGAACTTGGGAAGCTGCCCGGTCCCCGTCATCGTCTCGGACGTGACCAGGTAGGGCACGCGCAGCTCGACGTACCCGTGCTCACGGGTATGCACGTCCAAGAACCAGTCGATGAGCCCGCGTTGGAGCCGTGCGCCCAGCCCCCGCAGCACGGGGAAGCCAGAGCCGGAGAGGCGCGCGCCAGCAGCCAGGTCCAGAATGCCGAGCTTCTCGCCGATCTCCCAGTGGGGGCTCGGCGTGAAAGCGAAGGTACGCGCAGTCCCCCAGGTGGCGACCACGCGGTTGGCCTCCTCTCCCCCCGCCGCGACCTCGTCGAGGGGCGTGTTGGGTACGCCGAGGAGCGCGGCTTCGATCTCCGCGTCTGCGACGCGCACCAACTCATCGAGCGCGGCGATCTCGTCGCCGAGCGACTTGGTGGCCGCGATGAGCGCGCTGGCGTCCCCACCCGTGCGCTTCAGCTCACCGACCTGCTTGGACGCGTCGTTCCGGCGCGCCTTCAGCTCGTTCACCTTGGCGAGCGCGTCGCGACGTTCGACATCGCGCGCGAGCACCCGATCCACCACGGTCGCGAGGTCGGGCTGCCTCTTCGCCAGGGCCGCCTTGACCAGTTCGGGCTCCTGTCGCAGCCGCCGGACGTCGAGCATCAGCGGCTCAGTTCGGAGAGACCAAGTCGCGGTTGTTGCAGATCGGACTTGCGACGAACTCGAAGAACATCGACCCCGCGGTCGCATCGAGAGCCGTCGGAGACATCTTCGCGTAGTAGACGCAGCTCGACCCGAAGTTGCCCGCCCGACGGTTCGTCCTGACTACGTACACGTGGCCGAGCGTCATGGGGATCGGGTCGTCAGCCTCGTAGAGCAGCGTGTCCGACGGGGCCTGATCGATGTCGCCGAAGGGCACCGCCCCGAGGCTCGCGATCGCACCACGTGCCGTGATCCCCAAAGCGCCGGGGGGCAGGACCACCAACTCACCGTTGCGTGTGTCGAGGGCGATGTCCCAGCTCCCCGTCGCACCGGCGACCTCGATGCGGATGGGCGTGCGGTCGTAGAAGCTGAAACCCGAGCTCAGCTGCTGCTGGAGCGGAGTCTGTAGGGAAAAGATGACCGCCGTGTCCGGGGTATCGAACCAATCGTAGGCGAACGGATCGTCACCACAGGCGTTCAGCCCCATGAGGAGAGCCGCCGCCAAGGCCGCGAAGCGGGGAACGAGGGACCGTGGCGCTGGGGAGTGCTGGTTCACGATCCGAGCCGTGTGCGAGGGGAGCGCAAAACTTGCTCGGGGCGCACGCGGGGGTCAACCCCGGGAAGCCCCGTAATTGCTTGACTTTACCCCATTCGCCGGGTAGGTTCCGCCCCTCTCTCCCGGGCAGGCATAAGAACCTCCTGCGGCCGGTCCGCCGGAGGCCCTTCCAGCCCCACCCGCGAGGTGCAGCGGTGCCTGACGACGTGGTCCCCACACCAGGCGGCCGCATCCTCGTGGTGGACGACGAGCCGCACATCCGCCGCGTGCTGGAAGTGATGCTGGGCAAGGAGGGCTTCGAGGTCGTCACCGCCGAAGACGGCGCGGAGGGACTTCGTGAGCTCGCTTCGAGCGCCGTCGACTTGGTGATCCTCGACCTGCTCATGCCGGGCGCTCACGGGCTCGAGGTGCTCGCCAAGATCCGCAGCGACACGGCTCTGGCCTCCACTCCGGTGATCATCCTGACGGCCAAGGGGCAGGACGCCGACCGCGACGCCGCATTCGCCGGCGGCGCCGACGACTTCATGACCAAGCCGTTCAGCCCCAAGAAGCTGGTCGCCCGCATTCGCGAGATCCTCGGTGCTCGCTGACCCCAATGTCTGGGTGGTGGTCCTCGCAGGGGGGATCGGGTCGCGCTTCTGGCCAGTCAGCACTCCGGCGCGCCCGAAGCAGCTCCTTCCCCTCGCGAGCAACCAACCTCTCATCGTCGACACGATCGAGCGGGCACGCGCGCTCGTTCCCGACGCACGCATCCGGATTCTGGCCGGAGAGCACTTGGCGCGCCCCTTCGCGGGTGTGCTCCACGGCTTCCCCGCCGACGGGTATTGGATCGAACCGCAGGCGCGCGGCACCGCACCCGTGCTGGCTTGGGCGGCCGAGAAGCTCGCGCGCATCGATCCGGAAGCCGTCATGGTCTCCTTGCACGCCGATCACCTCATCCGGCCCGTCGACGCGTTCGAGCGCACTGTAGCCGCTGCGGTACGCGTGGCTCGGGAGAACGGCGCACTCGTGTGCATCGGCGTGCCACCCGACCGCGTCGAAACGGGGTACGGGCACGTGGAACCAGGCCCCCCGATCGACGCGGGTGAGGGCATGCAGGCGTTCCGCGTGCACGCATTTCACGAAAAGCCCGACCCAGCGACCGCGCAGAGGTATGTCGATCAGGGCTATCTCTGGAATACGGGCATCTTCGTGTGGAAGGCGTCCGTGCTACTCGACGAAATCGCGCGACACGCCCCCGAAATCGCTCCGTACCTGCCCCTGATCTCGAGGAGCGACCAAGCGTTCTTCGAGGCCGTCCCCGTGAGCGTGATCGACCGGGCGATCATGGAGCGCAGCGAACGCGTCGCGACAGTTCGGGCCACGTTCACCTGGGACGACGTGGGGAGCTGGGAAGCGCTGTCGCGTACCCGCCCGAGCGACGCACAGGGGAACGTCTCGGTCGGGACCTCACGAGCAGTGGATGCACGAGGCAACGTCGTGTTCGCAGAAGAGGGTGAGGTCGTGCTCTTCGGCGTCGAGGACCTCGTCGTCGTGCGAACGGGGGACAAGACTCTCGTGCTCCCTCGCGACCGCGCGGCAGACCTCAAGACCCTGCTCGGCGAGCTGGAGAAGAAGAGGTGAGCGACCTCCGCCTCTTCCTGTTCGACGACGGGCGTGCGCGGCGTTGGGCGCCGTTCACGCTCACGCGCCCCGTCGGCGAGCTCCTGTTCGGGTGCATGACGCTAAAGGAGCGCGCAGAGCGCGTCTTCGGAGCGAAGTGCGAGGGTCATCTCACTCGCCGCGCGTTGATCGGTTTCGAGGAGCCCGGAGCTGCGCATGCAGCCACACTCCAGGATGTCGGTACGCGTGGGCGGCGCATCCTGCTGTCCAGCCGCGCCGCCGTGGCACTCGACGCGATCGATGTGCCCGAGGACCTCACGCGGCTCGAGGTCGCGGGCGTTCCGGCCGGGTGGATCCTACCGGACGGAGCCGCCCTCCCCTCCGAGCTCTGGGTGCGCGACCCGTCGGCCGCCACCAAGATCGGCCGGGTGCTCGAACTGTCCGGCACGATCTTGGAGAGCCCATGGGACCTCGTCGCCAAGAATGCCGAGCGTATACGCCAAGACGTCGCTGCGCTCTGGCCCCGTAACGACCAACCTCCCGGCATCGTCCGTATCGGCGACGGGATCCTCTCGCTAGGCGGTGACGCCATCGTCGAGCCGGGGGTCGTCGTGGACACGCGACAGGGACCGGTTCGCTTGTCCGAGAGCGTCCGGGTCGAGGGACCCGCGCGCCTGGTCGGGCCGCTCTTCGTCGGGGCTCGCACGAGGATCCTCGGAGGGTGCGTGGCGACATCGTCGATCGGCCCGGTGTCGATCGTGCGTGGCGAGGTCGCGGACTCTGTCCTGCTCGGATTCGCGAACAAGGCGCACGACGGCTATCTCGGTCACGCATTGCTCGGTCGCTGGGTGAACCTCGGCGCCTTCACGACCAACTCCGATCTGAAGAACAACTACGGAACGGTGCGCGTGTGGACCCCCGACGGCGACGTCGACACCGGACTCATGAAGGTGGGGTGCTTCCTCGGAGACCACGTGAAGACCGGTATCGGCACCTTGCTGACCACGGGAACCGTGATCGGCGCCGGCACCAACGTGTTCGGCGGGGCCATGCCCCCGAGCGCGGTGCCCCCCTTCTGCTGGGGCACCGGGTCGGATCTCTCCGAGCACCGCCTCGACAAGTTTCTCGAGACGGCGGAGCGGGCCATGGGTCGCCGCAGTCAGGTGCTCTCGGCGGGAATGCGCCGCGTGCTCGAGAATGCGTGGCATGGCACGGTGGCGCAGCGCAATCTCGCGCGCTGACGCGGAGGAGGGGTCGTGAGGGTCGCGGTGCTGGGGAGCGGGAGTAGCGGCAACTCCGTGCTCGTGTGCTCGGGCGGGACGAACCTCCTCATCGACGCCGGCTTCAGCGCGCGCGCCATGGCCGAGCGCCTGGAGATCCTGGGAGTCGAGCCGGACGCCATCGACGCCATCGTCGTCACCCACGACCACCGCGACCACACCAAGGGGGTCGGTGTGTTCGCACGACGTCACCGCACCCCCATCCACATGACCGAGGGGACGTGGCGTGCCTGCGCGGACCTGCTCACGGGAGACGAGGAGGTCGTCCTCTTCGGCCCGGGTCGGTCCTTCCTCGTGGGCAATCTGCGGGTCGAGCCCTTCTTGGTCGTCCACGACGCCGCCGACCCCGCCGGGATCACGGTGGTCGACGAGCGCTCGGGTCTCCGTATGGGGATCGCGACCGATTTGGGCCGGCCCACCGCGCAGACGCGCCACGCCCTGTCGGGGTGCGATCTACTCGTGCTCGAAGCGAACCACGACGAAGTCCTCCTTCATACGGGCCCGTACCCCAGCTCGGTGAAGCGGCGCATCGCGTCGAGTCACGGGCACCTCTCCAACCAGGCCGCCGCTCGCCTCGCCGCCGAGCTATTCCACCCACGGCTCGCGGCCGTCGTGCTGGCGCACCTGTCCGAAGAGTGCAACCGGCCGGTCCTCGCGGAGCTCGTGGTCGGGGACGCGCTCCGGAAGGCCGGGTGGTCGGGATACATCGAGGTCGCGACGCAGGATCGTCCGACCCGCCTGCTCGACCTCGAGGAGCTGAGGCTCCGCACCGGGCCTGCTCAACTGAGCCTGCTCTGACACCCTCGCTCCATCACGGATCATGGAACTCGGCATCTACACTTTTGCGGAAACGCGCTTCGACCCAGCCACGGGTCGGCAGCTGGAGGTCGGCGAGCGACTGCGCCACCTGGTCGAGGAGGCGGAGCTGGCCGATCAGGTCGGGCTCGATGTCTTCGGACTCGGAGAGCACCACCGTGCGGACTACGCCGTCTCCGTGCCCCACCTCGTCCTCGCCGCCATCGCTGCGCGTACGAAGCGCATCCGGCTGACGAGCGCGGTGACGGTCCTCAGCTCGGACGATCCCGTGCGGGTCTTCCAACACTTCGCCACCCTAGATCAGCTCTCGGGAGGGCGCGCGGAGGTGATGGCCGGCCGCGGCTCGTTCATCGAGTCGTTCCCGCTGTTCGGGTACGACCTGGAGCTCTACGACGATCTCTTCCGTGAGAAGCTCGACCTGCTCCTCCAATTGCGCGACCACGCTCGCGTGACTTGGCGAGGAGAGCACCGCGCGGCGATCGAAGACCTTCCGGTTTACCCGCGCCCTGTCCAGGAACCGCTCCCGGTCTGGATCGCGGTCGGCGGCAATCCTCCCTCGGTGGTGCGCGCCGCCACGCTCGGTTTGCCCATGGCGCTCGCGATCATCGGCGGCGCGCCTGAACGCTTCAAGCCCATGGTCGACCTCTACCGCGAGGCGGCCGCGCGCGCAGGTCACGACCCGACCCAGCTCCACGTCAGCATCAACTCGCACGGGTTCATAGCGGACGACGCGGTGCGCGCCGCCGAGATCGCATTCCCGCCCTACTTCGAGACCATGGGCCGCATCGGCCGTGAGCGGGGCTGGCCGCCACCTTCTCGCCGCCAGTTCGAGGCAGAGGCGACGCTGAGAGGAGCGCTCTTCCTCGGCAGCCCCCAGCAGATCATCGACAAGATCCTCTTCCAGCACGAGCTCTTCCGGCACGATCGGTTTCTGATCCAACTCACGGTAGGCCCCACGGCGCATGCGGATGTCATGCGGGCGATCGAGCTCTTCGGAACCGTGGTGGCGCCGGCGGTGCGGAAGGAGCTGGGAAGCAAGCCGGGGTAGCCTCCGCGCGCGGCCGGTCCGAGCGAGCTAGAATCGAACGTCACCCAGTACATCGAGGAGCCCACTGTCGATGATCACGAAGCCTCGCATTGCGTTTGCCGTCGCCGCTGCCCTGTCGCTCGTGGTCCAGACCGCTGGCGCCCAGGCGCGCGCGGGCGGCCCCGGCCTCGCGGGCCGGGGGGGATACGCGCTCCCCACCTTGCCCGCGGTCTTCCCGACCTTCGACCAGTATGTGCGCGTTTCCGTCGTGGCCCGTGGGCTCGACCGGCCGTGGAGCCTGCTCATCCTGCCCGACGGGGACATGCTCGTGAGCATGCGCTTCGCCAACCAGATCCGCGCGATCCGCGACGGCGTGCTCGACCCCACCCCGCTCGCGGGCCTACCGGAGATGGGGCGGCTCTTCGACATCGTGATGCACCCGGACTTCGCGACCAACCGCCTCGTCTATTTCGACTTCGTGCGCCCCCAGGGCGAGAACCAACTGCTGGTGGTGGCGCGCGGCCGGTACGACGGAGACCGACTCTCCAACGTCGAGGAACTCTACGTGAGCGGGCCGGCGACCCAGGGCGCCTCGCGCATGGCCTTCGCGCCGGACGGCACGCTCTATGTCACCGTGAGCGGCGCGGCGGGGCGCCGCGGCGCCCTCGATCCCCGGACGTTGGACAACGTGACGGGCAAAGTGCTCCGCCTCCGCGACGATGGCTCGATCCCGAGCGACAACCCTTTCGTGGGGACGGCGGGCGCGCTCCCAGAGATCTACTCCCTGGGCCATCGCGACCACTTCGGCATCGCCCCGCATCCCGTCACGGGCCAGATGTTCCACGTCGAGCTGGGACCCTACGGGGGCGACCGGGTCAACATCCTGCGAGCCGGGGGCGATTACGGGTGGCCCGACTACGGCTATGGGCGCAACAACGACAGCTCGCCGATGGGGAATCCGAACACGCCCGGCATCGAGCCCGCGTTTCTGGTTTGGATCCCGGGCATCACCCCTTCGGGACTGCTGTTCTACACCGGCGACGAGTTCCCCGCCTGGAAGGACAACCTGCTGGTGGGAAGTATCGTGCGCGGCCGTGCCAACGGAGAGACCGGGATCGAGCGCGTCGTCTTCAACGACGTCGAGCGCATGTGGGAGGTCCGGCGAGAGACGTTCCTGGAGGAGTTGAGGCAGCGTATTCGCGATGTCCGCCAAGGTCCTGATGGTCTGATCTACATCCTCACCGAAGAGACGGACGGCGCGGTACTCAAGATCGAGCCGGCTACGGCTCCCTGAGGCGACACCCGGGGGCGCGAACGCGGTGTCTACCTACGCCCTGACCCTGTACGCGCACAGCTACAACCGTTGGTTGGTCCTGATCGCTGCGGCGCTCGCACTCGGCGCCGCGTATCGCGGCTGGTGGGGAGGCCGCGCGTATGGGTCCGTGGAGGCGGCGACGGGTCGGGCGTTCCGGGGTCTGCTCGACCTCCAGGTCCTGCTCGGCTTGGTCCTCTATGCGCTGAGTCCGGTCGTTCGGACCGGGCTCGGCGATCTGGGCGCGGCGATGGACGCGCGCGAACTGCGCTTCTTCTCCGTCGAGCACATCACGGGCATGCTCATCGCCCTCGGCTTCGCGCACGTGGGGGCCACCCGCGTGCGCCGCGCCTCGACGGACGGTGCCAAGCTTCGTCAGGCGGCGATTTGGCAGACGCTCGCGGTGATCTCGATCCTGATCAGCGTGCCGTGGTGGAGGCCGTTGCTGAGGAACTGAGGGCCGAACTCAGAGCCCCACCAGCCGGAGCACGTCGTTGGACAGCGCCCAGACCATGATGCCGACGATGATGATGAAGCCGACGTTGCTCCACGCCAGCCGCTGCTGCGCCGTCAGCCCCCGCCCGCCCCGCACGGCCTCGATGCCGAGGAAGAGGAGGTGGCCGCCGTCGAGCACGGGGATGGGCAGCAGGTTGAGCACGGCCAGGTTCACGCTGAACAATGCCATGAAGCGCAGGAATACCTCGAAGCCCGCTTCGGCCGCTTGACCGGACGCCTCGCCGATGGTCACGATGCTGCCCACCGAGCGCGGCGAGATGCCCCCCGTCACGAGGTCACCCAGGAAGCCCAGGATCAACCCGGTCACCGCCACCGTCTCGCGATAGCCGTGCACGAGTGCACCGCCGATCGAGGCACGCGTGTAGGTCATCTCCGAGTTGGGTGGTCCCACGCCGATCTTGCCTACGGCCACGGTCGCGCCGTCCCGAGTCTCCTCCTCGGAGGCCACGTTGACCGCGCGCACCAACTCCCTTCCCTCTCTCGAAAGGGTCACATCGACGCGCTGCCCCGGCCGGCTCTCGATCTCTCGAACCAGGTCCCACCAGCTCTCCGTGTTCGCGCCCGCCACCGAGACGATGCGGTCACCCGGCTCGAGCCCTGCGGCCTCCGCCGGTGAGTCAGGCACCACGGAGCCCACCCCCGCCTCGATCCACGGTTGGATCGCGCCGGCGAGCGTGCGGCGAGCTGCCTCGTCGGCAGGGACCGTGATGGTGACCGGCCGGCTGGGATCGACGAGTTCGACGGTGAGCGGGCCGGGCTGAGCCGCATAGAGGCCCGAGACGATCTCGCCCCAGTTGCGGGTGGCCTCGCCGCCAATGCGAACGACGCGGCTGCCCGGCTCGACGGTGGCGAGCGCTTCGGTCCCAGCGGGAAGCGCACTTGCCACCACCGTGCCGATGCGCGTCGAGGCATATTCCGGGATGCCCCAGCGCGCGGCGACGAACGAGTAGACCGCGAAGGCGAAGATCATGTTCATGATCACGCCAGCGGAAATCACCAGCGTACGCGCCCAAATGGGCTTCTGGTCGAAGTCGCGGCTGCTCGGCACACGCTCGGGCACGGCGCCACCCTCGATGCGCTCCATGACCTCGTCATCCATCCCGCCCATCTTCACGTAGCCGCCGAGCGGGATCATGCTGAGCACGTATTCGGTTTCGCCCCTGCGGAACCCGAAGAGCTTCGGCCCGAGCCCGATCGAGAAGCGCTGCACCTCGATGCCGACGGCCTTGGCCGCCCCGAAATGCCCCAACTCGTGCACGAAAATGAGCACGCCGAGGACAATGACCGTCGCGAGTATCGTCATGCTTCAATTCCCAGAAGATGGTACTCCGATGGCGGATGCCAACCGCTGCGTTGCCTCGGTGGCGACCCGGCGTGCCTCGCGATCGGCCCGCAGCACGTCCTCGACACTCCCTACCTCACCCGATCCTACACTCGTCAACGCTTCGCTCACGACGTCCGCCATCTCGGGAAAACGGATCCGACCCTCGAGGAACGCCTGCACCGCGACCTCGTTGCCGGCGTTGTACACCACAGGGGCCCATCCGCCCCGCCTGCCCGCCTCCGCTCCGAGCCCGAAGAGGGGGAACGCGGCGTGATCGATGGGCTCGAAGGTGAGCGGAGACGCGCGCACCGGGTCGTAGGTCCGGAGGGCCGCGTCGGCCACCCTTTCAGGATAACTGAGCGCGTAGAGAATCGGCAGCTCCATGGTCGGGAAGCCCAGCTGCGCCAGCACCGATCCGTCGACGAACTCCACGAACGAGTGGATGACGGACTGGGGGTGGATCACCGCCTCGATCTGATCGTAGGCGAGCCCATACAGGTAGTGCGCCTCGATCACCTCGAGGGCCTTGTTCGCGAGGGTTGCCGAATCGATGGTGATCTTCGCGCCCATGTCCCATGTGGGGTGACGCAGCGCTTCCTCCGGGCCCACGTGCCAGAGGTCGTCACGGCTCCGGCCCCGGAAGGGACCCCCGGAGGCGGTGAGCACCACGCGCTGCACGCTCGAGGCCGGATACCCTTCGCGACACTGGAGGATGGCGCTGTGCTCGGAGTCGATCGGAACGACTTCGCCGCCGCCCTGGGCCGCCGCATCCAGGACGAGTTGTCCCCCGGCGACGAGCGACTCCTTGTTGGCGAGCGCGAGTCGATGCCCCGCCCTGAGCGCGCGCAGCGTCGGCTCGAGCCCGACGGCACCCACGAGGGCGTTGACCACGACGTCCACGTCCGGCGCCTCGGCCGCCTCGAGCAGTGCGGCCCGCCCGGTGGCCCAAGCCGTCGGCCCTCCGCCCCCTGGCGCCTCGGCCGCTTCGTGACACAGGACCGCACGCGCGGGTCGGAACCGACGCACCTGCGCGGCCAGCTCATCCACGCTCCGGTTCGCGGCGAGCACGACGACCTCGAACCTCGTGGGATGGCGGGCCACGACCTCGAGCGCGCTCCGACCGATCGAGCCTGTCGACCCGAGAATGGCGACCCGGATCAACCGGCGGCCTCGAGAAGCATGAGCGCAGCGTACGCGGTGGGCAGCGTGAAGGTGAGCGCGTCGAGTCGATCGAGTACGCCCCCATGTCCAGGAAAGACGGCCCCGGAATCCTTCACGCCCGCTTCACGCTTGAGCAGCGACTCGGCCAGGTCGCCGAGGATGGCTCCGACGCCGAGCATGACGCCGATGCCTGCGGCGACGAGAGGACTCTGGACGGGTTGGCGCGGCAGAAACGTGCCCGCCGCGACCCACCAACCGACCCCTGCGGCGCCGGCTCCGACGAGTCCTGCCCACACGCCGACCCAGCTCTTCTTCGGGCTGATGGTCGGAGCCAACCCCCCCTTCCCCCAGGCCCGCCCGGCGAAGAGCGCCACCGCATCACCGATCCAGGTAGCTGCAAGGGGGAGCCCCAACACCGCGACACCACCCCACGCAGCTCCCGGCGCGTCCACCCAATCGTGCAGGGTGGGCAAGGCGTGCAAGAGCGGCACGAACGCGAGCGAGAGACCGGCGTAGAGCGCCCCGAACGTGGTGATCGCCACCACCTCGAGCGGCTTCCGCGCAGGCCCGCGGGTGCGCATGGCCACCACCAACGAGACCATGGTCAGCACCCCCACCAGAGCGAGCGCCGGAGGTGCGAAGGCGTCGAAGGTCGGCCTCCAAGCCGCCAGCAGGACCAACGCGGCGGCGCTGACGACGCCGAGCCCGTCGAGCGCAGCGACCTCCGACCTGTCCGCCAACCGGTAGCACTCCCAGGCACCGAAGCCGGCGAGGGCGGCGATGACCAACGAGATGGGCCATCCGCCGAGGTACAGGAGCGCCAAGACGACCGGGACCCCCACACCGGCCACGGCCCAGCGCTTGGCCAGCTCGCTCATGCGTGCGCGACGGCGGCGAGCTGCACGGTCACGGCGAGACGACCCGCCCGAACCGACGATCGCGTCGCTGGTAGTCGAGAATCGCCTCGAACAGGTGCTCGCGATCGAAGTCAGGCCAATACACGGGCGTGATGTACATCTCGGTGTAGGCCAGCTGCCAGAGCATGAAATTGCTGATACGGTGCTCTCCAGACGTCCGTATGAGCAGGTCGGGCGGAGGGAGCCCGCGCGTGAACAGCGAGTCCTCGATCAGTTCCTCGTCGATGTCCTCGGACCGGAGGTCGCCGGCTCGCACCCGATCGGCGATGAGCTTCGCCGCCCTCACGATCTCCTCGCGACCGCCGTAAGAGATCATGAGGTTGAGTCTGAGCTCCGTACCCCCCTTGGTCTCCGCGACGATGAAGTCCACCGCGCGCCGCGTGGCCTCGTCCATGCGGTCGAGTTCGCCCAATACATGGACCTCGACACCCTGACGGACCAACTCCTCGCGCTCCTTGCGCGCATACAACTCGAGCAGGCGCATGAGCGACGACACCTCGAGCAGCGGCCGGTTCCAGTTCTCGGTCGAGAAGGCGAACAACGTGAGGATGCCCACACCGGCCTCGATGGCACCCTCGATGGTCTCGCGCACCGCCTTCATGCCCTCGCGGTGACCAAGGTGACGCGGCAGGCCGCGCTCGCCCGCCCAGCGGCCGTTCCCGTCCATGATCACGGCTACGTGTTCCGGCACGTCACCATGGAGACGGATGCGATCGAGACGCTCGGAGGACATCGGACGCTGCGACCTGCTAGATCGCCATGACCTCGGCTTCCTTCTTCTTCAGCAGCTCGTCGATCTTCGCCGTGTATTCGTGCGTGAGCTTCTCGAGCTGGTCCTCGCGGCGCTTTCCGTCGTCCTCGCCGACCTCGTGCTTCTTCACCAATGCGTGCAGCTCGTCCCGGACCTCACGGCGCGCGTGGCGAATCGAGATCCGGGCTTCCTCCGCCATCTTGTGGAGGACCTTCACGTATTCCTTGCGGCGCTGCTCGTTGAGCGGCGGGATCGGGATGCGGATGATGCTCCCGTCGTTGGCCGGATTGAGGCCCAGATCAGAGGCCCGGATCGCCTTCTCGACTTCCGCGAGGAGGCCCTTGTCGTAGGGCTGGACCACGAGGAGCGTCGGCTCCGGTGTGCTGATCGAGGCGAGCTGGTTCACCGGCATCTTCGAGCCGTACGCGTCCACGCGGACGGTGTCGAGCAGCGCCGGCGTGGCTTTGCTCGTGCGCACGGTCGCGAACTCGCGGCGGATCGCTTCGAGCGCCTCATCCATGCGCCTCTTGGCGGACTCCACGGTCGGCATCGGTCCCCTCCGAAGTCGTTGACGGGTCGCTACGTACGTGAGGTCAGCGAGGGTGATGCTGACCGACTACGATACAAGAGTTCCGACGCGCTCACCACGGATCGCACTTCCCACGGCACCCGGGGCGCCGAGGTTCAGCACGATGATGGGAAGGCGGTTCTCCTTGCAGAGCGAGACCGCCGCGGTGTCCATCACCGCCAGCTCCTTCGTCAGCACCTCATGAAAGGTGATCGCAGGAATGAACTCGGCGGTGGGGTCCTGCTGGGGATCGGCTGTGTACACACCCTGGACCTTCGTGGCCTTGATGACCACGTCGGCCTCCATCTCGATGGCGCGCAGTACCGCGGCCGTATCCGTCGAGAAGTACGGGTTGCCGGTCCCGCCCGCGAAGAGGACGACGCGACCCTTCTCCATATGTCGTAGCGCGCGGCGCCGAATGTAGGGTTCCGCGAGCTGCTCCATGCGGATCGCGGTCATGACGCGGGTGCCGACGCCCTTATGCTCGAGCAGGTCCTGAACGGCCAGGGCGTTGATGACCGTGGCGAGCATGCCCATGTAGTCGGCCTGCACCCGGTCCATCCCCTGCCGCGAGGCCATGGCGCCGCGCACGATGTTGCCCCCGCCGATCACGATCCCGAGCGAGACCCCCATCTCCGCGAGCGACTTGATCTCGTCGGTGATCTGGTCGACCACCTTGGGCTCGATGCCGAAGCCGCGCTCTCCGGCGAGCGCCTCGCCGGAGATCTTGAGCAGGACGCGCCGGTACTTCATGCCGTTCGGTCCCGCATTCATGTGCTCAGCTCCGCTCGCCGACCTTGAAGCGCGCGAAACGGGCCACCTCGATCTTCTCGCCAGTCTTCGCCGACACCTCGGTGATGAGCTGCTCGATGGTCTTGTCGGGATCCTTCACGAAGGGCTGAGCCAGCAGCGCGAACTCCTTGTAGAACTTCTGCAGCTTCCCTTCGACGATCTTGCCGGCGATGTGGTCGGGCTTACCCTCGGCGCGCACCTGCTCCTTGTAGACCTCGCGCCAGCGCTCGACCACGGCGGGGTCGATCTGGTCAGCGGACACCGCGAGCGGCGCGGCCGACGCGATGTGCAGGGCGAGGTCCTTGGCGAGCGCGCGGAACGCATCCGTGTTGGCAACGAAGTCGGTCTCGCAGTTCAGCTCGACGATGACCGCCGTCCGGTTATCGAAGTGGATATAGCTGCCGATGACGCCCTCGTTGGCGTTCTTGTCGGCCCGCTTGGCGGCCTTGGCTGCGCCCTTGGCGCGTAGCCAGTCGATCGCCTTTTCGACGTCGCCCCCCGACTCCTGGAGCGCCTTCTTGCACTCCATCATCCCCGCGCCGGTGCGGTCACGGAGGTCCTTCACATCTTTGGCGTTGATCGCCGTCGTATCAGCCATCGTCATCTCTCGATCTTCGTTTGCAAGTTGTCGCCCGCATCCGCGAAAAGAGGCGGAGCGGACCATGACCACGGGCCGGCTTCCGCCTCTCTACCGGCCCTGCGCCGGTCGCGCCCGTGGTCGGGCTATCGGGTACCGCTAGACCTCTACCGTCTCCTCGTCACCGACGTCGTCATCGGCGCCATCGGCGTCGACGTCGTCGCCCTCCTCACCATGCACATGTTGCGCGATGACCTCGGGCTTCGGCCGACGGCGACGGCGCGGACGCCTCCGCTGCGGCTTCTCGCGCTCCGTCGTCTCGCCGGTCTCAGTCGAGTAGGTCGTAGCTTCCAACTCGTCCACACGGCGCCGATCGTCCTCGGGCACCTCGCGGCGCGCGGTCTCGATCGTGTCCGCAATCGCCTTGGTGATGAGCTGCACCGAGCGGATCGCGTCGTCGTTCCCGGGCACCGGATAGTCGATGAGTTCCGGATCGGCGTTCGTGTCGGTGATGGCGATGATCGGGATGCCGAGCTTCGCAGCTTCCTTCACCGCGATCATTTCGCGACGCGCGTCGACCACGAACACCGCGCCGGGCAGGCGGCCCATGTCCTTCACGCCCGCCAGATACTTGTCGAGCTTCATCCGCTCGCGCTCGAGGAGGAGCCGTTCCTTCTTGGTGTAGAACTCGAAGGCGTTCTCTTCCTGGCCGCGCTCCAACTCCTTCAGCCGGCGAATCTGCTTCCGGATCGTCTGGAAGTTGGTGAGCATACCACCGAGCCACCGCTCCGTGACGTAGAACGATCCGCTGCGCTGAGCTTCCGCCTCGACCACCGACCGGAGCTGGCGCTTGGTGCAGACGTAGAGGATCCGATCCCCGCGGAGAACGACCTCACGAATGGCCTGCTGCGCGATGCGCAGGCGGTCCAACGTCTTGCGGAGGTCGATGATGTGGATGCCGTTGCGCTCCGTGAAGATGAAGGGCTTCATCTTCGGATTCCAACGGCGGGTCTGGTGGCCGAAGTGCACTCCGGCTTCCAGGAGTTGGTCCAGCTTTACGTCGGACATGTCGCTCGCAACTGCTGTGGGGCCGATTACGCCCCGGTCAGGATTTCCGCACGCGGAGTCACCGCGCTCGGCACTTCGAACTACGAAAGACTGCTTTGGCTAGCGCTTCGAGAACTGGAAGCGCTTGCGGGCCTTCGGGCGGCCGGGCTTCTTGCGCTCCACCTGACGCGCGTCCCGGGTGAGGAGGCCGTGCTCACGGAGCTTGGCCCTGAGCTCACCATCCCGCTCCAAGAGCGCGCGCGCCACACCCAGGCGAACGGAGTCTGCCTGCCCGGTGAGGCCGCCGCCAGCGACGCGGATCGTGATGTCGTAGATCCCCTCCGAAGCGGTCACCTTGAGCGCTTCGGCGATTCGGATCTGGTGCGTGGGACGCGGGAAGTAGTCGTTCAACTCGCGGCCGTTCACGCTCCACTTGCCACTTCCCGGGCGGAGGAGCACACGCGCCACGGCGCGCTTACGGCGACCTACGGTCTGGGTCTGGGATGCTGCTTGCGCCATTCGATCCAATTACCTCGTCCGAATCTCCAGCGGTTGCGGCTGCTGGCTCTGATGGGGGTGAGTGGGGCCGGCGTAGACTTTGAGCTTGGTCTCGAGGCGCTTGCCGAGCGCGCTCTTCGGGAGCATGCCCTTCACGGCCAGCTCGATCACCCGTTCGGGGTGCGCCCCGAAGAGGCGCTTGAACGGGATGTGTTTCTCGTGCCCCATGTAGCCGGAGTGCCGGAAGTACGTCTTGAGTTCGGTCTTCTTACCGGTCAAGCGGACCTTGTCGGCGTTCACGACGACGACGTGGTCGCCGGTGTCCAGGTGGGGAGTGAAGATTGGCTTGTGCTTGCCGCGGAGAATACGAGCGATCTCCGTGGCCAGGCGGCCGAGCGGCTTGTCGGACGCGTCCACGATCCACCAGTCATGAGTGATTTCGTGGGCTTTCGGGGTGTAGGTCGTCATGCGCGCGGCTACGGTTCCGGACTCGGGGTCCAACAACGAAACACCAGGAATAGAGCCGCAAATGATACCCGAGGCCCTGCGGGGGTGTCAACGTGGGGCGGGACGCCGGAAACCCGGATCCGCCCTGGGCTTCGGCCCTTGCCCGCGGTCGGTCGACGGTCGAGAGGGGGCCCTGCCGCAGCGCCCTACCGGTACGTCTCCAGGAATCTGGCCCGGGAGGCGTGCCTGAGGCGCACCAGCGCCTTCTCCTTGATCTGGCGAACGCGCTCACGGGTGATGCCCATGATCGACCCGATCTCCTCGAGCGTCATGGGATCCTGGTCGTCGAGTCCGAAGTAGAGGCGGAGGATCTTGGCCTCGCGCTCCTTGAGCGTACCGAGCGCGTCCTCGATGGTCGCCTTGAGCGCGTGCTCGTACGCCTCGTCTTCAGGCCCCGGGGAGTACTGGTCCGGGAGGTAGTCGAGCAGGCGCGCGTCTTCGCCGGGCGTCACCGGCGCGTCCAGCGACAGGTGCGAGTGGGAGATCGCGAGCGTCCGCTCGATCTCCTCGCGGGTCACGTCGAGCTCCTCGGCGATCTCGTCGACGGTCGGCTCGCGACCCAACTCCTGGAGCAGGTTCGAGCTGCGGCGCCCGATCCGGTACAGCGCGCCGGCGCGGTTGAGCGGCACGCGCACGATCCGGCTCTGTTCGGCCAGGGCCTGGAGGATCGCCTGACGGATCCACCATACCGCGTAGCTGATGAACTTGATGCCCTTGGTCTCGTCGAACTTATGGGCGGCGCGGATCAGGCCGAGGTTCCCCTCGTTGATCAGGTCCGAGAGGGGCACGCCCTGGTTCTGGTACTTCTTGGCGACGGAGACGACGAAGCGCAGGTTCGAGCGAACCAGCTTGTTGAGGGCTTCCTCTTCGCCTTTGCGAATCAGCTTGGCGAGACGTCCCTCTTCCTCACGGTCGATCAGCGGATACTGACTGATCTCCTTGAGGTACTGATCCAGCGATCCTTCCCTCGAAGCACCACGTCGCGGTGTGAAGGTCATCTGCGCCGAAGGCTGGCGTATCGGGGATCAGTCGACCGGAACGAAAGCGCGCGCGCCAGCGCCCGGTCGGTTCGATGCATGGCCTAGAATCTCTATACGGTCGGGCCGGAGCAACAGACCCCGGGGGGGCGGGACCCGCTCACCGGATGGCTTCGCCGATCCTGGTCCAGCGGACCCGTTCCCGGAGCGGAAGGGAGCTCACGCTGGACGGAATGAACGAGTAGTATACCCGCCACGGTTGTCCACGGATCTCCTCGCGCTCCACGAACCCCCAATAGCGTGAGTCCTCGCTGTTGTCCCGATTGTCGCCCAGTACGAAGTATCGATCGGGGGGCACGACGATCGGGCCCCAATTGTCACGCGTCGGTTGATACTTCCTCCGTCCGGACGCGATCAGATACCCCGACTGCCAACGCATATCGGGGTGAACGGTGTCGCCGCGGCCGTCGTCGTGTCGCGCCCACGGCTCGGCCACCAGATGGCCGTTCCGGAAGAGGCGCTTGTCCCGCATCTCGAGCGTGTCCTCAGGCAGGCCCACCACTCGCTTCACGTAGTTGCGGTCGGGCTCGTGCGGCGGATGAAAGACCACCACGTCACCCATCGCGGGTTCACGCAGTGAACCCACGCGGATATCGGTCCCGGGAATCCTGGTGCCATAGACGGCCTTGTTGACCAAGAGGAAGTCCCCGACCAGGAGCGTGTTCTCCATGGAGCCCGTCGGAATCCGGTACGCCTCTACCAGAAAGGTGCGCACCACCACGAACAGGACCGCCGCTAGCGCAAGCGAGCTGGCGAATCGCAGCGCTCCGCGGGAGTTGAGGTCCGACTTCGCCGCGGGCGGGTGCTCGGAGGACACGCAAGGCGGATGCGAAGCTTCGGCCGAAGCCTCGACTTGGTCGCGCGCTCGCTGGTCGCCTTCGGTCACACCTTCCTCGCTGCCGATGGCCGGGCCCGGGACCCTTCCCGGATCATTCTCTCGTCGAGTACACGGTCGTCCTGAAGCGCGTTCCTGAGAGCCTTCCCCGCGACCGTCGCACCAGCGTAGCTTCGCGCCGCTCCCCCGGAAAGCCTCCCAGCGAGGGCTCATGACGCGAAGGATCAGCCCGGTGACCGCGATCGCAGGCGTCCTCTTGGTCGGGGGCGCGGTCGGTCTCCTGCGCGGGCGAGGAGAGGGCTCGATCGAGCCCGAAGCATGTGAGGAGGGGGCGCCGGACTGCGGCCCTGCCCCGGGCACGCCGCCGGGCACCGACGACGGCCCGCTGCGGACGGTCCTGTCCGCCGCCGACGCGTGCCGGAACGCGGGGTACCTCTGCGCAGACCTCACGCAGAACGAGCGCATTCGATTGATGCGCTGGAAGGACTTCGCCGGAACGATCGTCGTGCACGTCCCCCGCCCTGCGTTCGAGCCGGCGGCCGAAGCGAACCGGCTGCAACAGGCAGCGGCCCTCGGCCTGCGTGCCTGGAACGGCCAGCCCTTCGAGATCCTCACCGACCTGCGCGGAGACCGTACACCCCATTTCTCCGTGACCTGGACCCAGAGCCTGGGCGGAAGTCAGATCGGCGTGGCCAGAACCCGGTGGTCCGTCGCCACCGGGCTCGAGGTGGCCTCCATCGAGCTCGCGACCCGGTCCCCCTTCGACCCGAACCGCGTGCTCGATCCCCAACAGGTGCGGCTGACCGCCGCCCATGAAATGGGACACGCGCTCGGAGTCCCCCACAGCGACTCCGAGCGCGACGTCATGTACCCCACGAACACCGCTACCTCGCTCTCCGCACAGGACTACCGGACCATGGAGTCGCTGTACCGGCTTCCGGACGGAACCGAGATTCTGCGCTAGGGACCGCCAAACCCCACCGCGACGCCCGCGTACAGCCGGCGGCCGGGGGCCGGAAAGCCGAACGTCTCCGCGTACGACGCGTCGAACAGGTTCTCTGCCCGAAGCGTGAGCGACATACTCGCCAGACCAGGTGCTTGCTGGCGCGCGACCCACTCGGCCCCGAGCGACAAGAGCATGTGCCTGGGCATCCCGACCGGGGTGGCCGGAAAGGTGGAGAAGTCGCGGTCCTCGCGCGCCCCCACCACGAGCAGCTCGCTGTGCAGGCGAACCCGCTCGGTCAACGCTGATGACGCGGCGAGGTTGACCGAGTGCCGCGGCCGCCGAATGAGGGGCTGGCCATCGACGAACAGATCCCCAGGCGCTCCCTCGAGGCCCGCGTCCACCACTTCGGTGTCGAGCCAGGTCCAGTTGGCGCTCGCGTCCACCCGTCCGGCAACGACCCGCGCGTCGACCTCCAAACCGCGAGCCGTCGCGGCCGCCACATTGAAGTAGTTGGGATCCGTCGGGTTGGGGGGCGCGAACGTGTACTGAATCATCTCCTCGAAGCGCTGGTCGAAGTACGTCACGGCGGCGGTCACGCCAGGCGCGACCTCATGCTCGACCCCGGCCTCCCACGAGAGCGACCATTCAGGGTCGAGTTCGGGGTTCCCGAGCGCGAAGCCGGTCGCGTAGTTCTCCACGAAGGTCGGCTCCTTGATGGCGCTCCCGGCCGAGACGCGGAGGCGCGTGCCCGGGCGACCCGGCCAGTTCGCCGCCACCCCCGCCTGCCAGGTCGCGATGACGCCGTAGCGCTCGTTGTCCTCGACGCGTCCGCCCAGGCTGAGCGCCAGGGGGCCACGCTCACCGGTGGCGTGCCCGAACGCGGCCAGGTTGAGCCGGCCATTCTCGGCGCGACCGTAGAAGGGCCCGAAGCTGCTCTGCGATTCGCTGAACGAGCGCTGTCGCTCCTCCTCGACCTCTCCGCCGACCGTCAGGACCGAGGCCCCGAGACGCAGGTGCGAGCGCAACTGCGCGGTCGTCCGCCGAAAGTGATCGAGGCTCTTGAATGAACCCGTATCCGATGGATCGTCGAAGGCGTCATCGGTGCCGCCGTCGGTTTCCGTGAGGCCTATCAGTGCCTCCACCTCGAGCGCTTCGGTCACGGCTCGAGCGAAGGAGACGTTGGCTATGGTCTCATCCTCGAAGAAGAACGCGTTGCGGTCGACGAGCGCACCCGCCCCGTTGGTCGGATACCGATACTCGCGATCTTCGAGCCGCAGTGTGAGCGCAATGCGAGTTCGATCGTCAGGGAGGAAGCGCGCCGCGCCAGACAGGGACAGGTTCTCATGACCGCTGTTGAATGCATAGATGCCATCGGCCACGTCACGGCCCAGGGCCACCGTGTAGCGCGCCCGATCGGATCCCCCGGCCATATCCGCCGACAGCTTCATGCCATCGACGAGGCCATCGCGCTCGGCGAACGATGCGGTCTCGAAGCGCACGGCGCCCTGCACGCCCGCCCCGCTCCCCATCCGCGTGATCACGTGGATGACGCCCGCCACTGCGTCCGATCCGTAAAGCGCGCTCCCAGGCCCCCGAACGATTTCGATGCGCTCGATGTTCCGGGTCGTGAGGGATGAAAAGTCGAACCCGCCTCCGGCCTGGTTCACCTGAACCCCGTCCACCAGAACCAGGGTGTAGTCGCTCTCCCCGCCACGCATGAACACCGAGGTCACCGCGCCGAGCGAGCCACCGCGTACCACATCGACGCCCGACACCTCGCGAAGCGCGTCCACCGCGAATACGAGGCCACGTGCCTCGAGCTCGCGTCCGTCGAGGATGGTGACGTGTTGGGCGATAGAACCCCGGGCGCGGGGTGTGGGGCTCGCGGTGACCACCAGCCCGTCGAGCACGAACGGATTGGTGGATGACTGCGCGAGGGAGGGTGCCGCGTCGGCCGCCCCCACGACGGCGACGGTGGCGATTGCCAAGACATGCTTGTACATGAGAAACCCGGTCTCCCCACCGTGACGGAAGAGACCGGGCGCACGAGGCGAGCCCCGGACCCAAGCCGCCTCCCCACGGAGGTATTGGCGTGGTAGGGGGTGGGTCTCGTCTCCTGGCTCTGGGCCGACGACTCGCCTTCCCGGGGAACCACCCCAGTGGCACATGAGCCGCCGTTCCGAGCGAACCTATATAACCGCGCTCGGACCCATTACAGTGGCGGGGCCGCGCCGGATTCTCACCGGCTTCCGTTACGACCCACCCTCTAAATCAGTTTGTCACCTGAAACGTAGGGCTCGTCCGAACGGGGGCAAGTCGGACCGCGTAACAGCGCCGCGTCGTGCGCCTCAGGCGTCCCGGTTGAGACCGTACTTCTCGATCTTCTTGTAGAGATTCGAGCGCGGCATGTCGATTCGACGCGCTGTCTCCGCCACGTTCCAATCGTTCTCTCTCAATTTCTGCGCAATATATGCGCGCTCCGCGCGGTCCTTGAAATCCGAGAACGTCTCCGCAGCGAGCATCGAGTCCGCAGCGGCGTGCCCCTGCCCCTTCCCGGCGGCGAGCAGATCGACATCCTCGGGACGAACGCGCGCGCCTGGAGAGAGGATCATGAGTCGCTCCACCGTGTTGCGGAGCTCCCTCACGTTTCCTGGCCAGGGCAGGTCCGCCAACCGCTCGACTGCGGCGCCGTCGAAGGCCTTCGGCGGAATCCCGTCGCGCTTCGCCATCATCTCGGCGAAGTGGTGCACCAACATCGGGACGTCCTCGCGGCGCTCCCGGAGTGGGGGCACATGGATGGGAACCACATTGAGGCGATAGAAAAGATCCTCGCGGAACGTTCCGTCTTCGATCGCCGCAGCCAGATCCTTGTTGGTCGCCGCGACCACCCGCACGTCGACCTCGATGGACTTGGAGCCGCCCACCCGAGTGACGACCCCCTCTTCGAGCGCTCGCAACACCTTGGCCTGCGCGTCGAGGGACATATCCCCCACTTCGTCCAGAAACAGCGTGCCGCCGTCGGCTTGCTCGAACTTGCCCGTCCGGTCGGCGATTGCCCCGGTGAATGATCCCTTGATGTGTCCGAACAGCACGGACTCGATCAATTCGGAGGGGATGGCCGCGCAGTTCACTTCGGTGAACGGCCCCTGCGCTCGAGGGGAGAGCCGGTGGATCGCGCGCGCCACAAGCTCCTTCCCGGTGCCGTTCTCCCCCGTGACGAGGACACGCGCCTCCGTGGGAGCGACCTTCTCCACGCGCTCGAGAACTTGCCGAACGGCGAACGAGGTGCCGACGATCGCGTACCGGCTCTCGACTTGGCTCGCCAACGCGGCCACCGTCTTGGTGAGCCCCCTCAGCTCCAGCGCCCTGCGGAGCGTGACCAAGAGCCGGTCCGTATCGAGCGGCTTCTCGAGGAAGTCGTACGCACCCTTCCTGGTCGCCTCGATGGCCGTATCGATGGTGCCATGCCCCGAGATCATGACCACGAGCGCTGACGGGTCCCCCTCGCGCAGGCGGGCCAAGACGTCGAGGCCGTCCATGCCGGGCATCTTCACGTCGAGAAAGATCACGTCGGGCCGCGTTTTGCTTGCGGCCTCGATTCCGGCGCGCCCGTCTTCGGCCGCACCGACCTCGTGGCCCTCGTACTCGAAGACCTGCACCAGGGCATCTCGGATGCCTTTTTCGTCGTCGATGACGAGCAGTCGCGCCATCAGGGTTGCAGCCTCTCGCTTGCGAGCACGGTGTAGGTCGACCCCTCGGGTGAGAGTTGGCTCTTCATGAGGTCGATCGAAGTCACCTTCACATCCCCGGCACACTTCAGCTCGGCCAAGAGGTCGTCGAGTCCACGGAACGCCCCAGCGCCGTCCCGGTCCCCCGCACGCCCGACCGTGACGTGCGGATGGAAGGCTCGCGTCTCGGCCTCGAATCCACTCTCCCCGTACGACCACTCCAGGTCCTGCTTGAGCAGGCGGAGCTCCGGGCTCGCCGCGATGCCGAGCCAGATGACCCGGGGCTGCCGCACCGATGGGAACGCACCGAAGCCCGCAAACTTGGTCGAAAACGCCTTGGTGGACTCGGCGACCCCCTGCATCGCCTTGGTCACCTCGACCAGTCGCTCACGGCGTACCTCGCCGAGGAACTTGAGCGTCACGTGGTAATGATCCTCGTCGGTCCAGAGAACCGGCATCTCCGTCTCGCGGAGCTTGCGGGTCGCGCGGCTGATGCGTTCGCGGTCCTTCTTCGGGAGGTTTACGGCGACGAACAGGCGCATGGTCAGTCGGCGGCAGCTTCTGGCACCGGCGGCGCCTCTTCCGGAGCGCTTCTACGGTCGACGGTGATCGTGCGTTGCGTCGGCGCGAAGTCGATGTCGGGTTCGGCCGCAAACCGTTCCAGGATCGTCTCCCAGAGCACGGCCCCCGTGCCCCGGCGCTCGCGCGGGCCGCAGATGTAGCGAAGCGTGAGCAGAACGCCGGCGTCGGCGACCGACGTGTACACGATCGGCGTCAGCTTGCGGTACCGGATGAGGAATCGGTCGTCGTCCTTTCGGCGCACCGCCGACTCGTCCTTCTTCAGATCCACTGCGAAGTCCTTCGCAATGTCCTCGAGAATCGCCTTGGCCTTCCTCCAGTCGCTCTCGAAGGTGACGCCTACCTTCAACTCGTTCCATAGATAGGGGAAGCCCGCTACGTAATTGGCGAGCGGCTGCGTGAACACCAGGGAGTTCGGGATGTGGATGAGTCGCCCGGTGCTCTGGTCGGCGTCGATCCAATTGCCGACCTCCATGATCGTGATCTGGAAGATGGTTCGATCGACCACGTCCCCCTTGAGTCCCGCGACTTCGATGCGGTCACCCAGCTCGAAGGGGCGGCGCCACAAGATGAAAAACCAGCCAGCCAGGTCGGCGACCAGATCCTTGAGCGCGATCGCGAGACCGGCCGACAGGAGGCCGAGGAAGGTCCCGAGCGATTGGATCGCCGTGAACCAAACCTGAATGAGGATCAGGCCGCCGACCACGAACGCCGCGTAGGCCGTGGACTTGGACCAACGATACCTGAGCGGCTGTGCCTCGACGTTCCGTTGAACGAAGCCCATGATCGCGCGGCGCGCGAAGAAGAGCAGCACGATCACCACGAGGGAGATGAGCAGATTCCGCTGCGTGGTGTCGGGCGCGACCTGCAAGACCGAGATGCCCGCGTCGTCGGGCCCCCCCTGCACCTGAGGCATCGAGGCGAGTAGGGACGACCACGCGTTCATCGCGTCTCCGTGGGCACGGGCTGCGCCGTCTGCGTTCGGTCCTTCACGTTCCTTGCCTCGGATACGATGACGAACACCGATCCCACGATGATCGCCGCCGCGATGGCCGCGCGAAAGCCGACGTGCTCCCCTGCGAACGCCCACCCGAGCAGGAGCGCGATCACGGGGTTCACGTAGGCGTAGGTGCCGGCGCGGGCCGGCGTGGTGACCGTCAGCAGCCAGACGTAGGCCGTATACGCAATCAGGGAGCCGAAGATCACCAGGTAGACCAGGGCAAGCAGCGAGCGCAGGGTGACGTCGGCAAGGTGGAACTCCGCCGGCTCCCCGAGCGCCAACGACATCGCACCCAGGACCACCCCACCACCGAGCATCTGCATGGACACGAGCAGGAGCGCGCTGCTCGGCTTCGCGGCGGACCGAAGGTAGAGCGAGCCCCCCGCCCACGAGACCGAACCGACGGTAACGAGCAATGCGCCTAGGAGCGCTCGCGACCCGCCGGCTTCGATGCCGGGAGCACCCACGAGCAGCATGACCCCGGCGAACCCGACCAGAAGGCCGATCTGCGCCCTCGGGCTCGGCTTCGCGCGAGATCCGACGGTGGCATCCAGCACGACGAGCCAGAGGGGGACGGCCGCGACGAGCAGCGCGGTCAGTCCCGAGGGAACCCACTGCTCGGCGACCACCACCGCCCCGTTCCCACCCGCCAACATGAGCGCACCCGCGATGACGGCAGCGCGCCATTGCTCGGCGGTGGGCCGGGGGGTCCCGCGGAGACGCATCCACGCGTAGAGGAGCGCACCCGCGAAGAGGAAGCGACCCGACGCCATGAGTAGCGGGGGGATCGACTCGATCACCCAGAGAATGGCGAGGTACGTCGATCCCCAGATGATGTAGACCGCCGCGAACGCCGCGATGACCAGGGAGAGCACGGGCTCGGTGGGCGCGGACGTCGCAGGGGCGGCCAGCGCACGGGTGGGCGGCATGGCGGAAAAGCTCACCACGACTGGCCTCCGGTTCAATCCGGAGGCCCCGCGGAGGCTGTGGCGGCCCCGTGCCTAGGCGCGCACCCGGTCCATGGAGCGGTAGTGTACGGCCTCCGCGGCGTGCTCTTGGCCGATCTCGCTCGCCCCGGCGAGGTCCGCGATCGTGCGGGCCACCTTCAAGATCCGGTGATACGCGCGGGCAGAGAGCCGACTCCTCTCGACGGCGCGCTGCAGGAGATGCGCCACGCGTGCGCTCGGCCGGCACCACCGCCGTAGGTCCGAAGGACGCATGTGGCCGTTTGCATGCACACCGGGCGAATCCGCGAAACGATCGCGTTGCGCAGCGCGCGCCTCGGCCACCCGTCGCCGCACCTCCTCGCTCGATGGCCCATCTCCCTCGTCCCCACTCCCACCCTCCAGGCTCTCGAACGGCACGGCCGGCACATGCAGGTGGAGATCGATCCGGTCCATCAACGGCCCCGAGACACGACCCTGATACCGAAGCACGACACCGGGGTCACAGAGACAGCGATCGGAACCGTCCCCCCAATAGCCGCAAGGGCACGGGTTCATGGCAGTCACGAGCAGGAAGCGCGCGGGGTAGAGCACCGAAGCGCGGGCTCGCGACAGCCGCACGACCCCCTCTTCGAGCGGCTGCCGGAGAACCTCGAGGACGTTCCGCCGATATTCTGCGAGCTCGTCCAGGAAGAGCACGCCGTGATGCGCGAGGCTGATCTCGCCCGGGCGGATCGGCGTCCCGCCACCGACGAGGCCCGCATCGGTCACGGTGTGGTGTGGGGAGCGGAAGGGCCGCTCGGTGACCAGCGCTCCCCCTCCCCGCAGATACCCCGCCACCGAGTGCACCCGGGTCACGTCGAGCGCCTCCTCCAGGGAGAGCGCCGGCAGGATCCCCGGAAGGCGGCGGGCCAGCATGGTCTTTCCCGCACCCGGTGGACCGACCAGCAGCACATTGTGCGCCCCCGCCGCTGCAACCTCGAGCGCTCGCTTCGCCGCGCCCTGGCCTCGGACGTCGCGGAAGTCCGGCGCTTCGGTAGGGTCACGGTGGAGCAGCGCGTCTAGGTCGACGCGCGTGGGGACCAACGGGCGCGCGCCCGATAGATGGTCCACAACAGCACTCAGGTCGGGCGCGGCGAATACCCTGAGACCGGAGACCAGAGCGGCCTCGGGGGCATTTTCTCGTGGGACGATGAGGTCGACCAGTCCAGCCGCTCGACAGAGCGACGCGATGGGGAGCACACCCGCCACCGGCCGGAGCGAGCCGTCCAGGCCGAGCTCTCCCAGGAAGGCCGTGTGCTCCAACGCGGCCACCGCAGCCTGTCCGCCGGCAGCGAGCAAGCCGATGGCGATGGGTAGGTCGAGAGCCGTGCCGTCCTTGGGCACGTCGGCCGGCGCGAGGTTCACGGTGATGCGTCGGTTCGGGAGGTCGAACCCGGAGCTGCGCAACGCAGCCGTCACCCGTTCGCGGCCCTCCCGCACCGCGCCGTGCGCGAGCCCCACCACGGTGAAGCTAGGGAGGCCCGAGCAGAGGTGTACGTCGACGCGGACCGCGAACGGCTCCATGCCGAGGACCGCCGCGGTGTGTACGTGTGCGAGCATGCGGTGATGCTCGGGGTCCGTGCGGGGCACTGCGATGGCGCGATGGGACTCGGGGGGCACGCTTGTGC
>JBEBGN010000285.1:0-2430 GCA_040081395.1 Longimicrobiales bacterium
CCCCCGCTTCCGCCCGCCCCGTCGAAGGCGAAGCTGCTCCTCTCGACACTGGTCGCGCTCGCGCTCGCAGGGGTGCTGCTGGTGACGGTCGTCCTTCCCGCCGAGTACGACATCGACCCGCTCGGGACCGGTGAAGCACTCGGGCTCGTAGTCCTGTCGGGCGCGCCCGCCGAGATCCCCGTGCGCGCCGATGGCCTCACGGCCGCGGCGAGCAGCTACCGTACCGACACACGCGAGTTCGTGCTCGAGCCAGGCGGCTTCGTCGAGTACAAGTACCGGCTCGAGGCCGGGCGGGCGATGGTCTACTCATGGACGGCGATCAATTGGGTCCGTAGCGAGATGCACAGCGAGGCCGACGGGGCAGCGGCCGGCACGGCCGAGTTCTTCGAGGTCGCGGAGCGCACGCTGTTCCGGCATGGGAGCTACGTCGCGCCCTTCCCGGGCATCCACGGCTGGTACTGGCTGAACGAGGGTGCCGACACGGTGACCGTGACCCTCCACGCGTCCGGCTTCTTCAGTGAGTCGACCGAGTACCGGGAGAACCCGCCGCCGATCGTCCGCCCGATCACCGAGACCCCCGTGCCCGGGGCGTACCGACCCGAGTTCTGAAGCGGCTAGGTCGGAGTCGCCGACGCGCCATTGCGCCCCTTGCGGGCGAGGCGAGCCCCCCTCCACTGTGGGAGGGTAGTTTGCCCCCCCAGGCGCAGCAGTGCTGCAGGAGTAGGTCTTGGAACTACGGCGGTATTCTTTCGCCGCCGGGCTGGCGCTGACGCTCGCGTTCGCGCCCCCCGCCGCGGCCCAGACGGTGTCCTACCTCAACCAGTGCGCGACCGGAAGCTTGGCGGCGTGCTGGAGCATCAGCATCAGCACCACGGCCGCCTTCGGCGGCGGTACCGACGTCTTGGTCAGCGTGACCAACTGGCAAGGCACGCCGGGGTACACCGCCGCGCCGAACGTGCTGGAAACGATCAACATCTGGACCGCTCCCGGAACCGGGACCGGGAACTCGTTCGTCCAGAACGCGGACCTGACGGGCTCGACCGCGACGAACGTGGGCGGGGCGGCGGGCTGGACCGCTACACAAGACGGGTTCCAGGGCATCCGCCTCAGCACCGCCACCGCATTGGGTGGCTTGGCCGGCTGTACGGCCCCGGCGAGCGTCGGCGGCAACCCGATTCCGGTCACGTCGTATTGGTCCACCTGCGGAAGCAGCGCGCTCGTCATGCGCTTCAACATCCCGACGGTCTGGTCGGTGCCCGTAGGCGTCCCGGTCACGCTCTCGGCGGGCGGGGTGAACGGCCTCGGCTCGCGCTGCGACCTAGGCGTCAACAACCCGGCCTTCACACCCGGGCGCTCCGATCCGTGCGGTCCCATCACGCCGCCCCCTCCGCCGCCGACTTCCGTACCCGAGCCGGAAGGGTGGTTGTTGATGGCGAGCGGACTATTCGGTCTGGCCTTCGTGAGGCTCCGCCGCAAGGACGCACAGGCCTCCTAGTTCGCACGTCGCTTCGATGACGATCCTGACGGCGGACGCCGTTCAGCGAGGGCGGGCTCCGGGAAACCCGGAGCCCGCCTTCCTTTGGTCCGCCGTCTTCGCAGGGGGGCTCTGTCTCGCGGTCGTCGGCTGGACGGACATCGCGCTCCTCTGGTGGCCGCTCGACTTCGGCAACGCGGAGTGGGAGTTCGCGAGCGTCGGAGCCCACGTGATGGGCATGCCGCTCGGCACGCTGGGCCTCGTCCTGATCGCAGCCGGGGCGCTGGGTCGGGGGTGGCGGGCAGCGACGGTCGGCGTCGCGGGTGCGTCCGCACTGGTGACGCTCTCCCTGGTCGGCCTCGGTGCGTTGTACGCCACGGTGGTCCCCGTGGCACTGGCGGGTACGCCACCCGAGCTCCGCACCGTTCTCTATAAGGCGCTCATCAAGACGGTGGTGTACGTGGTCAGCTATCTGGCGCTCTACTCCTGGCTGGCCGTCTACCTCTTCCGCGCGGCCAAGTCTCGCCGCTAGCGGACCCGCTGGACTACTCCCGCCGCAGCGCCTCGACGGGCTGGACGTTGGAGGCGCGCATCGCCGGCACCCAGGCGGCGGTCACGCCCACAATGGCCATCAACGCGGCAACCGCCAGCAGCGTCGTCGGGTCGTTCCGCGATACGCCGTAGAGCATGCCCTCCACGACCCCCGTGGCGAAGAGCGAAGCGACAGCACCGATCGCCAGACCGATCACGAGCAGAGTGGCGCCCTCGAGCACGATCATGCGACGCACCTGGCTGGGATGCGCTCCCAGGCTCATGCGCACGCCGATCTCGTTGGTGCGCTGACTCACGGAGAATCCGAGCACGCCGGCCAGCCCCACAGCGGCGATGAGCAGCGCGACCGCACCGAACCCGGACACGAGCAGCGCATTGATCCTCTGCGATGCCACGCTCTCGTC
>JBEBGN010000286.1:0-2425 GCA_040081395.1 Longimicrobiales bacterium
GACGCGATAGAACTTCGGGAGGTCCTCGGGGGGAACGGTGAGATCCGCGTCGAGAATCATCAGGAGGTCCCTGCGAGCCGCGTCGAAGCCGGCTCGCACGGCGTCTCCTTTACCCCGGCCTGACTGCTGCAGTGCCACCATCCGGCGGCTCGGGTTCTGCAGAGCGGCAGCCTGAATCTCTTCCCACGTGCCGTCGCTCGAGTGCCCTTCCACGAAGATGAGCTCATCGTCCGGCCCCATCTGCGGGACCCGCCGGATGATCTCCGCGATATTGCCGCGCTCGTTCCGGGCCGGCACGATGACCGAGACCGAGAGGGCGCGGTCGCTCGGTCGAGGCGACGGCCGCGCGACCGCAAGGTTCAACAGCGCTAGCCACCGAACGATCGGCAGGGGAGCTAGCCATCGGTTGACGAGCGTGCTGATGAGCGGCACGTAGACCGGCATCAGCACGTGCTGCGACTGCGAGATGAGCTCATAGCCGGACAACCTGAGCAGGTTCTCCACGTCCGATGGCGAAACCCAGTTGTGCTCGGGTGCGGATGTCGCCAGACCGAGGCGGCGACCCAACGCGATGAAAGGTCGCCACAGGCTGTTGTAGTACACAATCAGCAGCCGGGTGTCGGCCGCACTGGCGGCGCGCACCTGCTCGAGTACGGCCTGGATGTCTGGTACTTCGTGCACCGTGCCGCTCAGGATGATCCGGTCGGGCTCGAAGCGATGAAGGTCGGCCCAGGCGATGATCGTGTCGTCGCCCGGCATGACCGCGGACTCGTCCAGCGGCAGAATCCGAATCTCGGTCCGGCCAAGTGCCTCGCGCAACAAGGCCGATCGCGGTGCGAGCTCCACGATGCGAGCCTGCTCCGGCAGGTGATACCCGATGTAGCGCGCCAGCAACGAGTAGAAGTAGTCGCGCGGTGTCCGCCGGCGAAGCATGGTTCCCACGATCAGCACTCCGGATGCGACGGCGATGGTGATCCACGCCAGCCAGGTAGCGACAATGCGCCCGGCCGGGCGGAACGCGAGGTCCACGCTGGATGCTCCGGCCGGGACCCGCACGGCAATGAGTCCGCCAAGGGCCTCGGCTACCGGGACGTTCCGGCTGTCGGTCTTGGCCCGCCACCCTGGCCTGAACATTTCCGAGAGGAGCAGCCATCTGGCGCGCATCGGGTCGGGCGCGAACCGGGCGTGGATCGTGCCGTGCCGGTAAGTCAGATGGACATCCACGCTCCGGACAGCCTGGAGCACCGGTCCGAAGTCGCGACAGAGCAAGCCGGCTTCGCGACATCCCGGCAGCGGTGACAACTGGTGCTCGACGATGCCATCGGAGACGAAGGCGGCCCCCGGCCATACGCCGGGATTGCGAAGCACGCGAAGGTCTCCGCTCTCGTACGTCGTAATGCGACTGATTTCCTGGAGTTGCGACGACACGGCTTCCCCAGGGACCGCAAGTACCACGCTGATGCCGAGCACAGTCAGCAGGGGAGCACTCGAGACCGTCGCCGGGTTGCCGCGGATCTGGCCGTAGGGCAGGATGCCGCTTGGATACATCGGATCCACCGAGACGCCCTTGAACGAGCCGTTGACGATGGGCAGGTCGCGGTAGGCCCAGGTCGTCCGCCACAGACCATCGATGAACAGGCGGTCTCTTGTCGCGAGGTCGTCGGCCCCAGGCGAGAGGTACCAGCGCCCCGGGTACTGTTCCGCCATCGCGCGAAGCGAGCGCGTCACCGGCGTGTCCCTGATCGCGGCGTGCGCGATGTTTTGTGACACGACCGCCTTTCGAACGAACGGCCAGGAGGCGCCGAAGAGGACAAGCACTTGCAGCACGGCCACAACCGCTGCGACCCGGGGACGCCGTTCTTCGAGCGCCTGCCACGCGGTGGCGCCGAGCACGATGCCGAAGAGGACGAGGGCGTCGCGGAAGAGGTACGTTGCGGCGAGCAGCTGAATGCCGTCCAGATGCGGGAGCGCGAGTAAGCCAAGCGCGGAGAGAAACGCGACGGCGACTCCCCGCCGGTAACGACCCACCTGGATGAGGCCGATGATCCCGCAGAGCGACAGCACGAACATCGGGCCGCCATAGAAGGGCACGCGCGTACCGCGCGTCAAGACGGCGTCGTACATTTGTGCGGGCGAGCCCAGGGAAAGCGGGCGCAGCAGCAGATCCCACGCGTGTGCCAAGCCGATCGTCTCCGGGTTCGCCACACGAGGGAGTCGCGGAAATCGCACGACCTCGATGATCAGCTGCAACAGCGTCGGTCCGGCGACGAGCGCAGCGATGCCCGCGGCCAGCATCAGCGAAGGCCACAGATGCCAGGTCCTGCGGGGGTGAGCGGCGAACATGACCGCCAGCGGGATGAAGAACACCGGAACGTATCCCGCATGACCGTTCGCCCACATGAGGCCTGCCGTCAGGCCGAAGCCA
>JBEBGN010000287.1:0-2410 GCA_040081395.1 Longimicrobiales bacterium
GGCGGAGCGTCAGTCGGTCAGGACCGACCAGGCCTCGGCACGCTGCTGATAGCGCGCGAGTGCGTCCTGGTCGCCGCTCATGAGGGCGGCCTGCGACAGCGCGATGTAGCCCCACGCGTAGTAGCTCGGAATGCCGAGGGTGGAGCGGTCGGGCCAGAATGCCCAGTCGTCCGGGAGGCCCCCGCGGTGCAGGAAGACCTCGTCCATCAAGGCCTGCGTGCGCGTCGTATCCACCCAGTCCCCCGTCACGGGCGCGAACGGCGAGCTGTCCATGCGTACCAGGCCGTCCGTCCCTTCCTCTGCCAAGGCCCCGTTGTTGAGCCGGAACGCCAAGCCTTGGCGAACCAGGTAGGGCTGGAGCCCGAGCGAGGCCGCAGCATTTCCGCTGGAGGCGAAATAGATGGGCCGTTCTTCGATGGAGTCGTTGATCAGATTGAGCGCGAACTGCTGCCATGGCGACAGGACATCGCCCGCCCGGAACCCGGCGGTGAGGTTGCCCATGGTCAGTGCCATGTCCTGCTCGATCGGTACGTACTGCTGCGATACCTGCTCGATCTGCTGCTCGCTGAGCGAGATGATGGATCGCGTCGGCGGCAGGATCGGACGGTCGAGCACCAGCGCGACCTTCCCTTGGGCGTCGGCGGCGTTGGAGACGTACGCCGCAGAGGTATTCTCCGAGGTGTAGGGCCGCTGGCACAGGATGCGGCTCGGGTCCCTCGAAGGGTCCTGCCCGTCCGTGCACGGACGGGTGAGGTCCCTCAACTGGCGTACATACCAGTCGGTGTTGAGGTACGACGTGACGATCACGGTCACGTCGCGGCGGATCCCCTCCACCTCCTGGAGATACCAGAGCGGGAAGGTGTCGTTGTCGCCATTCGTGAATAGCACCGCATACGGCTCGGCGCTCATGAGCAGATTGTACGCCCAGTCGCGCGCCGAGTAGTCACGTGCGCGTGACGCGTAGCTCCAGTTGAGCACGAGCGGGAGCAGTGCCAGTCCGAGTACCGGTGCGGCTCGCCTCAGGGTCGTCTTCAGCTCACGCGCGGCCTCCTGCCAGAGCGTCACGATACCCATGCCGGCCCAGAGTCCCCACAAGGAGAAGCTGACGACGAAGAAGTAGTCGCGCTCGCGCACCTCGTGCAGGTTGCGGTCGTCGACCGGTGCCTGGAGGGAGTATCCGTACCGGAAGTTCAGATAGTACACGAGCGCGAGGGACAGCGTCGCGAACAGGGTGAAGAGGAAGGCGAAGCTGGTACGGTCGCGACGCGCATGCTCGATGGCCCCCCACACCCCGAATCCGGTGAAGAGCATGGTGAACGGGATGCGAAGGTTCGCGAACACCGTGTTCTCGCCGTTCAGGCTGCGCGCCCACTGCCAGTCGAAGTACTGGAGGTAGTTGACGATCTGTGAGCCGAGGGGCGCGAGCCGCGGCAGGAGCGGCGGCTTGTCGTACTGCGTGCGGTTGAGCGCCTCGGAGAGGGCGATGCACCCCGCCTTCCCATAGGTCACGACCGCGGTGATCGCCGAGCCGATGTCAGGGCACGTTGGAGAGGCCTCGTTGATGATCGGGCTCAGCCCCGCCCGCAGCGGCAGGAAGAGGTGGACCGATACGCCGAGCACGGCCGCGACCACGCCCGCAACGTAGAGCTTCCAGTTGAGGAGCGATCGCCAATTCACCATCAGGACGAAGAGTGCAATGGCGGGCGCCGAGAGGAACGCCATGAGGTGGTTGCCCACGCTCAGAGCGAGAATGAACATCATCAGCACGAGGATGTTGTCGTTCTTCGGCTTGCCCAGGTTTTCCTGCCAACGCACCGCGAGCCAGGTGAGCAGCGCGATCGCGAGCAGCGAGACCGTGTAGACCTTCTCGTTGACGTTCGACTGGTTCCAGACCGTGAATGCAGTCGCGCTGACGAGGACTGCGACCGACGCGCCCACCAAGCGGAAGGTCCGCTCCGGTGAGAAGTGCCGCAGGATGTGATGCACGACGAGGAACCAAAGCGCGTGCGCGCTCGCGCTCATGAACGTGCTGAAGAGATTGATGCGCACCGCCACCGGTAGGCCGAACGGCGCCAGCAGCACCGACCACGCGCGGGCGAGCACGACGAAGAGCGGGTTCCCCGGCGGATGCGGGATCCCCATGATGTGCCCGGTCGCGATGTATTCGCTCGTGTCCCAGAATGCCGTCGTGCGCGACAGCGTGATGGCGTACAGGGCGAAGACGAGCGCTCCCGCGACGGCCGCCTCCTTGTAGGGGGGCCGCAGCTCGCCCGAGGCTTCGGGCGTACCCGCCGCGGGGATCGCGTCGCTCGTCGATTCGTTCGTCATAGCTTGGTCGGCGCGGAAGATAACCCGGGCCCCGCTCGCTCCGGGTGCCTCATAGGTTCCGAGTCAGGTGCAGGTTCCCCCA
>JBEBGN010000126.1:0-9302 GCA_040081395.1 Longimicrobiales bacterium
CTCGACTTCGCGCGACCCGAGGTGGCGTTGCTCGAGCGCTACTTCTATGAGCCGGGCGGGGCCAGCGAGCTTCCCTTCGGGGCGGCGCTGATTCCCGCGGCCCCCCGGGTCCACTTCATGGCGCTCACCATGGCCGGCCCCGTACCCCTGACGCCGGTCGGGCTATCGGGTCGGGTCGAATTCGACACGCGCCCGCCCGATTGGCTCGTCGAGACACCGGGTACCGCGTTCGGTTACCTACGCGCCGTGGCCCCCGACCTAGCCGCCCCCGTCCGCTTCGTGCTCTGGTCGCCGGACGCTCCGGGGTTCACGACACGAGAGGCCTCGGTCACGCTGAGTGCCGATACAGCCGTGGTGCGATCGGCGGGAGCCAACGGCACCGACATCTGGCGCTTGGGTCCCGTCGAATTCGTGAGCCCAGAGAACCCGGCCACCGCGCAAGCGCTCGTGTACACCGCCTCAGGGGGAACGAGCACGCTCGTGCTGCTCTCCGTTGACTTCGGCGCGATGGCGACACCCTGCGTGTGGTACGGCGCCGTGTACGACGTGACGACAGAGCCGCGGCTGTTGACGTTCACCGGGGAGTGCGACGCGTAGGTGGGAGCGCCCCGCACGAGCAGGTCGAGGCGATTCGCGCTCGCGCTGGCCGCGTTCGGCGCGATCGGAGCCGCCCTGACCGGCTTGGTGGTGGTCGGTCGCGATGCTTCCCTGGACCGCACCTGGGACGAGGACGTTCGCGTGTTGTCCGGGGTCGAGGGGCTACCCGACGGAGCAATTCGACTGATGAGCGTGCGGGACTGGCGCTACACTCGCGACTCTGTCGTGTCGAAAGCGTACTTCGCCGAGCGCTACGACCCGTCCGACATCACGGACCTTTGGCTCTACGAGCAGGAGCTCGGTTTCGGCGGGCGGATCGCGCACACCTTCCTGGTGTTCGAGTTCCCCGAGAGCTATGGCGCTTCCCGTTGGTTGGGACTGTCCGTGGAGACGCGGCGCGAGGTCGGAGAGTCGTACTCCTTGGTCGGAGGTATGCTCAGGGCCTTCGAGGTGACGCACATCTGGGCCACCGAAGAGGACCTGGTCACCCGACGGGTCGAGTTCCTCGACTATCCACTCACCCGCTACCGGGTCTCCGTTCCCACGGAGTACCTCGCGCGCATCTTCCAACAGTTCGCCAGGGAGACTGCGTCGCTAGCGACCGTACCTCGTTGGTACAACACGCTCACCACGAACTGTACCAGCTCGCTGGTCTCGTACGTGAACGAGGTGAAGGAGGACGCGATTCCGTGGAACTACAGCCTCGTGCTCACGGGGCGAGCCGACGCCTATCTGACGGAGCTCGGATACCTCGATGCGGGATCCGCGGAGCGCATCACCCGGGAGCGGCTCGAGCAAGGCCCGCTTCGATGACGCGTGGGCCAGCGGCGGCCGGCCTCACCTCCAGGTGATCTCCATCCCGAAAAAGTGGACGAACACCTGTCGATTGGGGCGGTTGTTCGGATTCTGCTCAGGGCTGCGGATATAGAAGTCGATCTGTTGCGTCGCCGGATTCGTCGCACCGCCGGGTAGCCGTTGGTCGGCCAAGGGATGGTTGACGCGGAGTGTCTCGCGATCGCGCAGACCCTGCGTGACCATGAAGTGCATCTCGTAATCCTGGTAGACCGGCTGACCATTCAGGGTCGCATGGCCGAAGCCCCATCCGGCCAGGTATCCGAGCGTCCTGGGCCAGTTGTTGTCGCCGCACCCGGCATCGGTGCCATGCTCGTGGATGAAGGCGGCAATCCCACCGTTCTGGCAGGGGTTGAACTCGCTCCAGCGGTCCATGATGAGCACGAGATCGCCCTCGGGGATGCGCAGTCGCGCCTCGAACGTACCCGTGTTCCGGATCTCGTCGACGGCGATCTCGGCGCTTCCGCTCACGGCGTGAACGTTGCGCGCTTCGTTGTCGAGGTGGTCCCATCCCTCGGGGTCGTTCAGGCTCCCTACCATGTGGATGCGGCTCGCCGAGATCACGAAGCGCCCGTCGTAGAGATCGTGCTGTTCGGGCGCGAAAATCCTCATGGTGCCTGCCGGCTGCTGCCGCGGGTCGATCGGCTGCTGTGCCGTGAGCGGAACTGCTGTGAGGAGAAGCAGGAGAGCTGATACGCGCATGGAGACTTCCTCCGATCGAGGTTCTACGAAACCAACATCTAGGCGTCCGAACGTGGACCCATTTCAACCGAATCGCGCATGTCGCCATTGTACCTTGGTCACCACGCCCGTGAACACGATGTCGGCTACCGACATCGTTGCAGCTCGCGCCTGAGTGCGGCCACCTTGCAGGATGACTCGTCCATTCTCACGGCGCCGTGCCTGGGCATGCGCCGCCGGTCTCGTCGCCTCTGGCTGCACCGGCGGCACATCGCCGGCGGACGCCGAGCCGCCGGTCCTCAACGAAGCGCTCGCCGGACCGATCTTCCCGGCGGATAACTGGTGGAACCTCGACGTGTCCGGAGCGCCGCTGGACCCACGCTCCTCCGCCCTCATCGACTGGATCTGTGACCGCGCCGCGCCCACGGACCCCTGCGACGCGATGCTTCACCCCGATTTCGGGCCCCCACCTTACGGCATCCCCTACATGGGCGTCTCGGGGGATCAGCCGCTCGAGCCCGTGACCTTCGTGCTGTACGGGAGCCAGAGCGACGCGGGTGCGCCGGGCCGCTCAGCAGGATATCCGCTTCCGCATTCGGCCCGCACCGAGGCGGGGTGGATCGAGGGAGGGGTTGCGGGGGGCGGTGCATCCGGAGACCGCCACCTGCTGGTGGTCGACCGGGACCGCCGCCTGCTCTTCGAGCTGTGGGCCACGCGCTGGACCGGGAGTGGGTGGCAGGCCGGCTCGGGCGCCGTGTTCGATCTGGACACCAACGACCGTCGACCGGACGGGTGGACCTCCGCGGACGCCGCGGGCCTCGCGATCCTGCCCGGTCTGGTGAAGGTGCACGAGGTCGAGTCGAGTAACCCGATCCAGCACGCGTTCCGGGTCACCGTGCGCGACACCGACAGCTACGTATGGCCGGCGTCGCACGCGGCCGGCTCCAACCCAGACGCACCGCCGATGGGGACCCGGCTACGCCTCAAGGCCTCCGTCGACACGAGTGGTTATCCGCCAGCCATGCGGCGCATCTTCGTCGCCATGCAAACGTACGGGCTCATCGTCGCCGACAACGGCAGCGACATGTACGTGCAGGGGACGATGGACGCGAGCTGGGATAACGGGGTGCTCAACCCTGCGTTCCACAGCCTCCAGGCCGACGACTTCGAGGTGATCGAGCTGGGCTGGCAGCCGTAGAGCCCAGCCCTATCAGCGAGGCAGCATCGCCAGCGGCTCTGCGGATCCCCTGCGGTAGACGCGCGAGCCCTGGATCGAGTGCAGCACCAGGCGAGCATCCGCGTGGCCGTGACCGCGAAAGAGGTCGTGCATCAAGGCCTGCTCGCCCGTCCACGGATACGCATATACGATGTCGAAGTCGGACAACGACCGCCCGAGTTCCAGATAGCCCGACGGACCGTGGCCGATCGTACCCGTGCGGCCATCGGCATCTCGCGGTTTCCACTCCCATCCCATGGGGATGAAGCTTCCTGCCGCGAACTTGGCATTCGAGCCCGCGCGCACGGCGAGGTCGCGTGCCACCTGAACGAGCGATGCGTCGAGCTCGATTCCGTACGCTTCGAATCCCATGAGATCGGCGACGATGGTGATCACCCCCGTGGCCGAGCCCCACTCCAGAAAGCGGCGTCCGGGTGCGTGCAGCGACTCGAGCACCCCGCGCACCTCGTCGAAGTCGGCAGCTACATAGGCGTGCCAGCTCTTCTGACGAACCTCTGCGTCGAAGCGGTGCCAGTGCGCGCGCCCCTCCTCGCACACCCAGTCCATGCGCGTGCGGACCGCGCTGTCGATCTCCAACCCCATGTCGGGTTCGATCGGGTCTGCTACGGCCTCACGGCACGAACGGTCCAGGCCACCGCGGCGCCCTTGATCATACGAGTGGACGCCTTCGGAGAGACCTCGTACCGGAGGATCGAAAGATCGGTGCCGAAGCGCTCGATGGACCGCAGAATGCCCGCGGTAGCGGCGTCGCTTCCGGTTCGCGCGCGGATGTCAGCCGGGAGGGACGGTTCCACTGAATGAGACCTGCTGACAGAAAATGACTCGGGCATGATGCGATCCCCCATGAAAGCGCGCTCGACTGCGTCGGGCGTGGACCTGCGGCAGCCTGGAAGGTAGCGGCAGGGCCCGCCCAAGCCTTCGCCGGAGCTCAGACGGGCGGTCGCCCCGACTCACGAAGTACGTGCTGGACCATCGCATCGACCCGGGCCGCAGAGTCGTCGGATTCGCGGTAGAGGGCGCGCGCCGCTTCGCCGATCCGGGCCAGCTCGCGGATGTACCGAACTCGCTCGCTCGCGGCCGAGCCAGCACGGGACGGTATCTCAGGAGGTCGCGCTCACCACGATCACGCTCGGATACGACCGTCCCGTAGCCCGCGGCCGCGAGATCTACGGCGGCATCGAAGAGTGGGACGTGCAGCTTCTATCCATTCGAGAGCGAGGCGGCTCGGGTCCGCGTGAGCGCCGAGCGCGGCGACCACATAGAGACGCTCGCGTTCTACTTCCCCGTCGTCGGCGAATACGACACAGTGCTGCGACTGCACTGGGCGTCGACGATCCTACCGTTCCGCATCGAGGTGCCGAGGTAAGCGGGAACGCTCTCCTCCACCGCCCACCCCTCAGCGGGGTCGCGCGGCGGTCAGCCTCTCCACGTTGGCCTCGAGGAGCTGGCGGGCCGTAGTGCCCGTGCGTCCGGTCAGATCCGCGAAGTGGGTGGACAGGGTCTCACCGGAGGGCTGCTCCTCCGGCATGGCTGTCACCTCCTCGGGCGTCGCGACGCGAATCTCGATGGGGATACTCGCGAGCTCGCTCGCGATCCGCGCGACGTCCCTCCGGTACACGAGCTCGGGACCCGTGATCTCGTAGATGCGGTTCTCGTGGCCCGGAGTCGTGAGGACCGCTGCTGCCGCAGCGGCGCAGTCCTCGCGGGTCACGTACGCGGTTCCACGCTCGTCCGGATTCACGGTCACGCTCCCCGCGGCGATCATCCGCTCGGCATCCGCCACGATCCCGTCGGCGTACCACTGATTGCGGAGCGCCGTCCAGGCCACGCCGCTGGCGCGGAGATCGGCTTCGGTCACGCGATGGTCCACCGCGATCGGAGAGGTATTGCGCTCGGCATCGACGTACGATGTGTACACGATGTGCTCGATTCCGGCAGCCACGGCGGCGTCGATCGCTCCCTTTTGCAGGGCCGCGCGCTCGGTGGCCACACGTGGGTTCGGATTGCCGCGGGTGTTCAGGCTGATGATCAGCAGCTTCGTACCGCCCTCGTACGCGGACGCCAAGGACTCGGGCTGCGTGAAGTCGCCGAAGCGGGTGCTGGCCCCCATCTGGGCGTAGTTGGCCAGATCCTCGGGCGTCCGACTCACGAGGATCAGGTCGCTCGGAGCCACGCCGCGCGCGAGCAGTTCCTCGACGACGAGCCCTCCGACCTGACCCGACGCACCCGAGACGATGATCTTCGGGGTCGGCTCTTCCGCCGGCGCACACGCACCGAGGGCTGCAGCCAAGAGCCAAGCCGAGGCACGACGTCCCATCCGCAATCTCCCGTTCGAGAAGTGATATCCGCTCTGGCCTCTAACCGCCGGCGAGACCGCTAGTTCAGCGGCCGCGGCCCGTAGATCGGCAACGGCTGCCCCGCCTCGAGCGCGCCTAGGTCGGGGGCCCTGCCCGTGAACCCGTCATTCACGTTCGGGAGCGGCAAGCCGCGGTCGGTCGCTGCCGAGCCCGGCCGCAGCCGGAAATCGAGGTCTGCGAAGTCGTACAGCCGCTGCACCCTGCTGGGATCCCGATCGAGCTGCGGCACGTTCACGAAGATGTCGTAGTCCACGAGCACGCTGTTCCGGTCCTGACCCGTCGCGCTCTGGTACTCCTGGAGCGTAGCGTATCCGCGGCGCTCGACACCAGCCGGATTCGGTCCCTGCAACGCGACGCTTCCCGCGCGGATGTTCGCAGTCGGTGGCGAGTTCCACTGGAACGCAGGAGTCTGGCCAGGGTTCGGCCGGAACCCGTTGTAATCGGACGAGCTGTAGTTGGTGCTCGTGTTCACCGTGAACACCGCGGGCGCGGTGTTCTGGCCGAGCATCAGGTTGTTGCGCCAGTGCGAGTTGGACGTGGAGCCCGGGGTCGTCTCACTCGTGACCGTGTTGTGATAGAAGATCACGCCCGGTGAGTTCGCCGACGCGCGGGTGGAGCCACCCGGCGCGTGGTAGACGATGTTGCGGATGAAGTAGATGGGGCCGCCCACCGACGGCTGCGTGGACATGGGGTGTGACGCCGAGTTGATGAGCACATTCCGCATCACGCGGATGTTGTGCATGCTTCCGTCCATCTCAATCGAATTGTCGTGCGCGTTGGTGATGTAGTTGTTGTAGATGTCGATCGACACCGGGCGCCGATCCCAGTACTCGCGAGGCGGATAGGACGGCCCGTCATGCGCGTGCGAACCGTCCGGCATCCCGTAGAAGTCGGTGTCGATGCCGTCGTGGAAGTCCGCCACGTAGTTGTAAGCGATGACGTGCCCCGGGCCATAGACGCGGATGGCGTTGTACGAGGCCATGATGGGCGGGAAGACCTGCCCGTCCACTCCGTTGAACTGCTCCCAGAACGCGCCGTTCCAGCCGCTCAGGTAGCGCGAGTCGTTGCGCCCCAGGAAGACGTTGTCGGCGATGTAGAAATCGCTCGAGCCCGCGTAGTTGGTGAACACGCCCATGCCGACCTGCTCGAAGCGGGAGCGCTTCACCGTCAGCCCCTTCGAGCCGACGATGAGCTGCGTACCCGCCCAGATGGCGATGTCCGTGTTCCGGAACGTGATCCCCTCGAAGTAGTTGTAGTCCGCGGCCTTCACGTTGAAGAGGTTGAAGTTGCCGCGCCCATCGATGATCACCTCGCCGTCCCCCGCTGCCTTGATCACGATCGGCCGCTCCGGCGTGCCATCCGCGAGCAGATAGTACGTGCCCTCGAAGGTGGTGGTGGCGTTGATGGTGGTCTGGTTCGCGTACAGCTCGTACCGATACGCGTACGTGCCGGCGTGCATGAGGAAGATGTCCCCCGGCTTCGCGCGCGGGCGCCCGCCCGGCGCCGTGTCCCCCGCCCCGCAGCGGTAGTTGTAGGCGCACATGAGCCCGGTGAACGAGGGCTCCTCGCGCGGTCCTTCGTAGCCCACTGGGTAGACGTGATAGACGTTGCCCCCCTCGGCCGGCATGGGCTCGGGCCGCGTGCTCACGGTGACGGTGCGGTCGTGCTGGCGGAATCCCTCGACGCCGTCCGGATCCGACATCAGCAGGCGCACCTCGTACTCCGTGCCCGGCTCGAGGTCCAGGATGCTGCCGGCGAACATGTTCGGCAGCTCGAGCGCGAACGCATCCGCTTGGTCCACGCGCTCGCGATGAAGGCGCAGGAGAGGCATCCCGGTCAGCCACTGTGCATCCCCCGCCCTTCTATAGGAGACCGCCACCGAGGCATTACGGTTGGCATCGCCCTCGATGAGCCACTCGAAGCCCAGGTTGATCAACGTGGGGGGGTCGATGACCAGGTCCCCCGGGCTGACGGTCAGCGCTTCGGATGGTGCGGGCTGTTGGGCGTGGGCCACACCCGCGAAAGCGAGAAGTAGGACGAGCGGGGTGAAGGCCTTTCCAGTCATCGTGGGGTGCCGGTGAGGGATCGTCATCGACCTGCGCGCGGAAACTGCGACGCAGGTGCGGAGGGGGGCAAGCGACCGCGTCGGACCGACGAGGATCCAACGTCAGGAACCCGCGAACTGCTCCCGACGTCGTCCCGCAATTCTACCCCAGAGGAAGTCGAGCGTGAGCGCAACCAGGAGCGTCGCGCCCACGAGCGGGAAGATCACGCCGGCGACGGCCACGATGGCGAGCACGCCGACCCTCACGCCCCTTTCGGGCGGTGCGGGCGGAGCCGCCAGAGTGCCCTTCGGACGGCGCTTCCACCACATGATGGGTGCCGTCGTGGCGAGCAGCAGGATCGCGAAGCACCCCGCCAACATGACGAACCGATTGACGGCGCCGAACTGGCGGCCCTCGTGCACGGCGATGCCCCACTCGATCGTCTTCGCGGCCGGCCCGTAGTCCGCATAGGCGACTTCGGCGAGCACGGCACCGCTGTATTGATCGAGATAGATCGTGCGCGTGTCCTCCGCCTTCTTCGACGTATACACCGCAGCATACGCCCCGTCGGGCCCCTCGGGCAGCTGGACGCTGAAGGGTCTAGGTAGCCCGAGCCGGTCGATCTCGGTGACGGCACGGTCCAGCCCGATCCCCTCCCCTCCTGCAGCCGACATCGTCGACCCGGGTGGCATGAAGTGCTGCATCGCCCACGGTGTGGCCTCCTCGACCTCGGCCGTTCCATGGGAGTGACCGCCTTCCCCCGTGATCATTGCAGGCAGGAGAAATCCGGGTGTGACCGCGGCCGGTGCAGCCGGCTGGCCCAGGTTCCGCACCGCAGCCCACTGCTGGACGTTGGCGCCCCAGAACATGGACCACGGCATGCCGGTCAAGACGAGAAACACGATGACCGCACCCGACACGGCGCCCGTGACCGCGTGCAGGTCGCGCCAGAACGTGCGCCGCTTCGCGGGCAGGCGCACGCTCAGCACGCCACCCGATGCTCCGCGCGGCCACCACATGAATACGCCGGTGGCGACCAATACGAGCACCCAACCCGCCACCGCCTCCACGATCGAACTCGCCCAGAATCCGAAGAGCTGGAGGCTGTGCACCTTGCGCACCGTGTACATCACGCCGCCGAAGGGGATCGACCCCGTCACGGCCCCGTCGTACGGGTCGGCGTAGACGGTCCTCGCCTCTCCCGTCGCGCCCACGAGGAACTTCACCGCTCGATCCGGCCGATCCGGAAGCACGACTTGGTACACCGTGCCCTGAGTAGCCTGTTCGACGCTCGACATCACCACGCTCGGCGCCACGGGCGGCGTGGATCGTGGCTCGACCTCGATCATGTCGCGATAGACGAGTCCATCGAGCTCGGGTGCGAACAGATACGCCGCACCCGTGAGCGCCAGCATGACCAGCACCGGAAGCACGAGCAGGCCGGCGTAGAAGTGCCAGCGCCACACCGCACGGTAGACGGATGAGGTCGGAGCGTCGGACATCTTGATCTCCAGTTCGGCGTGGACCGGGCGG
>JBEBGN010000127.1:0-9275 GCA_040081395.1 Longimicrobiales bacterium
GTGCTGGCCGGCGCATGCGGAGGCGATCCGCCCCCGCCGCCCCCGCCGCCCCCGCCGCAGGCCAACCAGGATTCACTGCGCGCCTATCAGGACTCGGTCCGTCGTGCGCAGGAAGCCGCTCAGGCCGAAGCCGCGCGTCTCGCAGCGGAGCGGGCAGCCGCCGCCGAGCGTGAGCGCCGTGTGGCCGCTGCGCGTGCGACGCTCGAGGAGATGGTCTTCTTCGACTACGACCAGTCTGCCGTCCGCGATGACGCGGCCGCGGTGCTGCGTCGCAAGGTCGACATCCTCCGCGCCAGCCCGCAGGTGCGGATCCGTGTCGAGGGTCACGCCGACGAGCGCGGCTCTACGGAGTACAACCTCGCGCTCGGCAACCGCCGCGCCGAGGCGATCCGTCAGTTCCTGGTGGGCTTCGGCCTCACGCAGGATCGCTTCGAGATCGTCTCGTTCGGCGAGGGTCGGCCGCTCGAGCAGGGTCAGACCGAAGCTGCATGGGGCAGGAACCGGCGTGGTCAGTTCGTGATCACCGCGGGTGCCAACGCGATCAACCCCGGCAACTGATCAAGTGACTTCGCTATGGCCCCTCTCCCGGGAATCCCCCGGGAGAGGGGTCCATGTGCATATGGAACGCAGAGCATCCTTCGAGCGCATCCGGGTCGCGTCGGTATTCGCGCTCGTTCTGTCCGGGTGCGCGACCAAGGGTGACATCAGGACGCTTCAGACGGAGTTGCGGGAAGAGGTTTCCTCGATCGCAGCCCGGCAGGACTCCCTGCTCGCCGAGCTCCGCTTCCTGAACTCGACCACGCAGGATACGCTGCGCACGCAGTCGGATCAGATCTTCGACTTCCGCGGCGAGATCACCCGGCAGCTCCAGTCGCTTTCGCAAGGGTTGGCCAGGCTCGAGGCGCTGACGGGCGAGAACCAGCGGGGCATCACGAGCGTGCGCGATCAGCTCGCGAACCTGAGGCGCCTCCCGACCGGGCAGGCCCAACCGGTACCCGCGGTGGACTCGACGCAAGCGGCTGCGACCAATCCGGAGACAGTGGGCGGCACCGGGGGCAATGCGGAGCAGCTCTGGAACGTGGCACGCGAGCAGCATGGACGCGGTTCTTTCAGCACTGCCCAGCGCGCGTACGAGCAGTTCTTGGAAGAGAACCCCACCCATGCGCTCGCGCCGGACGCGCACTTCTACCTGGCGGACATCCTCACCCAGCTCGATAGGCCCGAGGATGCGCTCGAGGCTTTCCAGGAGATCCTCACGCTCTTTCCCACCGCGACCAAGGTGCCGGACGCACTCTATCGGATCGCGGTGATTCAGGGCGAGGCGGGCGATGAGGATGATGCGCGTGCGACGCTGGAGCGCATCATCAACACGTATCCCGACGCGACGATCGCGATGCTCGCGCGGGACATGCTCGCCGAGCTTCGGTAGCGGTTCCCTAGCCGATGCGGTGTCCGGAGTGCGACGCCACCGAGAACCGGGTGGTCGACACGCGGGCGAGCAGGGGAGGTCGAGCCGTCCGTAGACGCCGCGAGTGCGTGGTGTGCGGCGCGCGTTTCACCACCTACGAGTATGTGGAGGAGCGACCCATCCACGTGCTCAAACGCTCGGGCGCCGTGGAGCCATTCGACCGCGGCAAGCTGCTGGAGAGCGTGAGGGTCGCGTGCGCCAAGCGTCCCGTGTCCGCTTCGCAGATGGAGCAACTCATCGACCAAGTCGAGGACGAGCTGTCGAGGGAGGCGGGCCTCGAGGTACCGAGCGTGCGGCTCGGCGCTCGCGTGATGGATCTGCTGCGCCCACTGGACCGCGTCGCGTACGTGCGCTTCGCGTCGGTGTACCGGAACTTCCAGGATGCGGGTGAGTTCCAGGAATTCGTCGACGAGATGGCTGCGGCGCAGGAGCGCGAAGAGCTTCGCAGGAACCAGGTGGAGCTCCCGCTGTGAACCGAATTCCCTCATGACGCGTCAGCGCAATCAGCGGGGCGAGATGCCCTTCCTGGATCACCTGGAGGAGCTGCGTTGGCGCATCCTCTGGGCGCTGCTCGCGATCGCGGCGGGCACGATCGTCGGGCTGGTGCTGGTCTTCAACTACCCGGTGCTGGACTTTCTCCTCGCTCCGGTTCGGGACGCGCGCGCCGACCCGACGCTCCAGCTCATCTACCTGTCGCCGGCGGACCCCTTCTTCGTCCAGATGAAGCTGGGCATCTACATAGGGCTGATCCTCGCGTTCCCGGTCGTCGTGTACCACGTCTGGGCGTTTCTCTCGCCGGCGCTCGAGAAGCGCGAGAAGCGAGCGGTCATTCCCGCACTCTATCTGGGGCTGATCCTCTTCCTGGCGGGCGCCGCGCTCGCGTACTTCATCGCGCTTCCCGTGACGTTGGCGTTCTTTCAGGCGATCGAGACGGAGGCCTTGCAGGGCCAGCTGGAAATCAACCAGACGATCGCCTTCGTGGTGAAGATGCTCCTCGCCTTCGGGGCGGTCTTCGAGCTCCCGGTGGTGATCATGGGCTTGAGCGTGCTCGGACTGGTTACCCCTGCGTTCCTGCGTTCCAAGCGCCGTCACGCGATCGTGATGATCACGATCCTCGCGAGCTTCCTGACTCCGGGCGACATCATCACCCTCACCATCATGATGATGGTGCCGCTCATCTTCCTCTACGAGCTCGGCATCATCCTCTCGGTGGGGATCTACCGAGGGAAGAAGAAGCGCGCCGAGGAGTACGCGGCTGGCCTGGAGCCGCCGCCGGGAGCGGCGGAGGCGCCATGACGCGCGCGGCGCTCCTCGCCGCCCTGCTTTTTTTGGGACTGGGCCTCGCGAGCGCACCCGCGCCCCTCGCGGGCCAAGACCGCCCCGCCGCGGCGCAGGGCGGGCCGGGAGCGGATCAGCAGGCCGACTCCACGCGTCAGCAGATCCTCGAGCGACTTCGCCGGCTCGGGCGCGCACCGGGATCGGACAGCGTGCTGTACGTGCAGGACTCCGTGCGGCTGGCCCAGGCCGCGGAGGGTGTGCGACCCGGGGCGGGGGCCGGACTCGACTCGGTGGCCGCCGCGCTCTCCGCGATCCCCGGATATTCTCTTACCGAGTACCGCGGCGCGTCCGCCGACTTCCGCGCCGAGGAGCGCGTGCTGGTGCTGCGCGCGGACAGCGTCGTACGTGCGCGTGTCGTACAGGAGGGGATGCAGGTAGAGGCCGACTCCTCGATCACGTTCGACCAGGCCACGGGCCTAGTCAGGATGGAGGGTCCCTCGACCTTCACCCCGCCGCAGGGTGATCCTGTCGAGTCGAACACGATGGTCTACGATCTCGATCAGGCCCGAGGCTCGGCGCTGGACGCACAAACCTCGTACATGCAGCAGGGCTCTCGCTGGCTCGTGCGCGGCGACATGCCCTTCGCGGCGCAGGACTCGTCGTTCATGTCGCACGCCCGCTTCACGTCGTGCGACTTGGAGGTTCCGCACTCGCACTTCGAGACCGACGAGATCAAGATCGTCGGCGGTCGCGTGCTCGTAGCGCGCGGCGTTCGCCTCCACTTCGCCGATGTGCCGGTGTTCTGGCTTCCGTTCGTGGCGCAGAGCCTGTCTTCCGGCCGAGCCTCCGGACTGCTCACGCCGCGCTTCTCCGTGAACGACATCGTGCGCACCTCGGGCGGCTATCGACGGCGCGTGAGCAACCTGGGCTTCTATTGGGCGATGAGCGACTACTCGGACGCGCTCTTCGCCATGGACTGGTTCAGCCAGACCTTCTTCAGCGTCACGGGTTCCACCCAGTACCGCTTCAACAGCCAGTTCCTCGAGGGCAACGCGAACGCGCGCCGGTACTGGCGTGAGGACGGTGGGACGGAGCTCTCGTTCGACACACGCCACACCTGGCGGCCCGACGAGCGCACCAACCTCCTCCTGTCGGGGCGTTACGCATCGAGCAACGCGTTCGTGCGGGAGAACTCCTTCAATCCCCGCGAAGTGACCCAGTCGATCGACTCGGAGGGCGGTATCAACCGCCGCTTCGGGTGGGGCTCCCTGTCTCTCGCTGCGAACCGGCAGCAATACCTGTCGGACGATCGCACCGAGTGGACACTCCCGTCCGCGAACCTTTCCCTCGTGCCGGTCACGCTCTTCCGTGCCCCACCGACCGACGCGCACTTCTGGAACAACATGACCTGGTCGGGCTCGAGCAGCGCTCGACGCAGCACGGTGGACCGTCTGCGGCCCGACACCTTCGTCGTCGCCCAGGCGAGCACGGTCCGGAGCGCGGGCTCGGTGTCCAGCAACCTGAGCCTCGGGCGGCTGACGCTCTCGCAGAACGTCGACTTCTCCCAGGACGAGACCCTGCGTGTGCCCGAGGCCTACCTGCTCCTCGGGTCGGGTGCGGATCCCGCTGACCTGCTGCGGACGTCGCCAGCGCGGGACATCGCGCAGGCCAACCTGGGCTGGTCGGCTTCGGTCAACTATCAACAGCAGCTCATTGGGTCGACGACGATCACGCCGCGACTCACCGTGTCGGGCAATATGTTCCGGTCGGACACGTCGAGCGTCGCGAGCGATTTCGTGTCGGCGCCTTCGCGCGTTTCGTTCGGCGCACAGCTCAAGACGGACATCTACGGCTTCTATCCCGGATTCGGCGGGTTCGAGGCCGTGCGCCATAAGCTCTCGCCGTCCTTCGACTACCAGTGGAGCCCCGAGTCGTCACCGTCGGCGCTGCAAGCACAGGTGTTCGGCTCCCGCGCACTCCGTCCGCAGAACGCTGCCGCCGTTACCCTCAACCAGACATGGGAAGCGAAGCGCCGGTCGGACGCGCCGACAGCCGAGGCGGATTCGACCGGCCTGGCCGTGAATGCGACCCCGCTTGCTCCTCCATCCGGTGCCCCGGCCGGAGCCACGCCCGCCGGCCCCCGACGCGTCCAACAGGCACAGATCGTCAACCTGCTCGCGCTCCGCACCAGCGTCGTGCGTTACGACTTCGTGCAGGCCGACTCCACCGGCAACTTCCTCCAGGGCTTCGAGACGACGCGGCTCGCGAATCAGATCTCGTCGGACATCCTGCGTGGACTATCGGTCTCCACCGACCACGAACTGTTCGAGGACACCAAGAATACCGGCGGCGCCGTCATCGATCGCCGCTTCGCGCCGCACCTCGCGCAGGTGAATCTGTCGTTCTCTCTCGGCTCGAGTTCCGCGTTCTTCCGCTGGATCGGCCTTTCGGGAGATGCGACGGACGAGGGGCCCGCTCCCGAAGCCGAAGGACCGATCGGACTGCCCGGCATCCAAGGCTCGACCGACGAGTCCAGGGTGATTCCGACTGCGGGTGGGGCGTCCCGCACGGTCACCGGCAGTGACCGCGGCAGCGCCGGCGGTTGGAACGCGAGCTTCTCGTACTCTCTGCAACGCCCGCGCGACGGGACCCGGCCGGCCAGTCAGATGCTCACAGGGTCGCTGCAGTTGCAGCCGACAGACGCGTGGACCCTCGCCTGGCAGACTGCGTACGACATCGAAGCCGGCTCGTTCAACGATCACTCCATCCGGCTCACGCGCGACCTACACGAGTGGCAGGCGAACTTCGATTTCCTGCAGACCGCGACGGGGAACTGGAGCTTCCGCTTCGAGGTGTCTCTGCTGGCGAACCGGGACCTGAAGTTCGACTACGACCAGCAGAACCTGGATCTCGGTCTGCCCTCCCAGGCTCGCTAATCGCGCGGCGGGCTGTCACCGAGACTGGCTTCGAAGTGTCCTCGCCGGGGGACGATCGCTCTCGGCGCTCGGTCTTGTAAGTCGCTGATATACAGAGACTTGCAAGTTGGTACGGCCCGTGCATCCTTGAGTGGCGGAAGGTCGGCGACAGCGCCGGCTCTCTCGGAACCAGAGGAGGATGCCATGAGGGGCACGGCGGTCGTGATGTTGGCGTTGGCGGGCTCGCTCTCGGCGTGCAGCAACGACGTCCTCGTGCCGATCGGGGATACCCCGAGTGCGCCCCGGGCGCTCGGGGTCCGGTACTACGCGGGTGCGGTGACGGTGGAGTGGGAACTCGCACCCGATTGGAACGGTGAGGCGTTCCGCATCTATTCGCGGCGCACGTCCGACGTGAACTATTTCTTGATCGCGGAGGTTACGAGCTGCTCGAGCAACCTCTGCACCTACCAGGACTGGAATGTGTCGTCGGGACATACGTACGAGTACTACGTCAGCGCGGTGGACGCGGGCTCGGGCGTCGAGACGGCGACCGCATCGACAGTTCAGGTCGCGGTGCCGACCCCCACGCCGCCAGCGGTTCCCGACGCGACGTACGTGGTGGCCCTCGACGGCGCCAATTTCCTGACTTGGGGCACTGCCTCGCGCGGCGCCTCCGACTTCGCGTTCTATCGCGTCTACCAGGATGCTGGCACGACCAGCTTTCTGCTCGGTGAGACCGACTCGGAAGGGTTCCTCGACCTGCTCGCCGCCAACGGCACGACGTATGACTACTTCGTGACCGCGGTGGACAGCGACGGGCACGAGAGTTCGGGCAGCGTGTCTGCGTCCGGGACCCCGCGCCCCGACTTCGACGGTGAGTGGGTCTACGACTTCTTGGCCCAACCGTCGGTGTCCGGCTTCCGGTTCGAGGAGAGCGAAGCCACGAACCCGGTGCGGACCGGTACCGCGGCGGACCGTCACTTCCGTCTCGAGACCGACGTGAGTGGCTGGTGGCTGGTGGCGGGGCCCGGGACGGCGATCCACCAGAACGGCTTCGCGACCACCGCGCTGAAATGCGGCGTGGGCGCCGACGCGACCTGCACGGACGTGTCGGTGGCTCCGACCACGGGATACTCGACCGCCGACATGCAGCTCCAGCCGCAGACGAGTTACGTGCTCCGGGTGGTCGGGGACGACGGGCTTGCGCACTACGGCGCGATCCGGGTCGAGCTGTTGGGAACGGACCAGAACGGTGACCCGATCATGATCTTCGACTGGGCGTACCAACTCCAGCCGGGGAACACGGCGCTCATCAGCACGCCCGAGTAGCTCGCGTCGGGCGATGAACAGGCCCGGACGCCGGCTGGCGTCCGGGCCCGCACCTTTTCTGGCTAGCTTACCGGCATGCTGAAGGTGATCGAGTGCGTGCCGAACTTCTCTGAGGGGCGCGACCTGACTCTGGTCCGCTCGCTCGTGGAGGCCATCGCGGGGGCAGGGGCCGAAGTGCTCGACTGGTCCGCCGACCCCGATCACCACCGCTCGGTCGTCACCTTCATCGGAGATCAGGCGACCGTGGAAGCGTCGGCGCTCGCGGCTGCGCGCTTCGCGGTCGAGCACATCGACCTCCGTCGGCACAGCGGTGTGCACCCGAGGGTGGGCGCGTTGGACGTGCTTCCGTTCGTGCCTCTAGACGGGGCGCGCATGGAAGACGCAGTGGCGTCGGCGCATCGCGTCGGACGCGAGTTGGCCGCACTCGGCGTTCCAGTCTTCTACTATGGAATGGCGTCGACCCCACCGGGACGTCGCCTCGCGGACCTCCGCAAGGGAGGATTCGAGGGGATGCGCCACGGATTCCCGGCCGGAATGGCCGCCGACGAGCCACCGGATGCACGCGCTCCGCACCCGACTGCCGGCGTCACCTGCGTCGGCGCCCGAAATGTGCTCTTGGCCTGGAACGTCTACGTGACGGGCCTCGATCTCGGGGACGCGCGGGCGATCGCCGCGAAGATCCGCGAGCGGGGCGGGGGCTTTGCCGGTCTCCGGGCTCTCGGCCTCCAGCTCCCGAGCCAGAATCGAGTGCAGATCTCCATGAATCTCGAGGATCCGAATCGCACGTTGCCGCTCGACGTATTCGAGGCCATCGAGCGTGAAGCCGCGCAGCGCGGAGGGCGTGTTGTGGAGACCGAGATCATCGGCATGGCTCCTGATACCCTTGTGTATCCGGCCGCGGTAAACAGATTACTCCTTCCTGACCTGGGACCCGCCCGGGTCCTGTCCCGCCAGGTGGCCCAGTTCGTCAGGGAACACACGGGCGGGCGCACGGTGATCCCGGACAGCGCCGAATGAGCATCGAGTCGCTCAAGCAGCAGGCCCGCCGCCACGAGCAGAACGAAGAGTGGGACAAGGCGCTCGATCAGTACACCAAGGCGATCGGGGAGCTGTCTCAGGACGAGCAGACCGACATCGGCCTGATCAACCGTGTCGGCGACCTGTTCGTGCGGGTGGGTAAGCTCGACGACGCAGTCGAGTACTTCGAGCAGGCGGTCGACCTCTATCGCGAGGCGTTCCTCCCCAACAACGCCATCGCGGTCTGCAAGAAAATCATCCGCAACGCCCCGAACCGGCATCAGGTCTACCTCAAGATCGGGCAGATCAGGGCGGAGCAGGGCTTCCTCCCCGATGCGCGTACGAACTTCCTTACGTACGCGGAGCGGATGCAGAAATCGGGCAGCCTCGACGAGTCGTTCCGGGCCTTGGTGGAGTTTTGCGATCTCGCGCCGGACGACGTGCAGGTTCGAATCACCGTCGCGGACCAGATGGCGGCGAACCAGCGGAAAGGGGACGCGGTCAAGCAGCTCCTCATCGCCTACCGCCACCTCACGCAGTCGGGCGAAGCCGATCTCGCGAAGGGCGTGGAGAAGAAGCTGCTCGCGCTCGATCCGAAAGCCGACTTGGGCGCTGCGCTCCATGCCGGGGGTGGGAGTAGCGTGTCCTCTGACGGCGAGATCGAAGCCCAGTTCGGTGAGATCGAGGTCGGGGGCAGGGCGGAGGAGAAGGCGAGGGCTGCGGCCGAGGCCGCGGATTTCTCCATGTCCAAGCCGGGGGACCTCGATCTCGCACCCGTGCCGGATGCCGAAGACGAGTCCGAAGGGTCCGGCTTCGATCTGCCCGTGATGAGCTTCGACGAGGCCGACGCGAAGCAGGCGGAGGCAGAGGACGAAGACGCCGGGGTTGGGCTCCCGATGATGAGCTTCGATGAGGCCGATGCGAAGCAGGAAGAGGTCGCGGTCGAGTTGCCGATGATGACCTTCGACGAGCCCGCGCCCGCCGAGGAGGAAGCCGAGGAGGCTGCTCCGGAGCTGCCGCTGATGAGCTTCGACGAGCCATCCGTTCCGGAGGTCGAAGCCGCCCTGACGGACTTCTCGTCCAGCGCGTCGGAGGCGATCGAGGAAGCGGTCGAGGAGGCACGTCCCGAGCCCCCGCGACCGGCAGCGGTGCCCGACGCGGCAGCACCACCGCCTCGCGCCGGTCGGACGATTCGAGCATCGCGAGGCACACCTCGAGGTTCGCCGCGCCCCAGTGCGCGCCGAGCGTCACCGGACGGCCGTCGATCG
>JBEBGN010000128.1:0-9252 GCA_040081395.1 Longimicrobiales bacterium
CGCCTTGGACGTTGTAGGCGTTGATGTCGAAGTCGTAGCCGCGCTGCTGATCCAGGAAAGTGTCGAGATAGATGGTGAGCAGGTCATCCGCCATAGCGCGGTCGCGGTCGACCCGGTTCGCGCGCATGATCGACGGATCCTGATAGTGCGCGTGGAAACCGAAGTAGAGATGGTCTCGGTCGTAGGCGACCCATACCTCGGTGGCTTCGCTCGCGGGCGCGCCGTCGAGCGGCTGCTGCTGGGTGAAGTCGGTGAGGCGCGCGGCATTTCGCCAGATCGGGTCGTCCAGGAGTCCATCGATACGCGGCGGAGCATCGGTGCGCGTGGGTGCCACGCGTGGGCGTCCTGGGCGGAGGCCGAAGGACTCGGGTGTGCGGTCCGCCGCGGCGGTGGTCGCGGTGGGGCGCGCGGCCGTGGGTCCGGGGACGGACTGCTGCGCAGCCACCGGGAGGGCGAAACCGGTGACGATCAGAGCCGAGAGGGCCACGAGGCCGGAACGATCGGTCTTCAAGAGACGCACCTGACGAAAGGGCAGAGAGTCCGAGCGGAAGTCCGGAGGAGGACACGCCCGCGGGCATCGCTGTTGATGTATTTGGAGGTATAGCGGCTGGGTTAACCCGAAGCCACCTTCCAACTCCATGACTCGTCCTCTCGCACCTTGGCTCCGGCTCCTTCCGCTCGCGCTCGCCGCCTGCGGAGGTGGCGAGGGGGCGGACGCAGGGGGGGAGGCGCCCTTCCGGGCCGCGCTGCTCACGGCCGGGCCGGTGAGCGACGCGGGCTGGTACGCGGGGGCCTATGAGGGCCTCCTGCTGCTCCGCGACTCACTGGGCGCCGAGGTCAGCCACCAGCAAACGCGCACCCCCGCCGAGTTCGACGAGGCGTTCCTCTCGTACGGATCGTCGGGCTACGACCTCGTCTTCGCCCATGGCTTCGAGTACCAGGATGCGGCCATGCGCGCGGGGGAACGGTTCCCTGGCACGACGATCGTCGTGTCGGGGGGAGGCCGGGTGGCTGCCAACGTGGTGCCCTTGATCTTCGAGCTGGAGGAGGGGAGCTACCTCGCCGGCATGTTGGCTGCAGGCATGAGCCAATCGGGGACTATTGGGATGGTGGGAGGGGTCGAGATCCCCCCGGTGCAGGGGACCTTCCGCGCATTCGAAGCGGGCGCGCGCGCCGTCGACCCTGAGGTGGAGGTGCTCGAGGCGTTCACGGGGAGCTGGGATGACGTGGCTGCTGCCAAGGAGGCTGCGGCGGCGCAGCTCGCTCGGGGAGCGGATGTCATCATCCACAACGTGGATGCGGCCTCGTTCGGCGTCTTCCAGGCCGTGCGCGAAACCGCGGCCGGTGGACGCGTCGCCTGGGCGCTCGGTATGAATCGGGACCAGAACGACGTGGCAGCCGACGTGATCCTCGGGAGCGCGGTGATCCGGATTCCGGATGCGTTCCTCGAGGTCGCGCTCGCCTGGCAGGCCGGGAGCCTGGGTGCGCAGCCGATCTATGAGGGCGCCGCCGAGGGCGTGATCGACTTCGTGTTCAACCCCGAGCTCGTTGCCCGCGTCCCTACCGAGCTCGTCGCCCAGATCGACGCGGCGCGGGCGCGCATCCGAGCCGGGGATCTCGAAGTGCCCCGCGTGGAGTTCGTGGAGCAACCCAGCGCCGCGGAGACCGGAGTGCGGTGACGGCCGTCCTCGCGCGGCTCGACGGTGTCGCGCGCCGCTTCGGGTCCGTGCAGGCGTTGGCGGGGGCGAGCCTGGAGGTGCGGGCCGGCGAGGTGCACGCGGTGCTCGGCGAGAACGGTGCGGGCAAGTCGACCCTGCTCAGCGTGCTCGGGGGCATGCTGCGTCCCGACTCGGGAACGATCGAGGTCGGTGGCGAGCGGGTCGAGTTCGCGAGCCCGAGAGATGCCTGGAAGCGTGGAATAGGCCTCGTCCACCAGCACTTCACCCTGGTGCCCGCGCTCTCCGGGCTGGAGAACCTGGCTCTGGGCCGGCGCTCGTCACCGTTCCGGCTCCGCCGCACCCTCGAGGGACTGAGAGCCGATGCCGAGAGCCTCATGGATCGGACGGGCCTCGCCGTTCCCCTGGATGCCCCCGTCGAGGGGCTGGGCGTCGGCGAGAAGCAACGACTGGAGATCCTCAAGGTGCTCCTGCGCGATCCTTCGGTGGTGGTGCTCGACGAGCCGACGGCGGCGCTGGCTCCTGCCGAAGTCACGGCGCTCTTCGCACTGCTCCGGAGCCTCGCAGCCGAGGCGCGCGCGATCGTTCTCGTTGCCCACAAGATCGACGAGGTGCTGGCGGTGGCAGACCGCGTGACGGTGCTGCGACGCGGCCGCACCACGCTCACCGAGCTGCGCGCGAACGTGGGCGCCGAGGCGCTGGTTCGCGCCATGATCGGTGATCCGCACGTGTACGCGGCGGCCCTCGGCGTCGACGCCTCCGCATCTCACTCGCGCCCCACGCGGACGCGGGGCGCCGTGGTTGCGACCCTCGACGATGTTCGAGCGTGCGCTCCGTCCGGGCGGCTGGCGCTCGACGGGGTGAGCCTCGAGATCGCTCGTGGCGAAATCGTCGGCATCGCGGGTGTCGAGGGGAACGGGCAGCGGGAACTCGCACTGATCCTGGCCGGTCGCCTGCGCGCAACCGCTGGGTCCGTGAGGCTCCCCGCCGGCATCGGCTTCGTTCCGCAGGACCGCTCGCACGAAGGCCTCGTCGGCGACTTCGACCTGGCGGAGAACGTCGCGCTGGCCCTGCACGCCGACGCACGGTTCGGCGGGCGGGCCACGCTGGCCTGGGCCGCCATCCGAGCCGAGGCGGAGCGCGTGCGTGACCGCTTCGCAATCGTGTCTGCGGGGACGAGCACGCGCGCGGATATGCTATCGGGTGGCAATCAGCAACGGCTCGTGATCGGCCGAGAGATGCTGGTGGCCTCGGACCTCTTGGTTGCGGAGAACCCTACCCGCGGGCTCGATGTCGCCGCGACGGCATTCGTGCACTCGGAGCTCCGGCGGCTCACGGAGTCGCCAGCGGGGCCCGGGGTCGTGCTCGTGTCCAGCGACCTCGACGAGGTGCTCTCGCTGTCGGACCGCGTGCTGGTAGCCGCGGGTGGCCGACTGATTCCGGTGCCCGAACACGCGCGCTCGAAGCAGGGGGTAGGCGCGCTCATGCTCGGAGGGGCACGTGGCGCGGCCTGAGCAACGACGGATCGACCTGGGAGCCCTGAGCGTCGCCGCGGGCGCGGTTGTCGCAGCGGGCGGGGTCGGAGCGCTTCTACTGCTGGCGGGCGGATACGAACCGCTCGGAGCCGCGAGGGCCGCGCTCGCGGGTGCGTTCGGCAGCACGGAAGCGCTCCTGTCGATCACGCTGGTGCGAACCGTTCCGTTGGTGCTGACGGGGCTCGCGGTCGCCTTCGCGTTCCGCGCGGGCGTTTGGAACATCGGCGCCGAGGGACAGCTGCTCGCGGGTGCCATCGCCGCGGCGTGGGTCGGCCTGGCGGGGCGCGCACTCCCGTCCTGGGTCCTGGTGCCGGTGCTCCTGGTCTTGGCCGGGTGTGCTGGCGCTCTATGGGCGCTGATCCCCGCGCTCATGAAGCTCCGGCTCGGCGTGGGTGAGGTCATCACGACCCTCCTCATGAGCTTCGTGGCGATCCATCTCACGGGTTGGTTGGTGCATGGCCCGCTCCAGGAGCCGCGTGGCATCTTTCCGCAGACGGAGGCCATCGCCGAAGCGGCGCGGCTGCCTGCGCTCGTTCCCGGCACCCGACTGCACGCGGGCGCGTTCATTGCGATCGCGGCGGCGGTGGCGGTCGCGTGGCTCTTCGTTCGAGCACGCATCGGCTTCCGGATGCGCGCGGTAGGGGCATCGAGCTCCGCTGCGCGCATCGCCGGCCGGATCGACACCGGCCCCATCGTGCTCGTGGCCTTCATGGGGTCGGGTGCGCTGGCCGGACTGGCGGGGGGCGTCCAGGTGGCGGGCGTGACCTATGCGCTCTACGAGGGCTTCTCGCCGGGGTGGGGCTACACGGCGATCGCGGTGGCGCTGCTCGCGGCGCTGAACCCGCTCGGGGTACTCGCCACGGCGCTCCTCTTCGGCGCGCTCGAGGCGGGGGCGGCCGCGATGCAGCGCGACGCAGGCGTGCCCGCGGTGTGGGCGATGGCGGTGCAGGCGCTCGTGATCCTGGCCGTGCTCGCTCTCGATCGTCTCAGGCGGCGTGGGGGTGGGGGAGCTGCTCGTGTCTGAGGCGGAGCTGGTCCTCTTCCTGGAGGCGTCGGTACGCCTCGGCGTGCCCCTCGCGCTCGCGGCGATGGGGGAGGCGATCACGGAGCGCGCGGGGGTCATCAACGTCGGCCTGGAGGGCTCGATGATCGCCGGGGCCCTCGCGGGCGCACTCGGAGCGCTCGCGTTCGGGAGCGGCGGTGCGGGGGTTCTCGCCGGTGCGGTCGCGGGGGGCGGGGTCGCCCTCGTGTTCGCCGCCTTCGCGATCGGACTCGGCACCGACCAGATCATCACGGGCACCGCCATCACGCTCGCCGGTCTCGGCTTCACGGGCGCGGTGTACCAGGCGCGCTTCGGCGCGACGGGGACCGCGCTCACGCTGCCGACGCTGGCTCCGGCCCCTGTGCCCTTGCTCGCCGATGTACCGATCGTCGGTAGCGCACTCTTCGCGCAGGCTCCGACAGCCTACTTGGCGTACGCGCTCGCCCCCGCGCTCTGGTACTGGTTGTTCAGGACCGAGTGGGGACTGGAGCTACGTGCGGTCGGCGACCATCCCGACGCGGCCGCAGCCGCCGGTGTACGCGTGCGTCGGGTGCGAGCACTGGCAACGGTCTTCGGCGGGGCGTTGGCGGGCATCGCCGGTGCTCACCTCGCGCTCGCGCATGCCGGAACCTTCGCGGAGAACATGAGTGCGGGTCGGGGCTTCATCGCGATCGCCGTCGTCGCGCTCGGCCGCTGGAACCCAGCGCTGGTCTTCCTCGCCGCCCTATTCTTCGGTGCGGCCTCGGCGCTCCAGTACCTGCTGCAGGCACTGGGACTCGACCTCCCCTATCAACTGTTCCTGGCCCTTCCGTACCTACTGACCCTGGCCGCCCTCGCGGGGTGGTTCGGGCGGGCGCGGGCCCCTGCGGCCCTGGCCGTGCCCTGGCCGCTGCGGCGATAAGGCAGAAGGCCCCGAGCAGGCTGGGGTGGTCGGGTGTCCTGGGAGAAGCCCCCGGACCTATCTTCCCGGTCCTCATTTCTCCGGGGTCCCCCGGGTAGTCCAGAGTCAGGAGCACACATGCGGCCGAGCACCCTCCGACGCGTCTCGCGGATCGCGCTCACGGGCGCGTGCCTCTTCTTCGGCTCCACTGAGAGCCGCGCCCAATCCCTGGACGGAACCGGCGCGGTCGCGGTGGGACTTCGGCTCCGTCAGCTCGATGGCGTCAAGCGCGTTCTCATGATCGCAGCCCACCCGGACGACGAAGACACGAGCCTGCTGGCGACGCTCGCGCGGGGGTGGGGTGCCGAGACCGCCTACCTCTCGCTCACACGCGGCGACGGAGGGCAGAACGCCATCGGCCCCGAGCTCTGGGAGGGGCTGGGCGTCGTGCGGACCGGAGAACTCGAGGCGGCACGTCGTCTGGACGGGGCGGAGCAGTTCTTCACCCGCGCGTTCGACTACGGCTTCTCGAAGAGCGCCGAGGAAGCGTTCTCTCTTTGGCCGCGCGAGGAACTCCTCGCCGACGTCGTCTGGGTAATCCGCTCGTACCGACCGCACGTGATCGTGTCGGTGTGGAGCGGCACGCCTCGGGACGGCCATGGTCAGCATCAGGCGTCCGGCATCATTGCGCACGAGGCGTACGAAGCGGCGGGGGATCCCACGCGCTTCCCGGAGCAGCTCGCGATGGGCGTGGAAGCATGGGCTCCGGCCAAGCTGTACGAGTCGTCGCGCGGGATCGGGGGGCGAGGTGGCCCTCCGGCTGCGGGGGTGATGCAGGTGCAGACAGGACAGCTAGACCCGCTCTTGGGCCGTTCCCTGCAACAGCTCTCGGCCGCGAGCCGCAGCCAACACCGCTCGCAGGAGATGGGTTCCGCGGAAGTGGCGGGTCCGCGAGCCACGGGCGTGCTCCTGCTCGAGAGCCGGGTCGGCAACGCCGAGGGGTTCTTCGCGGGCATCGATACGACGCTGGTGGGCTTGACGAGTGGCCTACCCGCCAACGTGGCGGCCGCTACCCGGACAGAGTTGGACGGGTACCGCACCGCCATCGCGCGCGCTCGGGACGAGATGGGGCTCGATGCTTCCGTGGTCGTGGACGACTTGGCTGAAGCCATCGCGCGCCTGCAGGGGGCGCTCGTGAGTGCGGGGAGCGGCGCGCCCACGGAGTTGCTCATGGCGCTCTCCAGGAGATGGGCGCAGGCCCAAGCGGCGTTCGTTGCGGCCGCGGGGGTCCGGTTCGACGTGCGCGCGGAGGATGACCTGCTGGTGCCCGGGCAGACGGTGCGCGTGCGCGCGTCCGTCTGGAACGGTGGATCTCTCGTGCTCGCTCGCCCTCGCGTCGAGCTTCCCGTGCCCGACGGCTGGCGCGCTACGCTCGCGTCGACCGAAGGCTTGTCGACCGACGGGAGCGTCGCACCCGGGGCCTTCGTGACGTGGACGTACGATGTAGCCGTCCCCACGGACGCGGAGTCCTCGCGTCTCTATTACATGCAGCAGGAGCGCGACGCTGCGCGGTACCGTTGGCCGGAGGACCCCAGTCTCTGGGCGCGCCCGCGTGATCCAGCGCTCGTCTCGGGGACCTTGGTCTTCGAGGCGGTGTCCAGCGGTCGTTCCCTCGTCAGCATGGTGGGGACGGTCGCTCCTTGGCGGAACGTGACCGTCGAGCCCACCCGCGGGGAGGTCTCCCGTCCGGTGCTCGTGGTGCCCGCCGTGTCGGTGAGGGTGACGCCGCAGGGCTTGGTGTGGCCGCAGTCGCGCTCCGCGTCACGCTCGATCTCCGTGGTGGTGCGCACCGAAGCCGAAGGGGGAAGCCGCGGCGACCTCTACGTGCGTGCACCCGCCGGCTGGTCCGTGACCCCCGCGACGTTGCCGTACGCACTCGACGAGGCCGGCGCCGAACGCACGCTCTCGTTCGAGGTCCGTCCGACCGGCTCGGTGGCGACCGGCGAACACGTCTTCGCCGTCACGGCGCGTGACGCCTCCGGGCGCGCATACGATGAGGGATACACGCTCGTCGACTACGAGCACATCGACCGTGCCGCGCTGTACCGCCCCGCCGAGGCGCGCATCAGTGTCATTCCGGTGGTGGTCGCTGAAGGCCTCCGCGTCGGCTACGTGATGGGCTCGGGTGATGACGGCCCAGAGGCGATCCGTCAGCTCGGCGCCGACGTCGAGTTGCTCGACGAGGATCGGGTGCGGAACGGCGACTTCGGGGACTTCGATGTGATCGTGCTCGGCGTGCGCGCGGTCGAGGCGCGCGCGGACGTGCGTGCCGCCGCGGACCAGCTGCTCGACTTCGCACGCGAAGGCGGCACCGTCATCGCACAGTACAACCGTGAGTCGCTGGGTGGCCTGCCCCCCGTGCCGCTCGAGGTGGGCAGGGCATCCCCACGCGTCGCCGACGAGCGCGCGCCCGTCCGTGTTTTGGCGCCGGAGGCTCCGGTGCTCACCACACCCAATCGTATCGGGGCCGCCGACTTCGACGGCTGGGTCCAAGAGCGAGGTCTGTACTTCGCCGAGGCATGGGACGATGCCTACTGGCCCCTCCTCGAGATGAACGATCCGGGGGAGCCACCTCAGCGAGGCTCCCTGCTGGTGGCCTCGGTAGGCGAGGGCGTGTTCGTCTACACAGCGCTCTCGTTCTTCAGGCAGTGGGCCGATGGCGTGTCGGGTCCCTACCGACTGTTCGCCAACCTCATCTCTCTCGACCCAGCGGCTTGGCGCGCATTCTCCGCGCGGCCGTAGTGCACCGCGAGGCTAGGCCTTCGCGGGCTCGGCCGAACCCCCGCTGAACGCGACCCCCACGGCGAGCACCACCACCGCCCCGATCACGTTCTGCCAGAGGTAGGCGACCTCGGTGCGGAAGGCCACGAAGCCTACGGCGGTCATCCCGGCGACCAGGCCGAGGAACGCGCCGCGTGCGCGTGCGCGTGGCACCATCGCCAGCAGGAAGACACCGAGGATCGAGCCGTAGAAGAACGAGCCGAACTGGTTCACCACCTCGATGAGCGAACCGAGCGTGGCTGCATAGGTTGCGACGATGCACGCGAACAGGCCCCAGAACGCGGTGGCGCCCTTCGACACACGCAAGTAGTGGGCGTCGTCCGCCTCGCGTCGCCACCAGCGCTGGTAGAAGTCGATCACGGTGGCGGTGGCTAGTGAGTTCAACTCCGCGGCGATGCTCGACATGGCGGCCGCCATCACCCCGGCGATGAAGAGCCCTGCCAGGCCGATCGGCAGCTCGTTGAGCACGAAGCGCGGAATGATGTAGTTCACGTCGCCGGTCGGCTCGCCGGTAACATCGCCCGCGAGCGCCGTGGCCTCGGCGCGGATCGCCTGCAGCTCGGCTTCGCGCGCCAGGAATGCTTGGCGAGATGCCGCTTCCGCGACCTCATCTGGCGCGTCCGCGACGGCCAGCGCCGCGCCCTGCCGCTCGACGAACGCCTGCTGGTAGCGCGCGTCGAGGGCGGCGTACTCGTCGCCTCGCTCCGCCACCACCGCGGCCTCGTGCGCCGGGTTGTATAGCAGGGGCGGCCGCACGAACTGGTAGTACAGGAAGACGCCGACGCCGACGAACAGGACCAGGGCCTGGAGCGGGATTTTCCAGTACGCACTCATGAGCAGGCTGCTCCGCGCCTCGTCCACGGACTTCGCGGTGAGGAAACGCTGCACCTGACTCTGGTCGGTCCCGAAGTACGAGAGCATCAGGAAGGTCCCGCCGATCAGGCCGGACCAGAACGTGTACGTCTCGGTCACGTCGAACGAGAAGTCGAACGGCTGAAGGCGCCCCGTGGCGCCCGCGATGCGCAGGCCCTCGTGCGGGCTGACGGGCAGCTCCAACAGCAGCACGACCATGAGAGCGACCAGGGCCACGACGATGAGCACCATCTGCTTCACGTCCGCCCACGCGACCGCCTGCACGCCCCCCACCATGGTGTAGATCACTGTGGGCACGCCAATGAGCGCGACGCTCCACGCGACCGGGATGCCCCAGATGGCGCTGAAGACGACCGCCGGCGCGGCGATGATCGTCCCGCACGACATGCCCCGCGACAGCAGGAA
>JBEBGN010000288.1:0-2376 GCA_040081395.1 Longimicrobiales bacterium
ATCGTACCCTTCGTCCACCAAGCGATCGACGAGGCCGAAGATGTCCCCGTGCCGACCCTCGGCGAGCACATCGAGCAACTCGATGTAGCGCTCCTCCTCCACCAAGCCCAACACGCGGCGCACCGAGTCCGCGTCGACCTCGCCCCCGGTGAGCGACATCACTTGGTCGAGCAACGAGAGCGCGTCGCGCATGCCCCCGTCCGCCTTCCGGGCGACGATGCGCAACGCGTCCTCCGGAGCGGCCACGCCCTCGCGGCCCAGGACACCTCTCAGCCGCTCGACGATGTCGCTGACGCCGATCCTGCGGAAGTCGAAGCGCTGGCACCTCGACAGGATCGGGGCCGCTGACAACGCGATCTTCTGCGGCTCCGTGGTGGCGAAGACGAAGATCACGCGCGGAGGGGGTTCCTCGAGGATCTTGAGCAAGGCGTTCCAAGCCTCGCGCGTGAGCATGTGCGCCTCGTCGACGATGTAGACCTTGTGGCGTCCCTCGGCCGACGGCGCGTAGTGGGCCCGCTCGCGCAGCTCGCGGGCATCGTCGACGCCACGGTTCGAGGCCGCGTCGATCTCGACGACGTCGAGCGCGGTGTGGCCACCCCAGATGCGCGAGCAGCTGTCACACACTCCGCAGGGCTCACCCTCGGCCGTGCGCTCGGGGCAGTTGAGGGCCATCGCGAGCACCCGCGCGAGGGTGGTCTTTCCCACCCCGCGAGGCCCACAGAAGAGGTAGGCATGGCCGACCCGTCCACTCGCCACCGCGCTCCGGAGCGTATCGGAAACGTGCTCCTGCGTCGCCACGTCCGCGAAGGTGCGGGGTCGGTACTTCGTGGCTAGAGCTATGTGGGCCAATCGATTGTGGCGTTCGGCTCGAGTACCCTGGGAACCAAGAAAATGCCCCAGGCACCCCGCAGCGACGCTCACCGCACTTACCGCTGCTGCCTGCGGGGCCCTGACGGGATTCGTGAGCTTGCGCCCTGCGGACCTGGGGCACGACGAAGCTACCCGGGGGGTCCGACCCGGTCAACGCGGCCGGTCCGGCCTCCACGCATCCTCGATGTGCTCGACGCGCACATCGCGGCCAGCCACCGTGACGGCGATCACGTCGAAGCGCACATCGACCTCGTCGAGTCGGTGTCTCCACAGGTAGTCCCCCGCCACGATCTCGATCTCGCGACGCTTGAGGCGCGTCACCGCTTCCTCGGGCGCGCCGTATCCCGGACCTGCGCGCGTCTTCACCTCCACGAATGCGATCAGGGGACCTCGCCGGGCGACCACGTCCACTTCCCTGCGTCCGAAGCGGTAGTTGCTCGCCTCGATGGTCCAACCGTGACTCACGAGCCACGCGCGCGCCTTGGCCTCACCGAATCGGCCGAGCGCATGCGGGGGGTGGCTGGGGGTCACAGACATGGGCGGACGATGTCGAGCCGTGGGGGACGCCTCCATGGCTCCCGGGGACTCGCCGCAGGTCCGCCTCAGCCGCCGCTGGGTCTTCCGAGCGGGGGGGTCACATCGCGGCCGATCGCGCGCGCGATGACCGTGATCTGTTCCATCAGGTCGCCAAACTGCTCGGGGTAGAGCGACTGGGCGCCATCCGACATCGCCTTCGGAGGATTCTGATGCACTTCGACGATCAGCCCGTCCGCCCCCGCGGCGATCGCCGCCCGCCCCATCGGCGTGACCTTCGCCCGCAGCCCAGTGCCGTGGCTCGGGTCCGCGATGATGGGCAGGTGCGAGAGCGCTTTCACCACAGGGATCGCTGTGAGGTCGAGCAGATTCCGCGTGTGGGTGTCGAAGCTCCGGATGCCGCGCTCGCACAGGATTACGTCCCCGTTCCCTTCCGCGAGAATGTACTCGGCGGCGAGCAGGAGTTCGTCGATCGTCGCGGCGAGCCCACGCTTCAGCAGCACGGGCTTTCCCGTCCGCCCTGCGCGGCGCAACAGCGGGTAGTTTTGCATGTTGCGCGCGCCGATCTGGATGATGTCCGCGTACTGTGCCACGAGATCGGCCCCCTCCGGGTCGAGCGCTTCGGTGACGACGGCCATCCCGGTGGCCTCGCGCGCCCGGGCGAGCTGCTCCAGGCCCTCCAGCCCGAGTCCCTGGAACGCGTACGGCGACGTGCGCGGCTTGAACGCACCACCGCGCAGCACCGTCGCGCCCATGTCGCGAAGTCGGTGAGCAATGTCGAGGATCGGACCCGCGCCCTCGACCGCACAGGGTCCCGCCATCACGACGACCTCCGACCCACCGATCCGGGTGCCGTTGGCGAGGGTGACCACTGTGTCGGCCTCGCGCCATTCGCGCGAGACCTGCTTGTACGGGTGCGTGACGGGGATCACCTCCAGCACGCCCTCGAGCCCCAGAAGGCGTCCCGAGTCG
>JBEBGN010000018.1:0-32320 GCA_040081395.1 Longimicrobiales bacterium
GGCGATGGGGCGCCCGGAGTCCGTCGCGGGGGTGCCGGAGAGCGCCACGGGACGCTTTCTGGCCGAGGTCCTGCGCGGGAGCGCGGCCGCCGTCTAGCTCGGGTCCCCCGAGCCCTTGAAATCCCTTGTGCCACGGGGCTTCCCCGGGGTTCTCCGCCCCGCGCTCCGGGGTTATTTTTTCGGGTGCCCGAAACCCCCTCGCGAACACGCCGCGCCGACGCCCCGGTGCAGGCTGCTCCCGCCTCGCTCGCGAGCGACGGACGGCTCTCGGACGCGTCCGATCCGGGCCCCATCTCAGGATATCGAGGATGAGTTCGAATGAGTGACGAGCGCGAGCTCGCAGGCGGTGGATCGGGCCAGAAGATCCTAGCCCGGCTGCTCGAAGACGAGATGAGGGAATCGTTCATCGACTACTCGATGAGCGTGATCGTACAGCGAGCCCTCCCCGACGTGCGGGACGGTCTCAAGCCCGTGCACCGCCGCATCCTGTACGCGATGAGCGAAGCGGGCATGACGCCCGGTCGCGCGTACAAGAAGAGCGCGACCGTCGTCGGCGACGTGCTCGGTAAATACCACCCGCACGGCGACATCGCGGTCTACGACTCGATGGTGCGCATGGTGCAGGACTTCTCGCTTCGCTATCCCCTCGTCGACGGTCAGGGAAACTTCGGCTCCGTCGACGGTGATCCCGCGGCGGCGTACCGGTACACCGAGGCACGGCTGACCAACCTCGCGATGGAGCTGATCGCGGACATCGACAAGGAGACCGTCGCCTTCACGCCGAACTTCGACGGGAGCCGCGACGAGCCGACGGTGCTCCCATCGAAGGCGCCCAATCTGCTCATCAACGGGTCGTCGGGCATCGCGGTCGGTATGGCCACGAACATCCCTCCGCACAACCTGCGCGAGATCGTGGATGCGGCCATCGCCCTCATGGAAGATCCGCAGCTGCCCCAGGACGAGCTCGAGGCGATCGTGAAGGGCCCCGACTTCCCCACGGGCGGGTTCGTGTGCGGCCTCGAGGGTGTGCGTGACGCTTACCGGACCGGGCGGGGCCGCATCGTCATGCGCGCGCGCGCCGAGATCGAGCGGGTCGACAACAACTACGAACGGATCGTCATCAACGAGATCCCGTTCATGGTGAACAAGTCGCGCCTCGTCGAGCAGATCGCCGAGCTCGTGCGCGACAAGAAGATCGTCGACATCCGGGACATGCGCGACGAATCCGATCGCGACGGTATGCGCGTGGTCATCGAGCTGAAGCGCGACGCCGTGCCGCACATCGTGCTGAATCAGCTCTTCAAGCACACGCAGATGCAGTCGACGTTCGGCACGATCCTGCTCGCGCTCGTGGACGGCCAGCCGAAGATCATGTCGCTACGCGAGATGATCCGACACTTCACGGATCATCGGCTCGTGGTCATCGTGCGGCGAAGCGAGTTCGACCTCGCCCGCGCGCTCGAGCGGGAGCACATCCTCGAGGGCCTCAAGATCGCCGTCGACAACATCGACGAGGTGATCAAGATCATCCGTGGCTCCGAGGATACGGAGTCGGCGTCGCGTGACCTGCAAGCGACGTTCGATCTGTCGGAGCGCCAGGCCAAGGCGATTCTCGACATGCGGCTCGCGCGCCTCACCGGCCTCGAGATCGAGAAGCTCGAGGAGGAGTTGACCGAGGTCCGCGCGCAGATCGAGGAGTTGCGCCGCATCCTCGGCTCAGAGGCCGTGCGCATGGGAATCCTCAAGGACGAGCTGAGGGAGATCGCCGAGAAGTACGGCGACGAGCGCCGCACTCAGATCACGGCCGCCGTGGGCTCCTTCGACGTCGAAGACCTGATCGTCGAGGAGGACATGGTGGTGACCGTGTCCCACCAGGGGTACGTGAAGCGCCTCACGGTCGACACGTACCGCGCCCAGCGGCGCGGTGGCCGCGGCCTGCGCGGCATGGAGACCAAGGACGAGGACTGGGTCGAGCACATGTTCGTGGCCTCGACCCACGACTACCTGATGATCTTCACCCGTCGGGGCATGTGCTACTGGAAGAAGGTGTGGGAGCTCCCGGTGGGGGGGCGCACCTCGAAGGGCAAGCCGATCGTGAACTTGCTCAACGTCTCCGACGACGAGCAGATCGCCGCGATCGTGCCCGTGCGTGACTTCCGGAACGACCAGTATCTGCTCTTCGGGACGCGCCTCGGGGTGGTCAAGAAGACGGTGCTCTCCGCGTACGGCAACATCCGGAACGTCGGCCTGAACGCGATCAACATTCGCAATGACGACGAGCTGATCTCGGTCGAGATCACTTCCGGCGAGGACGAGATCGTCCTCGCGAGTCGCGACGGAATGGCGATCCGGTTCAAGGAATCCGACGTGCGGACGATGGGGCGCTCGGCCGAGGGTGTGCGTGGGCTCCGACTGCGCGACGAGGATGTCGTCATCGGCATGGTCGTGGTGCGCCCCGACTCGACGCTCCTCGTGGTGGCCGAGAAGGGTCTCGGCAAGCGCACCGAGGTGGACGCGTACCGCCTCCAGGGACGGGGCGGCTTCGGCGTCATCAATCTGAGGACCACCGACAAGACGGGCCGCGTGGTGGCCGTGAAGTCCGTGCGCGAGGACGAGCAGCTCATGGTCGTCACCCGCCAGGGCGTAGTGAACCGGCAACGCGTCGCGGAGATCTCGCTGATCGGACGCGCGACGCAGGGGGTCAAGCTGGTCAACCTCGACGAGGGCGACACCGTGGTGGACGTCGCGCGCGTCGTCACCGAAGACGAGCCGGTCGAGGGCGTGGGCGAGGACCTCACCGAGGATAGCGAAGCGGGCGCCGAAGCGGGCACGGAGTGAGCCAGGTGATGCACGGCGAGGGCCTGGTGGGCCTCAAGGAGATCGAGGCCGCCGCGCGCCGTCTCGTAGGCATCGCGGTGCCCACGCCGCTCATCCACTCGGATTTCCTCTCCGAGATCGCGGATGCACCCGTCCGCCTGAAGTTCGAGAGCCTCCAGCGCGCCGGCTCCTTCAAGATCCGGGGGGCGCACAACTTCGTGTCGCAGCTCTCCGACGATCAGGTGGCTCACGGCATCATCACCTACTCATCGGGCAATCACGGGCAGGCGGTCGCTCTGGCCGGTAAGCTCCGCGGTGTGCGCGTGGTCGTGGTGATGCCGACGACCACCCCGAAAGTGAAGCGCGACGGTGCCGAGCGGTTCGGGGCCGAACTGGTCTTCGAGGGCACCACGTCGGTGGAGCGCCGGGCGCGCGCCGAAGAGATCGCCAAGCAGGAGCGGCTCGTCATCGTCCCCCCCTTCGACCACAGGCACATCATCGCGGGTGCGGGAACCGTCGGCCTCGAGATCGCCAAGGAGTGGCCGGACGTGGACTACGTCTTGGTCCCGGCCGGTGGCGGCGGGCTGCTCTCGGGCGTGGCGGCCTCCCTGAAGCGCCTGCATCCGAAGGCGAAGGTGATCGGTGTCGAGCCGGTGGGAGCGGCGGCCATGCGCGCCGCGCTCGACAATGGCTCGCCGGCGCTGCTCGGCCACGTGGAGACGATTGCCGATGGCTTGGCACCGTCCATCGTCAGCCAGCTCACGTTCGAGCACGCGCGCGATCTCGTGGACGACGTCGTCACAGTGACCGACGAAGCGATCCGACATGCGACCAGTTCGCTCGTCGAGCGACACAAGGTGGTGGTCGAGTTCAGCGGGGCAGCGGCCGTAGCGGCGATCATGTCGCGGAAGATCGAGGTGCACGGTGGTCGCGTGGCCGTGGTGGTGAGCGGCGGCAACCTCGACCCGCTCTTTCTGCGCCAACTTCTCTGATCGTCGAGCCATGCGTCGCCTGATCCTGTTCGACATCGACGGCACGTTGGTATGGGGTGGGCCAGCGAAGAGGGCGTTCGTCATGGCCCTCGAGCAGACCTTCGGGACCGAGGGTGCCGCCGACAAGGTGAGCTTCGCCGGCAAGACCGATCCCCAGATCGCGCGGGAGATCCTGGTGGGCGCGGGGCTCGATCGGGGTACGATCGACCGTGGCCTCCCGGAGCTCTGGGACCGCTACCTGGGGCACCTGGAGGCGGGGCTCGAGCACCAGGCGATGACGGTGCTGCCCGGGGTGCCCGAGCTGCTCGATGATCTGGCCCAACGGGACGACGTTCGTGTGGGCCTCGTCACCGGGAACATCGTGGGGGGGGCCGAACTCAAGCTTCGCTCGGCCGGGCTCTGGGACCGCTTCGGGGTCGGCAGTTACGGCTCCGATCACGAGGAGCGGGACGAGCTGCCGGCGATCGCGCTGGGACGGGCCCGGGAGCACTGGGGTCGCGCGATCGAACCCGCGCAGGCGGTCATCGTGGGCGACACGCCCCGCGACGTGGCGTGTGGCCGCGCTGGGGGTATGCGCACGCTCGCCGTTGCCACGGGCCTGTTCTCGACCACGCAGCTCGAGGCGACCGGTGCGGACCACGTACTCGCCGATTTTTCTGTAACGGAGCAGGTCGTCGCGCTGCTCACCGCGTAGGTCGGCGCGCTCCCCCTCCTCGGCTTGATCGGGGGCCGGGACGGGAACATCTTGGGCCTCTCGGGCGTCCTTCTACGGCGCCCGACTTGCGCCCACCGGTGGTGAGGGCGCTCTTGTAGACCATACCCGAGCCGGATCGATCCGAAGGAGCCCGACGTGTCCAGAAGCGAAGAGCGGAGACAGGCCCGCGACGGCGGTGGGGACATGAAGAAGCTGTACATCGTCCTCGGCGTCGTGGCCGTGATCGGTATCGGCGCCGTCGGCTACACGGTCGGATCGGGCTCGGGTGGCGCGGTCTCCGAGCCGATCATCGTGGAGGGCCTGGACGATATCAACCGGCTCGTCGAACTCGCCCAGGGCATGACCAAGGGGGACCCGAACGCGACGGTCTCGATCATCGAGTTCGGCGACTTCCAATGCCCCGCGTGTCAGCAGTTCGCCACGCAGGTGAAGCCCCAGGTGGAGCTGGCGCTCATCGAGTCCGGCAAGGCGAAGTTCATCTACTACGATTGGCCCATCATCGAGGCGCACCAACACGCGTTCCTCGCCGCTCGCGCCGCTCGCTGCGCGGGCGATCAGGACCAATACTGGGAGTACCACGACAACCTGTTCCGGAACCAGACGCGGTGGGCGACCGAGGTCAACGCCGAGGGCACCTTCATCGAGTATGCTTCCTCGCTTGGGCTCGACGAGGGGGAGTTCGCTTCCTGCCTGCGCAGTGACCGGCACGCCGAAGTCGTGACGGCGAACATGGAGCTCGGTATGCAGCTTGGCGTGCGCGGAACGCCGACGATCATCGTCGAGCAGGGTGGGGTGCCCCGCAACATCCTGAACTGGGACTTCCAGTCGCTCGAGGCGTACATCGACGACCTGCTGACCCCGAACGAGGGCGCGTAGCGCTCCGCTCGGGTCGCATGAGCGAGGTCACCGGCGCGGTTCCAGGACCGCCGCTCAATCGTATGCTGGTCAGCGTGCTGTCGCTGATCGGATTCTTCGTGGCCATCTATCTGTGGGCGCACAACGCCGGACTCACGGGCCCGATCGTCTGTGGCGTGGGAGACTGCGCCACGGTCCAGTCGAGCGAGTACGCTCGCATCGGCGGCGTGCCCGTATCGGCGATCGGAGTCGGGGGGTACACGGCGCTCTTCCTGCTCTCTTTGATCGGGCTCCAGCCCCCCCAGCGAGCTTCGCGTACGATCGCGGCGCTCTTGCTGTCGGGCTCTGCGTTCGGCGTGGCGTTCTCTGGGTATCTCACCTACCTGGAAGCGGCGGTGATCCAGGCGTGGTGCCAGTACTGCGTGGCCTCCGCCATCATCATCACACTCATCTTCCTCGCTACTCTGCCCGAAATTGGGCGACTGAAGGCCAGCCGGACATGAGCAAGGGGACCGTGAAGGTGCGGCTGGTGTTCGCCGACGGTGGAGCGTTCCACTCCGAGGAGATCGAGATCCCCGTCGCGTCGCTGAGGGCGCACGAGCGACTCGTGGATTGCCTACGCGAGGATGACGCAGTGCTCGCGAGGGTCCACTTGGACCCCGCGCGACTCTGCGCGGCGTTCGTGGTGGACGGCGCCTAGGCGCCGACGGTTCGCAGGGCCCGCTCGAGCGTCCACTCCAGCACGATCGGGGGGGGCCAGTCGCCCCGCGTTGCCAACGCGAGTAGCCTGTCCGCCTCTTCCCTCGCGACGTTCGCCAAGTCGGGGTCGATGTGTCCGTGCGCGAGGGCCTCTGCCATCTCGTCTTCGTCGAGCAGCATCGCCCCACCGGCCGCCGGGCACCACATGTCCAGGAAGAGATCGGTGGTGTGCCAACTGGATCCGTCCATCAGCGGCGGGGTGAGGATGTTCGTGTAATAGCCGCGGAAGGTGCCGTCGGGCGCGTGGAATCGCCCGACGTCGTGCCAGCGACCGGGAAACGTGAACCACAGCACGCGTGAGCCCGTCTCGAGCATCGGGCCGGCACCCTCCGGAGGGCTTCGATCGATCACGAGCGGATCCGTGAGCGTCACGATCACGTCCTCGCGCTCGAGCACGATGGGTTGGTCGAAGATCCGCTCGTCGTCGGGAAGGCGACGGTAGTGGATCCGCGCGCGCCGTGCGGCGCTCACGCCCGAGGTTCGGCGGAGACCGGTTCCACGAAGATGTCCATGATGCCGCCGCACACCGCGGGGCTCCACGAGAGCAGATCGTCGGTCAGGTCGACGCGCACCCGCTCGGGCACCCCTGTGTCGAGTACTCGGTGGGCCGCCTCGATCACCTCGGCTTCGCCGCACCCGCCCCCCACGGTGCCCACGAGCCCGCGGCTCGGGTCGACCAGCATGCGCGCGCCAACCTTCCTGGGTGTCGATCCCTTGGTCTCGACGATGGTCGCGAGCGCTTCCGTGAGGGTCCGTTCATCTTCGCGCGTCACTTCGACTCCTCGGAAGTCTGGCTGAAGAACCGCTCCGCGACCCTCTCCACACCCCGAAGCGGGAGGCCCGTGCCCCCGCGGCGTAGCATGATCAACTCGGCCGCCACGGCCACCGCGATCTCCTCGGGGGTCTCGGCGCCGATGTCGAGTCCGACGGGTGCGTGGATCCGCTCGATCAGGTCCATCGAGAAGCCCTCATCCACCAGCTGCACGAAGGTCGCGCGCACCCGTCTGCGGCTCCCGATCATACCGATGTAGGCCGGCGGCGGATCCGTACGCAACGCGCGCACCAGGCAGTCGTAGTCGTACTTGTGCCCGCGGGTCACCAGCAGGATGTGCGAGCGCTCGTGCAACGGGATGTCGGCGAAAGGGTCGGAGAAGTCTCCGCGCACCACGCGGTCGGCGTCCGGGAAGCGCTCGCGCGTGGCGAAATCGGGCCGGTCGTCGAGCACGATGACCTTGAACCCGATCAGCGCGCCGATGTGCGCCATCGGTTGGGCGATGTGTCCGGCCCCGACCACGATGAGCTCGAGGACCGGGCGGCGCACCTCGACATAGAGCTCCACCGACTCGCCCGCGGCCTGGATCTCACGGAGGCCGTCGTGGCCGCGTGGCGCGTCGAGGATCTCGTCGAGCACCGCCACCGCGGCGGCATCGAGCCCTGGGGTGCCGAGCGTTCCGTGCATCCCGGCCCGGTCGCTTGCGGCGCGTGTGACCGCGATCCGTCGACCGGTCAGCCCTGCGCCCGACGCGCGTACGATGACGGCTGCGGCCGCGGAGCCGCCGGCTTCGGCGGTGGCGAGCAGCAACTCCGCCACGTCGGCCGCGGAGAGCGCGCTCATCCGACCCCCAGGACGCGGGAGTAGGCATCCGGCGTGTCGATGTCGGCGAGAACTCCGGAGTCGGCGACATCGACCTTCAACGCGCGGTCGAGGTGCCGGTGGACCACCGTGCGCGCACCGCCCACGAGCGTGGGGTCCGCGAGCTCGTCGAACAGCGCGGCCCCGAAGATGGCAGGGTGGCCACGCTTGCCTTCGTGCATCGGCACGGTGAGCGCGGCGCCCGCCGCGCGAGAGGCAACGAGGAGCTGCGCGACCGTTTCGCTACGCACCATCGGATGATCGACCGGAAGGTAAGCGACTCCGGGTGTCGTTTCGTCGAGGGCGGCGAGCGCGATGCGGAGCGACGTGATCGGTCCCTCGCCGGGGTCGAGGTTGTAGAGCACCCGTGCCCCCGCGGACTCCGCCTCGGCGGCCATGGTGCGTTCACCGGCAGCCAACACGACCCACACGGGGGAGCAGCCACCTCGAGAGAGTGCGTGGACAGTCCGGGCGAGGAAGGACTCCCCCTGCACCGGGAGCAGCGCCTTCGGGCGACCCATGCGGCTGGAGGCACCCGCGGCGGGAATGACGCCGGCGTAGGGTGTCGCGTCCCCACCGCGGGCGGGGCGACCCGCGGGAGGGGCGGTCACGGAAACGCCCGATAGAACGAGCCGCCGTTCTCGGCCAGCTCCACGATGAGCGGGGCGGGGGCGAAGCGATCGCCGAGCGCCTGGCGCAGCTCCTCCAGGTCGTAGTGAACGGCCTTGAGCCCGATGGAGTCCGCCCAGCGGAGCAGGCCGCCGCGGAAAGGGGGGAAGCCGGTCCCCATGATCATGGCCAAGTCGACGGCGCTCGCGCTCGACACGATCCGCTCCTCTAGCACGCGCGCGGCCTCGTTGACCATGACGAGCACCAGACGATTCACGATCTGATCCTCGGGGAGTTCACGACGCGGGGGGACGACCGATGCGAGCTCGGCGTACACCGTCTCGTCGATCGCTTTCTCCTCCCCCTTCTCGTAGAGGTAGAAGCCTGCGCCCCCCTTTCGGCCGAGGCGCTTGGTGTTGCCGAGCGCCAGCAGCACCGGGGAGGGTGCGAGGCGCGCACCGAGCGCGGAGTGCAGCGATGCCCCTGCGTGCCGCGACACGTCGATACCCACCTCGTCGATGAGCCGGAGGGGACCCATGGGCATGCCCCACGACTTGGCCGCCTTGTCGATCGCGTCGATGCCAGCGCCGTCCCCGAGCAGATGACCCGCTTCGTTGAGGTACGGCCCGAGGATCCTGTTCACCACGAAGCCGGGGCCGTCACGCACGACCACGGGCACCTTGCCCAGGCGGAGCACGAGCGCGTGCACCGTCGCCACGGCGGTGTCGGAGCTCGTGGCGCCCTGCACGACCTCGACCAGCGGCATGCGGTCGACCGGATTGAAGAAGTGCATGCCGCAGAAGCGCTCCGGTCGTTTGAGAGCGGAGGCCATACCGTCGACCGAGAGCGACGAAGTGTTCGTGGCGAGGACACATTCCGCGCTCACGTGTGCTTCGGTCTCCTTGAGTACCGCGCGCTTCACGTCCATACGCTCGACCACCGCTTCCACCACGACATCCGCGCCCGCGAGGCCGCGGAAGTCCAGGCCTCCGCCGATGAGGTCCATGCGCTGGGCCGCCTCAAGACGCGAGAGCCGGCGCTTCTCGACCGCCTTGTCGAACCGGCTGCGCGCATGTTGCAGCCCGCCCGTTACCGCCTCGTGCCGAATGTCCTTCATGTACGCTCCGATTCCGTTGTCGGCTGCCAGGTGGGCGATCCCCCCGCCCATCACGCCGGCGCCGAGCACCCCGATCGTCTTCACCTCGTGGGGCGCGACCTCGGCTGCGAGGCCGGCCCCCTTACGGGCACCCTCTCGCAAGTAGTAGACGTGCACGAGGTTCTTGCAGACCGGAGAGACCACGAGGTCGGCGGCGGCGCGCGCTTCGGCGGCGAGGCTCGCGTCCACAGGTCCCGTCATGTGCGCGTCGAGCACATCCAAGATCCGCAATGGAGCGGGATAGTGCCCTCCTGTGCTCGCCACGACCTTCTTGCGCGCGATGGCCAAGACGAGTTTGCGTCCCGGTGGCGTGCCCTCGAGCAGGCGTGCGCTCAGGCTGCGCTTGGGGGCTTCCGGACCCTGGCGCCGCGACGCGGCGAGCGCGAAGTCGTGCACCTTGGTCAAGAGCAGAGTCTCGGGCACCACCTCGCTCGCGAGCCCCATGCGCTTGGCCTTCTGCGCGTCCGTCTTGCGTCCGGTGAGCAGCATGTCGAGCGAGGCCTGCAGCCCGACGAGGCGGGGCAGCCGGGTGGTGCCTCCCCAGGCGGGCAGGATCCCGAGCATCACCTCGGGGAACTGGAGGCTCGTCTTCCGTGCATCGGAGAGCACCCGGAAGGTGCAGGCGAGCGCGAGCTCGAGCCCGCCGCCGACGCACACGCCATGGATGGCCGCGACGGTGGGAATCGGCAGCGAGGCCAAGTCGTTGAAGACCGCTTGGCCAAGGCGGATCTTGGTCTCGGCGTCGTCGCGGTCGGTGAGGGAGGCGATCGCGTCGATGTCCGCGCCGGCGATGAACGAGTCGGGCTTCCCGCTTCGGATCACCAGCGCCGCGATACGCCCCTCACGCCCGGCCGCACGCGCTTCGTCGAGCGCCTCTCCGAAGCGCCGCATGACGGACTCGGTGAGGACGTTGAGCGGGCGGTCGGGATCGTCGAACGTGATCCAGCCGATCTTGTCCGCATCCGCCTCGAACGAGGGGTTGGGTCGGGATGCCAAGGTAGAAGCCACGCCCGTTAGAGGATGATCCGCTCTTCGGCGTTCTCGCGGGTGAGCCGCACCTGCACGGGTGCGCCCCGTTCGACCGTGATGGGGACGTTCCAATAGAGCTCGACGTAGGGAAGCTCGTAGCGGGCATGCACCCAGTACTGTCCGGGCCTCACCAGGAGGTGCTGACGTGCCACTCCATTCGCGTCCGTGGTGTCCACGGCCACCTCGAGTCTCGATGCCTCCACCTTGGCTGCGAAGATCTCGGGTACGTCTGCGAACGCCCCGTCGCTCCAGCTGTCGCGCAGGAGTTGGACGGAATCGCCGTCACGAATCGTACCCCGCTGCAGGCTGTCGAAGCGTACGAACGCCGCGTTCGCCTGCCGCTCGACACCCGGCAGCTGGTTCTCCAGGCTCGTGAAATCCCGGAAGAGCAACACATACTCGGCGCTGGACCGATTGAGAGGTTCCATGGCCGCCCCGAGCCTCTGAAGCGTGTCGCGGAGAACGTTCGAGCGGAGTTGGGCCTGCTCGAGTTCGGACTGGGCGGCGCGGACCTGCTCGCGGGCCGCCAACAGCTCAGCCGGCACCTGCGGCTCGGGGGTCGGATACGCGGCGGCGGCCGAGTCGAAGACCGCGTCCCGGTCGTATGGCAGCAGCCGTACTTCGACCTGTGAAAGCGCCCGCGGAATCGGGTTACCCCCCGCAGGGTCGGGGACCTCGATCTCCATGGTCACCACGACCTCGGCGGGTCCGCAGGCGGTCGCCGACATGACCACGAGCGAGAGCGCACGCGCGAGCAAGGTTCTCATGGCGGTAGCCTAGTACAACCCGCCCACTTCGACCACCGCGCTAGTCGCGAATGGTCTCCGGGAGGATGTACGTCGCCGGGTCCTGCGGCACGCCCTCGACACGCACCTCGTAGTGCAGGTGGGACGAAGTCGAGATTCCGGTGCTGCCAACGCGAGCGATCATGTCGCCGCGGAGGACTTCCTGGCCCTTCTGCGCGATCAGGCGCGACGCGTGGCCGTAGAGCGTGGTGAGGCCGAAGCCGTGGTCGATCTCCACAGCGAGGCCGTAACCGGCGACCCAACCGGCTTCGACGACGCGTCCCTTGGCTGCCGCGAAGATCGGCGTGTCACGCGGGGCCGAGATGTCGATGCCCTCGTGCGGGAGCGGACGGTTGTGGATCGGGTGCATGCGGGCAGCCGAGAAGCGGCTCGTGAGCCAGCCGTCCGTCGGCAGAATCGAGGGGAGCGATTCCAGCCTCTCCCGATTCGCGGACACCGCTCCGGTCGCTTCATCGATGCTCTCGGAGAGGAGTCGCGCCCGGCGTTCGAGCGCGCTCAGATCGTACGAGCTGGCAAAGGCGGTTTGCGCCATCTCGCTATCGAGCTCCCAGAGCGGCGAGCTCTCCGGGGAGCCGAGCCCCGGGCCGCCGACACCGGCCTGGAGGACTTCGGGATCGATGACTTCGAGGCCGGCGATGCTGCGGAAGTTCGCGTCGTTGGCCGCGACCTGGTCGAGAACCCCTTCGAGGGCCTGGATGCGGTCGCCGAAACGGGCCAGTTCCTGCTCGAGCGCGTCGTTACGGGCCCTGAGATGACGAGCCTGGAGGCGTCCAACCCCTTCGATGCCAGACGTAATACCGAAGCCCAGAACCGCCATCGAGACGAGCGAACCGGCCACGACCCCGACGCGGAGGATGCGTGCAGGGAAGGAGTACTGTCTGACCGGACTGTCCTCACCTCGCATGATGAGGAAGGTCCACCTGTTTCCAGCCATGCGCCCCGCCTGGTTGCTCTGTGGTCGAATCGTGCCTGGTACCGCGCATGCTCCAGGGGGGGACGAAAATCAAAGCTACGGGCCCACTTCCGGGGGTGTCAAGCAACTTTCCCGTAGCTTTCCAGGATCGTCGTCCCGGCGACAACCAGGGGGAGTGTCCGGTTTTGGGACGCTACTCGAAGGGGGTCTCGATCTTGGGGAAGAGCGGGGCGTCCTTCCTCACTTTTCTGCCGGCTAGAACCAGGGTTTCTGCTTCCGCCAGGGTGGGCACCCCGTCGATTCCGAGCCTCGAGCAGAGATCTGCCATCTTGGCGGGAGCGACCGGCTGGAAGAGGGCGGCCAGGGAGACCAGGGTCCGCGCGAGGGTAGCCAGCGTCTCATCCAGGTCGGCGGCCGTTGCCGGCTGCTTCGCCTGGGCCCACGGTTGGCGCTCCTCCACCCAGCCGTTCGCGTCGCGGGCAAGCTCCATGGCCGCGCCCAGCGCTTCGTGCACATGGTATTTCGCCATGGAGCTGCGCACGGCCGCCACCGTGGCGGAGATCCGGCCGTCCAACGCGCTGGTCCGCGCTGCCGGAACGACCCCCTCTCGATATTTGTCGATCATCGCGATGACCCGACTGGCCAGGTTGCCCAGCACGTTGGCCAGCTCGTCGTAGCGCGCCACGAAGCGCTCGGGCGTGTACGACGCGTCCGATCCCGTGGGCATCTCGCGGAGCAGGAACCAGCGAACCGCGTCAGGGCCGAAGCGCTCCCGCAGCGCGAGCGGGTCGATCACATTGCCGAGAGACTTCGACATCTTCGTCTCGCCCACGACCCACCATCCGTGCGCGAGGATCTGTCGCGGGAGCGGTAGACCGGCCCCCATGAGTAGTGTGGGCCAATACACGGCGTGCGTGGTCAGGATGTCCTTCCCCATCACGTGCAGGTCCGCCGGCCACCACGACGCGCTCACGTCGTCGAAGCCTTGCGCGCCCACGGGGGCTGCCGGATCGATCGCACCCGATGCGGTGACATAGTTCACCAAAGCATCGACCCAGACGTAGGCGACGTGCTCGGTATCGAAGGGTAGGGGAATGCCCCACGAGAGCCGGCTGACCGGCCGGGAAATCGAAAGGTCGCCGAGTGGCTGACGCAGGAATCCGAGGACCTCGTTCCGGCGAACCGCGGGTACGATCCAGTCCGGGTTGGCCTCGATGTGCCGCACGAGGGCCTCCTGGTGGCTCCCCATGCGGAAGAAGTAGTTCTTCTCCTCGACGTGCTGAACGGGGCGCCGACAGTCCGGACACGTCTTGTCGGGCCCGAGGTCCTTCTCGGTCCAGTAGCGCTCCTCGTGCACACAGTACCAGCCCGTGTACTTGCCCTCGTAGATCTCCCCACGCTCCCAAAGGCGTGCGAGCACGGCCTGCACCACCGCTTTGTGCTCGGCCTCGGTGGTACGAATGAAGCGGTCGTGCGAGATCTCCAGGCGCTCCCACGCGTCGGCGAACTTGGCGGACATGAGGTCGCACAGCGCCATGGGCGACATGCCCCGACGCGCGGCCTCGTCCTGCATCTTCTGGCCGTGTTCGTCCGTGCCGGTGAGGAAGAAGACGTCGACGCCGTCCTGGCGGTCGAAGCGTGCGAGCGCGTCGGACAGGATGGTCGTGTACGCGTGGCCGATATGGGGCTCGCCCGAGGGGTAGTAGATCGGCGTGGTCAGGTACCTACGTCGCCGAGTCATGTGCCCTCTCGTGCCATGTCCTCGGCACCACGCCCGCGCGAGCGTCCGACCTCCGCCTTGAGATCCTCCAGAGCCAGCGTGCGCCTGTCCCCATCCACACCCTTCAGCGACACGGTGTCCCGCCAGATGTCCACGGAGACCACGCGCTCCTCGCCGAGCGAGGTTCGCACTGTACGGCCTTCCCTGGGGAATCGGCGCCGGGCCTCGACGTAGGTCCGGTGCTCGTACATGAGGCAGCACATCAAACGCCCGCAGCATCCACTGATCTGAGCGGGATTGAGCGACAGTCGCTGATCCTTGGCCAGTTGCAGCGAAACGGGCTTCAGTTCGGGGAGCCAGGTCGAGCAGCACAGCTCCCGGCCACAGCGTCCGACTCCACCGAGGAGGGCGGCTTCGTCGCGCACCCCGATCTGCTTGAGCTCGATGCGCGTGCGGAATGTACGCGCGAGCTCACGCACGAGCTGGCGGAAGTCGACGCGCTTCTCAGCGGTAAAATAGATGATGAGCTTCGCGCGGTCGAACTGCCACTCAGCCTCGGTGATCTTCATTTTGAGATCGTGCTTCACGACCAGCTTGCGGCTGCGCTCCCGCACCTTGTGCTCGTCCTCGCGCAGCGACTCGAGGCGACCCACCTCGTCCTCACGCGCGATCCGGAGCACACGCTGTTCGGGGGTGGGCGTCGCGCAGCCGCCCGACGTGGAGCATTTCCGCTCCGCTATCGCGCCTAGGGCGGAGACCTCACCCAAGTCCTCCCCGCGCTCGGCCTCCACGATGACATGGCGGCCCGGGTGCAGGTCGACGTCCGTGGACGTGTAGTAGCCCTTCCGGGTTCCTTTGAAGCGGACCTCGACGAACTCCGGCACGGCCTAAGCCTCGCGCCAGGCGCCGATCGCGTCGTACTTGGCCCAGCGCTCCTCGAGCAAGCGCTCCACCGGCAGCTTCGACAGCTCGGCGAGGCTCCGTTCGAGCGCAGCCGCCAGATTCTCGGCGGCCTCATCCCAATTCGTGTGGGCGCCGCCGACCGGCTCGGGCACGACCTCGTCGCAAACTCCCATGTCGTGCAGGTCCTTCGCCGTCAGCCTCAACGCCCGCGCCGCGTCCTCACGGTGCTCTGCCGATCGCCAGAGGATCGCCGCGCACCCCTCGGGAGAGATCACCGAGTAGATGGCGTGCTCCATCATCAGGATCCGATCGGTCACGCCGATGCCGAGTGCACCGCCGGACATGCCCTCACCGATGACCGCGGAGACGACGGGTACGCGCAGGCGCGCCATTTCGCGCAGGTTGATCGCAATTGCCTCGCCGATGCCACGCTCCTCGGAGCCCACCCCCGGATACGCTCCGGGTGTGTCGATCAAGGTGACCACGGGTCGGCCGAACTTCTCTGCCTGGCGCATGAGCCGCAGCGCCTTGCGGTACCCCTCGGGGTGCGCGCTGCCGAAGTTGCGCCGGAGGTTCTCCTTCATGTCGCGGCCCTTCTGCTGGCCGATGAGCATGACGGTTCGGCCCTTCAGGCGCGCCCACCCCCCGACGATGGCCTCGTCGTCGCGGAAGGCGCGGTCCCCGTGCAGCTCCACCCAGTCTTCGCAAAAGCGTTCGACGTAATCGAGGGTGTAGGGACGGCGCGGGTGCCGCGCCACGAGCACCTGCTCCATGGCGCTCAGGTTCTCGTAGGTCTGCTCCTTCAACTCCTGGAGCCTGGCGCGGAGGCTCTCGACCTCCTCCGATACGTCGATTCCCCGACGTTCCGCGAGGTCGAGCAGCTTGTCGATCTGGGCCTGGATCTCGACGATGTGCCGCTCGAAGTCCAGATGCTGGGGGCCGGCCATCAGTCTTCTTCTCCGCGGACTTGCTCGAAGGCCTCGACTTCCGTGAAGTCCTTGTAGCGCCCCCAATAGCGAGCATAGGCCTGAGCCATGCGAGGGCGCAGGTCGGCCCGCGGAGCACCGACGGCTTGGTACGCTGCCAGGGCCTCCATCTTGAGCACCATCTCGGCGCGGATGTCGTTGAAGCGCGAAGGAGTGAACTCGAGCCCGGTGGTCGCGGTCTCATAGGCGAGTACCGTGCCGACCTCGCTCGTCGCCGCTTCGGCGACCCGGGCGGCGTCGCGGCGGGAGAGGTCGCGATCGTCACGCGCGGGCATGAAGACCACCGTGGGGCGCAACTCGTTCAGGGTTCGCTCGATGAGGTCGCGTTGACCTTCGACGTTCCCGAACAGTGTGCGATCGACGCGCAGCTCGACGCCCAAGATCTTCGCGGCGATCGTCGCGGCCTTCAGCTCCTCGGCGCTCGCGTCCTGTTCGGTGCGGCAGATCGGGACTAGGACCACCACATGGCCCTTGGCGATCTCCGCCATGAGTGTGCCGCCGCACCCCATCTCGGCATCCCCCAACTTCCCTTCGATGGCAAGGACGACTGCCGGCTCGTCCTCCTCGGGGGCCTGACTGGCGGCGGCCATCGCGCGCACGCGCGCCACGAAGTCGCCCTGGTCGAGCGGCTTGATCATCACCTGATCCGCGCCCGCCCGGAGCGCCTGCTCTTCGTACTCCGCCTGGGTGTATCCGGTGGTGACCAGGATCGGCATGCGCCGGTACTTGGCGCGGAAGGCCTTGATGAGCGCGAAGCCGTCGGCGCCGGGCAGGTTCAGGTCGGTGACGAGGATGTCGAAGGGCTTCCCCGCGATCAGCTTGAGTGCCGAATCGCCATCCTGCGCGTGGGTGACCGCGAACCCGCCGATGGCGCTGAAGAACGCCTTCACCAGCAGGGCCTGGTCGACGGCGTCCTCCACGTACAGGACGCGGACGGTCCGCGAGGGGTCGGAACTCAAGAAATGGGCTGCCTTCGGAGGATGGCGACCGCAGGAATCGGGAAGATAAAGACGGGGCGGGGGCGCGACAGGGGCGCGGAAGGGCCCGTCAGGGGCTCAGCAGGCCGGCGGCTCGGGGATCCGGTACCAGACGATGAGCCCCATTCCGAGGACGAACACCGCGCCGACCAAGGCGTTCGAGAAGTACCCAGCCCCCGCATACAGGGGGCCGGCCAGGGCGCCCCCGAGCGCAAACCCCATCTGTCCCAGCGCCACGGTGAGGCTCATCAGGGAGCCCCGCCGGTCGTCCCGGACGAGTGCGGTGAGGAGCGCTGAGAAGGGGCTGACCCGTGCGGCGACCAGCACCATGATGAGGAAGAAAACCACGTACGCGCTGACCAGGCTGTTCACGAGGGGGATGGTCAGCAGCATGACGATGGACAGGCCGATACACGCGAGCAGGATGATTCCGCGTCGCCCGACCCGGTCGGAGAGGCGCCCCGCCTGCGGGCCGGTGACGACGTTGGCGATGCCCCCCACGAGGAACATGATCGCGATCTGGTCCGCGGTCGCACCCAGGTCGCGTTCGAGCCAAGTAGGCAGGTACACGACGAAGATCGACACCCCCAAGAAGGCCATGAAGAAGGCCGCCGCAGCCCACCTGACCTCGGGACGCTGGAGCATGGCCATGTAGTCGGCTGCGGCTCGGCGCACGGTGAGCGGGTGTTCCGAGCGGCGCACGGGTGGCTGGGGCACGCCGAAGTAGAGCAGCCCCACGGTCACCGCCATGGTCGCGGCGAACGCGTAGAAGGGGGACGACACGCCCCAGCGCCCTGCCAGCACGATGCCGAGCGGTATGCCCGCGATCTGTCCGAAGGCGGAGCCGCTCATGATCCAACCCGTGGCCCATCCCCGCTTGGAATACGGGAACGCGTCACCGATGTACGAGGCGGCCGCGCCGCTGAGCACGCCCCCCGCCGATCCGGCGAGCACGCGCACGAGCAGGAAGGAGTAATAGTCGACGGCGAAGGTGTGCAGGATCAGCGCGAGCGTCATCGCGGCACACCCGAGGATCAGGATGCGTCGGCGCCCGATCTTGTCCGACACCGGGCCGGCGAGGATGGCGAAGACGGCGACCATCATCGAGTAGGCCGACACGAGCGTGCCCAGCGCGGCGTCCGCGATGTCGAGCTCGTCGCCGATCATCGGCAGAATCGGCGCGATGATCATCGTCTGGCTCGCCGACGAGAACACGAGCAGCCAGAGAGTGAACACGATCAGAAGCGGGCGTTCAGGCTCCGGCATGGCCGCTACCGATGCCGGTGCGCGATTCGCCTCCGCTGCGGGTCTGGCCGCGGAGGATGGGGTGGTCGGGCTCGAGGCCCGTTCGCTCAAGCCCCCTCTCGGTGCACGAGCGTGGCCGCGCGCTGCGCGGTCGGCATCATGACGACGTCGAGGATATCGACGTGGTCGGGTACGCCCGCCACATAGATGATCACGTCGGCCACGTCGTCGGCGGAGAGAGGCTTCACTCCCTTGTAGACGTCCTTGGCCCGTCCCCCATCCCCGTCGAAGCGCACGTCGCTGAACTCCGTCTCTGCCATGCCGGGGTCCACACTCGACACGCGGATGTTGGTGCCGAGGAGGTCCATGTTGAGGCCCTCCGTGATCGCCTTCACACCCGCCTTGGTGGCGTTGTAGACGGCGCCCTTGGGGTACGTCCAGTGACCCGCGATGCTGCCAATGTTGATCACATGCCCCGAGTTGCGGGTGACCATGTGCGGGACGACCGCGCGCGTCATGTACAGCAGTCCCTTCACGTTGGTGTCGATCATGTCCTCCCAGTGCTCGATGCGCCCCTCGTGCAGCTTGTCGAGCCCGCGCGCCTTGCCCGCGTTGTTGACGAGGATGTCCGGGATCGTCTTCGTCGCCGCGAGATCCGCTACGTACGCCGCCACCGCGTCGCGGTCGGTGACGTCGAGGCGATCGACGCGTACCTCCACGCCATGCGCCTTCCCCAACTCGGCCGCCAGGGCCTCCACGCGCTCCGCCCTCCGTGCCGAAAGGAGTAGGTGGCATCCGCGCTCGGCGAAGCGCCGCGCCATGGCGGCTCCGAACCCGGATGACGCACCGGTGATGAGGACACGCTTGCCGGCGAGTCTGTTCATGGCCGCTCGGAGGGTGGGGGTCGTGTTGCCGAACGGCTGAGATTCGCGCCGCCTCCCGGTGGACGCAACGCCCCGCGCCAGCTCACGAATCGCTGGACTCGCGCGCCTTGCGGGCGCTACCGTCCTCCGTCACCACCTCACGGGAGTCGCGAGTGGACCGAAAGCAGGTCGGCGCCTGGGCCATGTTCGACTTCGCGAACTCGGTGTACCCGGCGGTCATGACCACGGCGGTATTCCCGCTCTTCTACGGAAGCGTCATCGTCGGCAACGAGGGGGGGCTCGGCGACCTGTGGTGGGGGCGGGCGGTGAGCGTATCGGCCTTCATCGTCGCCGCGTCCGCGCCCCTGCTCGGCGCGATCGCCGATCGTGGGGGCGCACGCAAGAAGTTCATGATGCTGTACACGCTGCTCTGCATCGTCGGCGTGTCGATGATGGTCACGCTCGAGGCCGGAATGGTGGTACGCGGCTTCCTCTTCTTCGTGCTGGCGAACGTAGGGTTCGAGAGCGCGCTCGTCTTCTATAACGCCTACCTGCCGGACATCGCACCCCGCGAGAAGCAGGGTCGTGTTTCGGGGCTGGGGTTCGGGCTGGGGTACCTCGGCTCGGCGGTCGGGCTCATGATGGCGCTACCCTACGCGCGCGACCGCATCGAAGTGGTCTGGGTCATGGTCGCCGCCTTCTTCCTCGTGTTCTCGCTGCCGGCGTTCTTCTTTTTGCCCGCGGACCGCCGCGGGGAGATGTCGGTTCCCTCCGCAGCGCGCTGGGGGTTCACGAACTTCAGGGCGATCGTGGCGGAGGTGTGGCAGCTGAAGGAGCTGCGCAACTTCCTGCTCGCGTTCTTCTTCTTCATCGACGCCATCCTCACCATCATCGTGATGGCCGGGCGTGTGGCCGAGGTGACGTTCGGGTTCACACAGGAGCAGACGATCGTCCTCTTCCTGATCGTGCAATTCTCGGCATTGGTCGGGGCGTTCGCGCTCGCGCGGCCGACGGATCACTTCGGGCCGAAGAAGGTGCTGACCTGGGTGCTGCTTCTCTGGGTGGCGACGGGCATCTCCGCCTACTTCATCGTCGATCCGCGCCTGTTCTACGCCATGGCGGTGGTCGCGGGGCTCGGGTTGGGCTCCGCGCAGGCTGCCAGCCGGACCTTCATGGCGCGCTTGATTCCCAAGGGGCGCGAGTCGGAGATGTTCGGCTTCTACGCGTTCTGTGGGAAATCGTCGTCGATCATCGGTCCGCAGGTCTTCGTGTATGCCGGCCTGCTTGCCGGGGGGAGCCAGCGCCCCGGCTTCCTCGCGCTCACGGTCATGTTCATCGTGGGACTCGTCCTTCTCCAGCGCGTGGCCGAGCCGCCCGCCATGGCGGCCGCATGAGACGTGCCGGTACGCTTCTCTTCACCGCGGTCGCGCTCGGCGCCTGCACCCTCGAGCGACGTCTCGACCGCACGACAGAAGAGGCACCCGAGCCGAATACTTCCGAGTTCCTCAGGCCCTGGGGTGACTCGGTGCCCCCGGCCGGAGTGCAGAGCGGTGACCTTGTATGGATCTGGGCGATGTCGGGTATCCTGCCCGCCGCGGGGGCACCGCGGTTGGTCGAGGGTGGGATCGTGCCCGAGACACGCCAGGCGCTGGACAACGTGGTGGCGGTGCTCACCTCCGCCGGGGCGACCCCTCGCGACGTGGCGCAGTGCTCCGTATTCCTTGCGGATGCTGCGGATCTCGACGCGATGAATGCGGTGTACCGCGAGGTCTTCCCGGCGCCGCCGCGCCGCGTGGCCGTTGCCGCAGCCGGGCTCTCGCTCGGCGCCCGCGTGGAGGTCGAGTGCACCGCGGTGGTTCCTTCGACGCCCTAGCCGCACCCGCGAAACGCGCCGTAGCGCCGTCGATCAGCCGAGAGGGCGCCCCCCGTCGACCGGGATGATGGCGCCCGTCGTGGAGGGCAGGTGCGTGGCCGCGGCGAGCACGGCCAGCGCCACGTCGTCCGGGGTCGGGAGTCGGCCGAGCGGGCTGCGGTCCAGGTAGCGCTGGCGCACCTTCGGGTCCCAGGCGCTGGTGAACTGCGTGTCCACGAGCCCCGGCGCGACCGAGAGGACGCGGATCTTCGGCGCCAGCGCGCGCGCGAGCCCCACCGTGAGGTTGTCGACCGCGGCCTTGGAGGCGCAGTACGCCAAGTTGCTTCCGCCGGCGCTCTTCGCCGCGAGGGACGAAATGTTGACCACCAGGCCGCCGCTTCCCTCGGCGAGCAGTTTGCGGAAGGCGCGCACGGTGGCGAATACCCCGCGCACGTTCGTCGACAGGATGGCATCGAAGAGCGCGTCGTCGAGTGCTTCCATGTCGGTGTGCGGAATCACCTTCGTGAGCGCAGCGTTGTTGACCAGGACGTCGAGCCGGCCCTCGGCGGCCGCGACGGAAGCCGCGGCGGCTTCGATGGCTTTCGTGTCGGCCGCCGGTGCGTGGATGACCCGGTGCCCCGTTCCGGCGAGCGAGTGCACCACTTCCTCCGCCGCGGGTGCGCTGTCGCGGTGAGTGATGATCACGCGAGCGCCGGCGCTCGCGAACGCGCGGGCGGTGGCCGCCCCGATGCCACGGCTTCCCCCGGTAATGAGAGCGACCGCGCCGTCGAGTCGGGACATGGTGGGTTCCTGGTGAAGTGGCCGACGCGGTGACTGCGTCCCGAAAATAACGCGGGCCGGATCGCCTGGCAGCGGTCCGGCCCGTCAGGTCTTGCGACCGAAGGGAGGCTAGGCGCCGCCGCCGATCGGGAAGCTGAGGCCGCCGAAGATCACGAAGCTCTCGCCACCCTCGAGCTCGACCTTGGCTCCGGCGAACGGGTTGACTGACCCTGCCGAGAAGTTCACGCCGCCGCCGAGGTTGATGCCGACGTTGGTGTCGGAGAAGTTCGTGCCCGCGATGTCGACCGAGAATCGCGCGATGTTCAATCCACCGAACGCGAACGGCGCCACCGGTGAGTCCGCCGAGACGGGGAACGTGTACATCAGGTCGCCATTGACCTCGAAGAGGTTGCCGGCGTCCGGAAAGAACCAGATGAAGTCCGGCACGAGCGAGATGTTCGGGTGGAGCGCTGGGAGCGGAATCGCGATGAAGCCGCCGACGCCGAAGGCCTCGGCATCATCAGTGTAGGCGAGGAACGGCCCCGCCATCGACTGCGCCTGGGCCGCGCCAGGTACCGCCAACATTCCAGCCAGAGCCACTGCGGAAAGCAGCTTCTTCATGGTTTCTCCCTTCACGTGGTGAGCGCCGTCCCCCGTCCGAGGGGAGGCTGAACAGCCTGGGCAATGTATCGCTTCGGGGCAGCGCTGGCAGGGCCCGAGCGCCGCGTGGAGTAACGCGTCAGAAACTGGCGCGGAACAGATCGAGCGCGAGGGCGGGACGCCAGATCGGTCTCGATGGGCCAGGAGACGGAACAAGGGTCGGCCTGGGCGCGGGCACACCGAATGCGAGTTGGCCGCCATCGAGTGTGAATAAAGCACCGTCCCCCGGTGCCCCCGGGCCCTCGGCGGTGTCATCGCGCCCGCGCGTCGTGAGGGCCCCGATTGCCAGGCCGAGCACGCTGCCCGCCAAGGGGATGCCCAGGGCCAACTTGTCGTCGTCGGGCTTTGCCAGCAGGTCGATGCCGGCGCCCCCGAGACCGCCGAGCACGCCGGCGATGCTCACCAGCCGGGCGCGGCTCCGCGAGACGTTCCACTTCGGCGCGAGCAAGGCGCCGGCCAGGAGCGCGGCGTCGCCGCCGACGAGCGTGGCCGCGAGCAGATCGTCATCCTCGAGGTCCATGAGGATGCCCCCCGCCACCCCGAACCAAGTGCCCCAGAGCGACGCGAAGTTCACCACGCTCGCTGTGCCTGGCGTCAGCCGGCGCTGGGAGAGCAGCGTCCCCACCCCGATGCCGGCGAGGCCCCCGACGACCGCAGCCGCGAAGGTCTCCTCCGCGGCGTCCTCGAGCTCGTAACAGTACCCGAAGCCGGAGGGGTCGACCTGGCACTGCTCCTCGACGCCAAAGTCGAATACCTCTCGCCACCCGAGGCCCTGCCAAGTGCCCCAGGTGCCGCCGAGCGTGATCGCGCGCGCCTGCCCCTCGGTGATATCGAGTGCGTTCCCGAGAGAGCGGCCCGCCAGGAAGCCCAGCGGACCGCCCACCAGGAGGCCGATGCCATAGGGCTCGGAACCGCTCGCGCCGAGGGCACCCGGCACTGCGAAACCGAGCCAGGCCCCATACGTGGTCATCCACACGCGGAGCTCGACGCTGCCATCTCCATCGGTGGTGCCCGCGGGGGCGGCCTCGAGTCGCACGCGCGCCGTCTCGGCCGCGGGTGTCGTGGGGTACTGCTCGAGGATCAGCCGATAGACTGCTTCAGCCACGTCCCACCGACCGTTGGCCTCGAAGTCCCGCGCTGCGCCGAGCAGGACGGCGGCAGAATCCGTGGGGGTGAGCTGGGCGGTGAGCGGTCGAGTCGTGATCGCCGCCGCCACGAGCAGGGCAGCGGCGATGGTGCAACCGAGGCGGCGAGACCGCCCGAGCGTCGCGCGCGGCAGGGGACGCGCACGGCCGTGAAGCCGAAGCCGCCGGTCACCTTGGTCAGTACGATGTCGATCTGCCAGAATCCGGACGCGCCGGCGACGGTGGTCGTGTCGATCCCGTCCGCCGCGTCCTCCTGATAGCGGACGTCGCCGGCGCCGTCGCGAATCTGCACGATGGCCGTTCCGGAGGTGATCGTCTGCGACATGTCGATTTGGGCCTGCGGGCCGGTGACCGTCCAGAAGTAGCGCACGCCGCCCGTGACGTTGTCCAAGCCGTTCACGCTGAAGTCGAACTGGTCGGGGACGCTACTGGCGGTGATCAGGTTAGTGTCGAGCGCGTTCTCGCTCTCGCACGCGGTCAGCGCTACGGCCACCACCGCCGCCAGCGCACCGAGCTTCCAAGTCCGTTGAGTTCGCATACCGAAATATCGTCCGCCTGAGCCGATCGATCCACCATGGTATGGGGGGCGGGGGGTAACGTTCCCCTCGCCGGGGGGCACCCAACTGCGGCTCCCGGCCCGCTGGGGCAGGGGCCGCTCGGACCCCGGGTGGGTCGCTCGGCCGCTGGCTGGCCGATGGAGTCCACACGATCTTGGTCGACGAACCCCTTCCCACGAGGCACGACCGATGTCCCTTCGACTCCCCTCCCGAGGCGCGGCGGTCCTGGCGCTCCCCGCCTTCGTCGCCTTGGCCGCGTGCGGCGGCGGTGAAGCAGATTCCGCGGCCGACGCCGTGGCCGCACCGCCCACCGCCTACATGACCCACCGCCCCTGGGGCGTCTTGCCTGCGGGACGGGAGTGGGGACGGGTGAGTGGCGTCGCCATCGACCCGAATGGCAGGGACGTGTGGGCCTTCGAACGCTGCGGCGGTGACAACTGCGTCGCCTCGGACGATCCAACCGTGCTGCACTTCAGTGGCGGCGGCTCGCTCCTGAACAGCTTCGGTGCCGACATGTTCGTGCGCCCCCACGGCATGTACATCGACCGCGACGGCAACGTGTGGGTCACGGACGGGCGGCCGGCCCGCGAGGCCGAGCTCCAGGCAAACCCTGACGCGGCTCGGAAGGGGAATCAGGTAGTGAAGTTCAGCCCTACGGGCGAAGTGCTCCTCGTCATCGGCACGCCCGGCCAGACCGGCGAGCCCCCGGCTGCGCTGGACGAGCCGAACGACGTGATCGTCGCGCCGAACGGCGAGGTGCTGATCGCCGAGGGACACTCCAGCATGTCCGGTCCGGGTCGCATTTCGCGCTTCTCGGCGGAAGGGGCGTACCTCGGCAGCATCGGTGAGTTTGGTGAAGGCCCGGGTCAGTTCCGCGTGCCCCACGCCATGGCCTTCGACTCGCAGGGTCGGCTCTTCGTCGCGGACCGCGGCAACAGCCGCATCCAGGTCTTCGATGCGAGCTACCAGTTCGTCGCCGAGTGGCGTCAGTTCGGTCGCCCCAACGACGTATTCATCGATGCGAACGACGTGATGTACGTGCTCGACTCCGAGTCTGGCGACGAGCGGAATCCCGGCATGCGTCGCGGCGTTTACATCGGCAGCGCGCGCGACGGCACCGTCACGAATTTCATCGAGCCGCACGTGTCTGCGCGCGAGGGCGAAGCCGAACTCGGCACCATGGGCGAAGGCGTCACCGTCGACGCCATGGGCAACATCTTCGTGGGCGAGGTCTCGATCAACGGCATGACGATGTTCATGCCGATGTAGTCGTAGTCCGGAAGCAAAAAGCAGAAGCGCCGGCGGCCCGTTGGGGCCGCCGGCGCTTTCCTTCGTGCCTTGGTCGTGCGGTTTACTGCTGCGGCAATCTGAGGGCCACCAGCGAGCCCGGAATTCCGCCCCCGGCGATCGGCACCACGATGTACTGCACACCCTCGTGCATGAACGTCATGGGTGCGGTGCTCGACGCGGCGGGAAGTTCCACTTCGCCGACGCGCTCACCCGTACGCTTGTCGGCGGCGTACCAGACTGCGCGCCCGCCCCGGCCCTCGGCCCACATCAGCAAGCTGCGCGTCACCATCACCGTAGCGTCGGTCTGACTGCCCGTGTTACCGATGTCGATGCCCGCGAGCAGCGGGTTGTTGCGGATGCGATCCGGCGTCTCGCCGTTGGGGATCCACCACAGGTGCTCCCCGGTGTTCATGTCGATCGCCGTGATCTTGCCGTAGGGCGGCTTGAACACGGGGAGGCCGCCGTCCAGCGTGCCGAGGCCGCCGCCACTCGCGGACACGAAGTCCACCGGCGTGGAGCCCGGCTGTACGTTGCCGCCGTCATCGTCGTCGCCGCCACGGCCACCGCCTGCGCCCCCGCGACCACCACCGCCCGGTGCGGGCGCTCCGCCACCACCGCGTCCACCGCGGCCGGCCTGCGCGCCCGCGGGTGCATCGCTCGCACCGCTGGGTGGCTCGGCCGGTGGGCCAAGGCGGCCGCCGCCGCACGCCCTACGCGACTGCACGTACAGGATGCCGCTTTCGGGGTCGAGCACCGGGCCACCCGGGATGTTCGTGCCGCCGGTCGCGCTCGGGCACTGCGCCGTGGCTCGATACTGCGGATCCTCTGTGTGCACGTACGGTGTGAAGATCGGCCCGAACTTGATGTCCCGGGTACGCTCGACCGCCATCTGGCGGATTGCGGGCGTGAAGTCGGCGAGGTCGTCGATCGTGAGGCCCTGGAGCTCGTACGGAGCGGGGCGCGTCGGGAAGGGCTGGGTCGGGCTGTACCACTCGCCCGGAACGCTGCCCTGCGGCACCGGCCGCTCGACGATCGGCCAGATGGGCTCACCCGTTTCACGGTTGAATGCGTAGACGAAGGTCTGCTTGGACGTCTGCACGATGGCGGGGACCTCGCGTCCGTCGACCGTCAGGTCGACGAGGATGCCCGAGACCGGCAGGTCCCAGTCCCAGATGTCGTGGTGGATCATCTGGAAGTGCCACTTGCGTTGGCCCGTGCGGATGTCGACCGCGACCAAGCTGCTGCCGAACAGGTTGTTGCCCGGACGGAAGCCTCCGAAGTAGTCGTTGGTCGGTGCGTCCGTCGGTAGGTACACCAGGTTCAGCTCGGGGTCGGCCGTCAGCGGCGCCCACACGTTGACGTTGCCGACGAAGCGCCAGGAGTCGTTCTCCCACGTCTCGTTCCCGAACTCACCCGCGCGGGGGATGGTGTGGAAGGTCCACAGGTGCCGGCCCGTGCGCGCATCGAACGCCTGCACGTCGCCGGGCACGTTTTCGATGTTCGAGTAGCCACCGCCCTGGTGCGCCGAGTTGCCCACGATGATCACGCCGTTCACCACCAAGGGCGGTGACGAGGTCGTGATGGCTCCGCGGGAGATGTCGATGCCGGTGTTCACGTCGTACGGGTGACCGAGCGTCGCGAGCATGTCGACACTGCCCGTGGACGGGAATCCCTCGATCGGGATCTGGCCGCCGAAGCCCTCGAGCGGCTCCCCCGTCTTGGCGTCGAGCGCGTGCATGAAGAACGCGGGCGTCACCACATAGATGACTCCGCGACCGTCGACCTCGGCATACGCGACGCCACGACCGTAGTTCTGCCGCGGCGACCGCTCCCAGCGAACCGTGTTCGGCTCGCGGAACGTCCACAGCGTCTCGCCCGTGGCCGGATCGATCGCGACTACCTGCCGCCGCGTGCCGGCCACTGTATAGAGGATGCCATCTGCGTAGATCGGCGTGGACCGCATGACGCCGTCGGCGTTGCGGCCGTAGTTGTCGCCGCGCCAGACCCAGGCGGTCTCGAGCGTCTCGAAGTTGCTGGCGTCGACTTGGTCGAGGGGCGAGTAACGCGTGCCCGACATATCGCCCCAGATATAGCGCCACTCGCCGGGCGGGTTGCTCCCGTCCTGGGCGAGCGCCGGAAGCGCGCTGCCGGCGATGGCGGCCAGGGTCAGGGCCACCCTCGACGCGGCGGTGAAGAGCTTGGAGGACCCGTCTCGCATGGAAGCCTCGGTTCGTTTGGTGGAACGGGATCGGGATGCTACGATGCGGGCCGGAGGGGCGCCATCCCGGGATATCGCAGGATGGATCAAGGGTTGATTTCCGCCCGCGGCATGCGGGTGACGCCCTCGATCCAGAAGGCGTAGAAGCGAGCCGCGCGCTCCAGTCCCTCGACAGAGATCGATTCGAGCACGTCGCCGCTGGTGTGGTAGAGCGGTCCCGCGTGAATGGCCTGCACGCGCGGAACACCGAGCGGGGCGTACCCACCCAGGTCCCCCGCGACCGATGTCGAGTACTGCGGCCGGAGCGCAAACCCGTAGCGCTCCTTGGACCGGTCCGTGAGCTCGAGCAACGCGGGCGCCATGTTGGTGACGCCCCAGCCCATCGACTGCTCGGCGCGCTCCACCTCGAACGTGGCTGGGTTCACGAGGAACTGCGCGATGTGCTCGAGGTTCAGCACGAGTACCGCCCGACCCGTGAGCTCCGGGTTCGCGCGCACGAAGTTCGCGGGGCCGTTGAGCCCGGTGCTGTGGTGCCCGCCACTCGCGACGAACACGAGCGTGCGTGCTGGCCGGTTCTCTGGCCGGGCGTAGTGCCGCGCGAGGGCGACGAGCACCGCGAGGCCGTCGCCGTTGTCGCCGGCCGCGTCGTACCAGCCGTCGAGGTGCGCGTTCACGATGACGATCTCGTCGGAGACGCCGGGCACGACGCCCATGACATTCTGGGCGGTGAGTCCGGTGCGCGAACTCGCGTCCAGATAGAGACGGATATGCAGGTCGTCGAGCTTGCCCTCGCGCTCCGCGCGCGCCGACAGGTCACGCAGGAACGCGCCGTCTGCGCTGCCGATATTGAAGCAGATGCGGCAGCCGCCGAAATCGCGGACGTGCATGTTGCCGGCCTGGTCGATGTAGTTCAGTACCGCGACCGCGCCCCGACGATAGAGTTCGGCGGAGCCCTCGCCGATCGCATCGCGCTGGCCGAACGCGCCGCTCGCTGGCTGGACGCGCTGCACGGCGATCTTGCCGGTCACATCACGGTCGAGCAGCGCGCCCGCGTCGCCCGCGAACACGACCGGCGCCGTCAGCTGGCGGCCCGGGATCTCCGCGCCGCGCGTGGGGACGGCCGAGCCCAGTACGATGTCGCGGGTTTCGGTACCGAGCGCCGGGTCGGCGAGCAGGCGCACTTCCCAATGGTCGGGCCACCACATACTGGTGCCCTGGTCGGCGGTGTAGCGCTGCACGGCGACGTCGCGCAGTCCGGCTTCGCGAAAGCGCTCCGCGACCCAGTCGGCGGTTTCCACCGCGGACTGAAACCCCGAGATGCGGCCCCACATGAGGTCGCCGCGCGCGCGGCTCGCGTGCGAGAACCCGACGATGTCCACCAGGTCCCGGTAGATGCGCGCGCCGTCGAGCTCGCTGTCCCCTTCCTCGCCCGACGGGACCGTGGCGGCAGGAGCCTGGAAGCGGCCGCCTACGAGCACTGCGAGTTGTGACGGTGGCGCCAGACCGTCCGGGGGCGTCGCACCGAGCCACGCGGACTGCGCGGAACCCGCGCTGGCCAGAAGCAAGGTGAGGGCTGCGCTGACGATGGCGGTTGTCGGGGAGGGATGCGTGCGCATATCGCCTCGTTGGACTCGGAGGGTTCGTGATCGGTGCATAGTGCGGGGCCGCACGGCACACAGCAAATCACCGCCGCAGGTGCGTCCGAGGCCCTCAGGGCCGAGGGAGCGAGGCCACGATGCGAATACTCGTCGTTGCGAGGTGGACCTCGCGCAGAAAGAGCGCGAGGCCCGTGATGAGCGCCACCGTCGCGGCGGTGAACGCGAGGCCCACCAGCCATTCGAGGCGCACGTCCAGCATCACTTCGAGGAAGAGCGTCCCGATGACCACACACACCAGCAGGGCCGCCAGGGTGCAGGCCGTGATGGCCGAGCTGGTGAGGTGCCGGCGTCGGTCGAGCACTCGCAGCTCGGACTCGATCGAGGGCGTGATGTCTGCCGGAGCGCGGTGCGAACCCTCCGTAATGTGACGGCCGCGATCAATGATTCTCGCGAGCCGGCCGGCCATGACATTGAGCAGGCCAGCGATACCGGTGAGCAGGAACACCGGGGCGAGGGCGAGCTGAATCGCGTCGGTGACGTCGTTGATGTTCATCGCGCCTAGTCCTCCGGGACCACGCCTTTGGTCATTCGAGTCTAGCCAGTCCCTTCGCGCGGGCCCACACGCGGTCGAACATCGGCTCGGTGAGCTTGCCGGTGAACGTGTTCTGCTGGCTCGGGTGATAGGAGCCCAGCAGATGGCGCCCGTCGGGAAGCGCGATCTCGGCGAGGTGCCGGAAGCGCGGTCGGGCGTCGACGCCAGCCATCCTCCAGACCTGCTCGAACGCGAGTCGGCCGAGCGCCACTACGACGCGGACCCGATCGAGCTCCTGCATTTCCTCCTCGAGCCAGGTAGAGCATGCATGCTGTTCGTCCGGTGTCGGCTTGTTCTGGGGCGGAGCGCAGCGAACCGCGGCGGTCACCAGCACCGAGCGAAGCCGGAGGCCATCGCTCCGACTCGTGGACTCCGGTTGGTTCGCCAGCCCCGCGCGGTGCAGCGCGCGATAGAGCCATTCCCCCGAACGGTCCCCGGTGAACATGCGGCCGGTCCGGTTGGCGCCGTGCGCGGCCGGTGCGAGTCCGACCACGAGGATCTTCGCGCGCGGATCACCGAACGCCGGGACCGGCTTGCCCCAATACTCGTCGTCCCGGAACGCGGCGCGCTTCTCTGCCGCCACGCGCTCGCGCCACTCCACGAGTCGCGGGCAGCGGCGGCAGCGCATCAATCGACGCTCGATCTCGTCGAGGCGTGGTTCGCTCAGGCGTGCTCCTGGGGGCCTGGAGGACTAGCGTGCTCGGGAGGCACAGCGCGGGAAGGAACCGTGGTGCTCGGTCCCTTCGTTTCGCTACAATAGCCTCCGGATCCACACCCCGCAGACCCCGTCACTCGCGAGAGATGCGCGACCTCGAATCGGCCGCACGGTGGAACGAGTCCTGACCCGACCGGTGGTCGCCGCCACCCGGGTCAGCCTGATCGGCCGCAACGCCGTCGTCACGGGCGGGGGGCGCGGCATCGGCGCCGCCACCGCGCTCGCGCTCGCCGAGGCGGGTGCCGCCGTGGCGCTCGCCTCGCGCAACGAGGCTCAGGTGGTCGAGGTCGCCTCCCAATTGCGGCGCGAGGGGCTCCAGGTCTTCGCATTCCGCTGCGACGTGACGGATCCCCGCCAGGTCCGCGAACTCGCGCTCTCGGCCCGCGAGGCCATGGGCCGCATCGACATCCTGGTGAACAACGCCGGCACGGCCACGTCGAACCCCCTCGCCAAGATCGCGCTGTCCGAGTGGGAGCACATCATGGCGGTGAATGCCACCGGCACTTTCCTGTGCACCCAGGCGATGTACCCCGCGATGGTCGAGCGCCACTGGGGGCGTATCGTCAACGTGGCTTCGCTCGCGGGTCTCGAGGGGGATCGGTATATCGCGGCTTATGTCGCGGCCAAGCACGCGGTGGTCGGCTTCACCAAGGCGGTGGCGGCCGAAGCGGAGGGCACCGGCGTCACGGTCAACGCCGTCTGCCCAGGGTACGTCGACACGCCGCTCACGGACGAGACGATCGCGCGTATCATGCACCTCACGGGTAAGTCCTGGCACGATGCGCTGCGCGCGATCCTGTCGCAGGCGGGGCAGCCCCGCTTGATTCGCGCGGCCGAAGTCGCTGAGGTCGTAGTCGACCTCTGCGCCGACCAGGCGGCTTCTCGAAGTGGTGAGGTCGTCGTCCTGAACGGAACGGAGCGGGACTAGCTCACGAGGTCGGGCGCGGACGCTTCGAGGCTCGCGGCGTCTCCCACGCGTACCAGCCCATCATCGAGCACGATGCCGTGCGCACCGCCGCCCCAGCCGACGGCGAGCGCCGCACGGAGGCCGGGGCACTGCTCGTCCATGCGCTCGCACGGCTTCGTCTCGCCGCGGAGCAGGATGCGCGTGCCGCCCACACGCAGCACCTTGCCGCGGCTCTCTGCCAACCGCACGCCGCTGACCATCAAGTTCGCGCGGCGCATGGCCGGCTCGGCGTTGGGGAGCGACTGGCGGACGCGGTCGAAGACCTCCTTCTCGATCACCGTCACCTGACGGTTGGCGCGACCGAAGCTCGCGTCGCTCTCGATGCCCTTGCCGGCGACCAGGTTCACCTCGAGCGCGGGGTCCATGACGCCCCGGACCGCGCGCTTGATCCAGATGGCCTCGACGCGGCCGGCCATCTGCCTCAGGCCCCGGGGACGATCATCGTCCCCTCGCTGACATGCACGGCGTGGCCGCCGACCCGGATGGCGGTGGTGGCGCCGCCCGCTCGGTCGGCTTCGACATGCAGCAGGCTCGGGCGCCCCATCTCGATGCCCTGTTCGGCGACCCAGCGGAGGGTGCCCTGCCCGCGACCGTCGAGGGCCGCCAAATAGCCGCCGAGCGCGGCGGCGGCCGAACCCGTGGCCGGGTCCTCGGGGACCCCGGAGCCCGGCGCGAACATGCGCACACGCACGTCCACCCCTTCGCCTTCGGCGTCCATGCAGATCACATAGACGTGGTGCGCCCAGGTGCCGTGCAGCAGTCGCCGCCAGATGCTGGAGTCCAACGCGGCGCGCCGGACCGCATCCAAGCTGCGCACTGGGACTATGTAGTAGGGTAGGCCGCATGACACCATCTGCGCAGGCAAGCCCTCGGGGCAGACGTCGGCGACGTCGATGCTGATCATCGCGGCCAACTCGGCGGGTGCGTGCGGGGCGGGGCGATGCTCGGGAAGCTGCGCGGTGGTCAGC
>JBEBGN010000289.1:0-2338 GCA_040081395.1 Longimicrobiales bacterium
CATCATGCTGCTGACGTAGTCGATCTCGACGCCGGTCAGGTACTGCGCGCTGAACGGGTCCACGAAGATCCTCACGCCATCGAGGTCGAGCACCTCGTCATCGGCTTCCGGAGCGTCCTCGATATTGAGCCCGTATTGGAAGCCCGAGCATCCACCGGGTAGGACCGCCACCCTCAGCCCGACCGCCTGATTGGCGCCGTGCTCCTGGATGAAGTCCTGGACCTTCTCAGTAGCCGTTCTCGTCAGTGTGACCATGGTTCCAAAGTAACCTTGCTGGAAAAGGCCTTCAACGGAGCCGGTCCCGGAGGATCAGGTCCGCCGCGGCGCGCAGGTCGTCGACCACGCGCACCTCCGCCGGCACCGCGCTCTCATACTCCAGCCCATACCCCGTTCGCACCAGGATTCCTCGCGCCCCCAGATCCGACGCCGGCAGTACGTCGGCGAGCTTGTCGCCGACGCAGTACGATCGCCCCATATCGACGCCCAGGGCCGCCGCGGCACGTCGGTGCATCCCGGTCCCGGGTTTCCGGCAGTCGCAGGGCCCGGTGACGTCCGGATGGTGCGAGCAATGCTCGACCGCGTCCATGGGCACTCCCGCCCCGCGCAGCATTTCGTCCAGCCGCGCCGCCACGGCCTCGTAGTCGGTCTCGCGATAGAGGCCCTGAGCGATCCCCGACTGGTTCGTGACGATCACGAGCGCGAATCCGGCCGCCCGGAGGTCCGCGAGGGCGGCGACCGTGCCGGGAACCAGCTGCACGCCCGCGGGATCGGCGAGGTACGACTTCTCTTGGATGATGGTGCCGTCCCGATCGAGGAAGACGGCGGGTCTGAGCGCCATCAGGCCGGTGCCAGCTGCGCGAGCGCCTCGCGGACGCGGCGCACGAGGTCGGCCTCCTGACCCGGGAGCACCGTGCGCACGTCGAGCCCCAGGCGATCGTTCACGATGCGGCCGATCACGGGCGGGTCGCCATCGCGCAGCGCGCGCGCGAGCAGGTCGGCATGGGCCTCATCCAGCTGCACCGCGTACGACGGCAGGTCGACCTCGGGGAAGGTGCCGCCCCCGACCGCACCCGCGGCGTCGACGACCCGACACGGAACGCCACCCTCCGAGAGCGCCGCCGCGACGCGCCCCGCGCGCTCCCTCAGCTCGTTCTGGTCGGTCGCCAACATGCGCAGCGTGGGGATCTCGGCGCGCGCGCGCACCGGGTCGCGATAGAGTCGCAACGTCGCTTCGAGGCCGGCCAGCGTGACCTTGTCCACGCGGAGCGCCCGGCAGAGCGGGTTGGCGCGCATCTCGGCGATCAGAGAGGACCGACCCAGCACGATACCCGCCTGCGGCCCACCCAGGAGCTTGTCCCCCGAGAACATGACCAGGTCCGCACCCGCGGCCAGGGCATCGTGCGGCCGCGGCTCACCGGAGAGTCCGAGGTCCGCTGCGTCGACCATGAGGCCGCTTCCCAGGTCGTACAAAAGTGGCACGCCACGCGTTCGCGCGAACTGCGACAGCTCGGGGAGCGATGCTTCCTCGGTAAATCCCGTGATGCGGAAGTTCGAGCGATGCACCTTGAGGATCGCGCGCACGGACGGGTCCTCGAGCGCCGCTTCATAGTCGCGCAGCCGCGTGCGATTGGTGGCACCCACCTCGACCATCCGCGCCCCCGAGCGTTCCAGGATCTCCGGGATGCGAAAGCCCCCCCCGATTTCGACCAGCTCGCCCCGCGACACGACCACGCCCGCGCCCCGCGCCACCGTGTTCAGCGCCAGCACCAGCGCAGCAGCCGCGTTGTTCACCACCAAGGCGCCGTCTGCACCGGTCAGCTCGCACAGGAGCGAGGCGCAGTGCACGTAGCGGGAGCCGCGCGCGCCCTCGCCGAGGTCGTACTCGAGGTTCGTGTAGTCACGCGCGGCCGCGAGCATCGCCTCGACGGCGGCCGCAGCGAGCGGCGCGCGCCCCAGGTTCGTGTGCAGCACGACCCCGGTGGCGTTGATCACGCGTCGGAGCGACGGCACGTCCCCCTCCGCAAGCGCGCGCTCGGCGTCGCCTGCGTACCCGGACACCGATGCCAGGTCATCGACCCCCTGCCCACGCTCGGCTCGGGCGCGCGCCGCGGCGATGCGCTCGCGGAGCGCGTCGACCACTCGGTTCCTGGGGTATCGCGCCAGAAGCGCTTGCACCTCCGACGACGCGAGCAGGGCGTCGACCGAAGGGATTGCGCGCCGCGGGTCGCTCAACGCGCGCCCCCGAGTGAGTCGGCAGCGGGTGGCGGCGGCGCTGGGGTCGGTGGCTGCCCTGTCGTTGGCTGCACCGTCGGTGGCTCCGGTCGCCGCCAGCGAAGGG
>JBEBGN010000129.1:0-9066 GCA_040081395.1 Longimicrobiales bacterium
CGTCTGCTCGGCGCGCGAGAAGCGTCCGCGCAGCGGGAAGTCCTTCCGCAGCGGATTTCCTTCCGCGTAGTCGTCCGGCATCAAGATGCGGCGGAGGTCGGGATGGCCTGCGAAGGTGACACCGAAGAGGTCGTAGACTTCGCGTTCCAGCCAATCCGCGGACTTCCACAAGGCGACCACCGAGTCGACCTGGAGCGCGTTCCCCGGTAGCTCGCAGCGTACGCGGAGCGCGCGCTTGTGCACCGTCGAGAACATCTGGTAGACCACGTCGACGGTACCGGTCCCGTAGTCCACCCCGGTCACGTCGGACATCATGTCGTAGCGCTGCGAGGCGTCGTCCTTGAGCCAGGTCAGGATCTCGAGGCTCTTGGCGTGGTCGATCCAGACCACCGTCTGGTCCCCCGCGCTGACGCGGTGCCGCACGATGGCCGGGCCGAAGCGGGCGACGAGGGCCGCGACGGACGGGTGGTCGCTCGGCGCGGCGTCCGATGCCACCGGGGCTCGGGTCGGCGTCTCGGAGGGGAGCGGACCCGCCTCCACGGCGTCGAGGCCGGACTTGGGTGGCGTCACCGCTTGTCCTGCTGGGTCGAATTCCCGAATGGCCCCGTCAGGCCGACGATCTCGCCTTCGTTCGCCTCGGGCCGGGCCACCGTGGCCGGGTCCTCGGCGCGGTGCTCGAAGTGCCTGCCGAGCGACTCCTGACGGATCTTCTCCTGGATCATCATCAGGCCGTAGATCAGGCCTTCGGGGCGCGGCGGACAGCCGGGGACGTAGACGTCGACCGGGACGATGGTGTCGATCCCCTGCACCATCGAATAGACGTCGAACACGCCCCCCGAGCTCGCGCAGGCGCCCATGGAGACGCACCACTTCGGCTGCGGCATCTGATCCCAGATGCGCCGGAGCACCGGAGCGAGCTTGTACGGCACGCGCCCCGCGCAGATGAGCACGTCAGCTTGCCGCGGGCTGAACGACATGCGCTCCATGCCGAAGCGCGCCAGGTCGTAGTTGGAGGCGGCTGCAGCCATCATCTCGATCGCGCAGCACGCCGTTCCGAACGGCATCGGCCAGAGCGAGTTCCTGCGGCCCCAGTTGATGACGAAGTCGAGCTTCGTGGTCAGGAACGTCGGGCTGCCTGCCCCGAAGAGCCCGCCCTGCGACTTCTGGACGCCTCCGCCCGGCAGGATGTCGCCTAGACCCACTCCAGCCCTCCCTTCTTCCACTCGTAGACGAGGCCCGCGGCCAGGACGCCCACGAAGAGGAGCACCGCGACGAAGGGGCCCCAGCCCAAATCACGCATCTGCACGGCCCAAGGGATCAGGAAGATGGTCTCGAGATCGAAGACGATGAAGCTGATCGCGACCATGTAGAACTTCACCGAGAATCGATGCCGGGTGCTGCCGAGCGGGATCATGCCCGACTCGTACGGCATCAGCTTCTGGGGGGTGTCGCGGCGCGGGTTGAGGAGGTGGGAGGTGACGACCATCCCCAGGGCATTCACGATCGAAATGCCGAGGAGGAGAAGGAATGGGAGATAGGCTCCCGACATTGCGTCGTCCCGATTGTGAAATAGTTCACGAGGCCCGACGGACGGCGCAAAGCTACCGGACGCCGCGAGAGAGTGTCAACCGGACCCGGCTGCGATTTTTCGCGACTTTTCGCGCGGTTCCGGGGGATGCCCCGCGTGTCGCGCGGCGCACGCCGATGGCGAAACCTGCGGAGTCTGCGGATGAGCTGGAGATGTCGACGTCGGCCAGCTAGCATGGGGTTCCCGGCAGGCGTGTCGTCGCGGCAGTCATCCCAACGGAGGGGCTGTGCATCCACTTCGGGTGTCGAGTCTGCTCGTCCTCGTGCTGGCATCGTGCGGCGGATCCACCGCGCCGACGGAAACCGCGCCCCTCGCCGATCGCTATCCGGGAGACGTGAACATCGAGTCCGACGCGGACGTGTTGTTCGTGGAGATGGGCGAGCAGTCGTCCCTGGCGGAGCTCTTCGCCCGCTGGTCGGCGAATTCCACGGGCAACTCGATCGCACTCGATGCATCAACAGCGGCGCCTGGTAGCCCCGGGCACCAGTCCATCCGCCTGTTCACGACCGCGGGGCCGGGCGGACCCGGCACTGTGAGCACTGCAATGCTCTACAAGGCATTTGCGAACGGCTACGACGGGACGATCTACACGCGCTGGTACGTGAAGTACAACTCGAACGGCACGTTTCATCACTCGGGCATTCGCCTGGGCGGCAATAATCCAGTCTCGCCCAACGGTCCGGCGTCCCCCGCCGGTACATTGCCGACCGGCTCTGACTTCTTCTCTGTGGGGGCCGAAACATCCGGTGCGAAGACTGTGCCGGCGGCCACGTCGACATTCGACTTCTACAACTATTGGATGCATCAGCGCGGCACGTCGTTCTACCCCGGCCAATACTTCGGCAACAGCTTCGTCAACAACCCCGCGGTGAACATCGACCTCGACACGTGGAACTGCATCGAGGTGCAGCTCACCCTCAACGATCCGGTCACAGGCTACTCGGGTGAGATCGCGATGTGGATCAACGGCGCAGAAGTTGCGCGCATCAAGCAGGGCACTACAGGCACATGGGATGAGGACAACTTTACGCCCGGTCCGGGAGCGCCCTTCGAGGGCTTCCAGTGGCGCAACGACGCGGCGCTCGAGTTCACGTACCTCCAGATATTGCATTTCGTCGACAACGATTCCACGGGCCACGTGAACTCTGTGAACTACGACCATGTGGTGGTGGCGCGGAAGTACATCGGGCCGTTGAAGTAACGCAGGAGAGGAGAGCGGACCCCGTTCGGGCGCCGCGGATCTTCCGGTTTGCACGAGCTTCCAGGGGACTTCTATGTTTGGCGTGCGCGGTGCTGGTGTCGCCTGAGTTCGACTGCATCGCATGCGCCGACCCACTTTTCGTCCACCAAAGCGCTCGTGCGTGGACCCCTCCAGGACCGTAGATGCCGATCAAGTGCGACAAGTGGATCCGCCGTATGTGCGAGGAGCACGGGATGATCGAGCCCTTCGAGCGCGGTCAGGTGCGCGAGGGCGTCATTTCCTACGGGCTCTCGTCGTACGGCTACGACATCCGCGTGGCGCCCGAGTTCAAGGTCTTCACGAATGTCCACAACGCGCTCGTGGATCCGAAGAACTTCGACGACCGCTCTTTCGTCGACATCAAGGGGTCCGAGTGCATCATCCCGCCGAACTCATTCGCGTTGGCGAGGACGGAGGAGTACTTTCGCATACCGCGCAACGTACTCGCTATCTGTGTAGGTAAGTCAACGTATGCGCGTTGCGGGTTGGTTGTGAACGTGACGCCATTGGAGCCCACCTGGGAGGGCTATCTCACGCTCGAGATCTCCAACACGACGCCGCTCCCCGCGAAGGTGTACGGCGGCGAGGGCATCGCCCAGTTGCTCTTCCTGGAAGGTGACGAAGAGCCCGAAACGGCCTATGCGGACCGCAAGGGCAAGTACATGAAGCAACAGGGAGTCACGCTACCGAAGTTGTAGCTCCACGCGAGCCTGGAGAGTCCCAATGGTGACGCTGCGAGCGCGTACTTTGTCAGCCCTGCTCGCCGTCGGGGGCGCGGCTGCGATCCTGCCCGGTGCCGCCCAGGCCCAGTCGGGCGCGAACCCCTACCGACTGGTGGAGGGTCTCCAGGCTGGCGGCGGCCCGGGGCGCATCGGCGGAGCGTGGGCCAAGCTCCCCGTAGGTCGAGAGATGGGGTCGCCGGGCGGCCTGCACGTCGACGCGGACGGGGAGCACATTTGGACCATCGTGCGCTGCGGCAGCGACGGCACGCCGCGCGGGAGCCAGACGTACTGCAACGATTCCGACCTCGACCCGATCGTCCGCTTCGACCAGGAAGGGAACGTCACGTCGATGTTCGGTCGGCGCATGTTCGACTGGCCGCACGGTCTCCATGTGGACCGCGAAGGGAACCTCTGGATCACCGAGGCCGGCGGGGCGGGCCGGGGCCAGGATGTCCGGGACCCGAGCGGCCGACCCATGGGCCATCAGGTCTTCAAGTTCTCCCCGCGGGGCGAGCTGCTCATGACTCTCGGGGAGGCGGGCGTCGCCGGCAGCGGCCCCGATCACTTCACTGCCCCGAGCGATGTCGTCACCGCACCGAACGGGGACATCTTCGTGGCCGACGGGCACAACGCGAACGGCAACAACCGCATCGTGAAGTACTCGCGCGACGGCACATTCATCCGGTCGTTCGGCGAGACCGGGTACGGGCCCGGGCAGCTCCGCGGCCCGCACGCCATCGCGATGGACTCGAGCGGGCGCCTCTTCGTCGCCGACCGCCAGAACCAGCGCATCGTCATCTTCGACCAGGACGGCAACTACCTGTCTCGCTGGACGCAGTTCGGCATGCCGAGCGACATCTGGATCGACGAGGCAGATCGCATCTACGTGGCCGACTCCGAGTCGGACCTGAACGAGAACCCGGGCTGGGAGAAGGGAATCAGGATCGGGGACGTGCGGACGGGGTGGGTCGACTACTTCATCCTGGACGGTGGCGACAATCCCCCCATCACCGCCGGCGGAAGTGGCGCCGAGTCCCTCACGGTGGATCGGCACGGCAACATCTACGCGGGTGAGCCGAGGCCGCAGCGGATCCTGAAGTACGTGCGCATCCGCTGAGCCGAGCGCGCGCATATGACGACCCCACCCGCGACTCTGCGCCTCGAGAACCGCCACACGGGCGAGGTCCTCGAGCTCAGCAGATTCTGGGAGAACGGCGTGGAGTGTTTGCGGCTCGTCGGCTCACTGCCACCGGGTGGTGAAGGTCCCCCGCTCCACATCCACTACATCGAGGATGAGGAGGGCGTGGTCCGGAGTGGCCTGCTTTCGGCCGTGGTCGATGGCGTGCGCATCGATGCGCGCGCGGGTGAGCGCGTCACGCTTCCCCGGGGATTGCCCCACCGGTGGTGGAACGGTGGCTCCGAGTTGCTGGTGTTCGATGGCTCCGCGAAACCACTGGGTGACATCGACCGGTACCTGCAGGCCGCGTTCGAAATCGCCAATGCGAGCCCGTCGAACCGACCGTCGCTGTTCTACATCGCCCACCTGGCCCTCCGGCACCGGCACAACCAAACGGTCCTCGTCATGCCAGGCCCCGTGCAGGCCGTCCTGTTCCGCGCGGCCGTGGCCATCGGAACCCTGCTCGGGAAGTACCGCGGAACCGACTGGCCGGGGTGCCCCGCGCGGTGTGCCGGCACCGCCCCGCTATCCGCCGGACGCTAGTTGCGAGCGTCCCGCAGGTCGTCGCGCAGTCGGTCCGTGATCACGCGCGCGGAGAAGTCGGCGAGCGACTCGAGCATGTCGACGATCTCCTGCACGGAGAGGTCAGCGATGGTCGCGGCCGTAACGATGTCGCGCACGGCTGAAGGTCCCCCGAAGACTGCTGGACCGATCGGATCGCGCGCCTCGATCTCGGCACGCCAGATCTCTGTGCCCGTGCCCTCGTCGAGGAGCGTGGCGTCCGCCTCGATGTAGAACTGCGCCGCGGCGTCCCACGCCTCGGCGTCGATCCCGTACTCGACGACGATGATCTCGAGCAAATAGTCCGCGTCCCGCTGCTCGGACACCGCATCAGCCCCCAGATACCTCGCCGTGCGATCGAGCGCGTCCCCCTCGAGGACTTCGCCGACGTCGACGAGCTCGGAGGCCGCATCCAGGCGCTCCTGGACCGCAATCGCCTCGGCCTCGCGGAAGATGCGCGCCCCAACCCGTACGATGTCGCGGACCGGGTCGCCGGTGGGGCCACCCAGGAAGTACGACCCCGAGAGCACCTCCGGGCGGCGCGGCACATCGGACACGACCGCGACGGTGCGGTCCCGGTAGTCGAAGTCGGCCAGCCGGTTGCCGTGGGCACAACCAACGACGACGAGTGGCAGAGCGAACGCGAGCGTCCTACGCGCGAGTAGGCTCACGGATGGGACCCGCTGGAGTGCCCGGCTACTCGGCGGTCACCGTGAACGCGAAGTCCCCCTGCACCGTGTGGCCGTCGTCACCGATTCCGCGCCACGACACCGTGTACCGGCCGGCTGCGAGTCGGCGTGCCAACGCGACGGAATAGATCTTCGTGTCCTGTGCGTCGTGGACGACTTCGGCTGTCTCGACTGCCGCGCCGGCCGGATCGACCAAGCGAATGGCGACCGAGTTCTCCGCGGCAGCCTCGGTGAACCAGAGGCGGACCTCGGCGGGGGACGCCACGCTCGCGTCGGCGGCCGGAACCGAGCGGCTCATGGCGAAGTGCAGGAACTCCGCACTCGCGGCGCCCAGGGTGAGCAGCAAGCCAGCCGTCAGCATCAGGAGCTTCGACTTCATGATCCACCTCGTGAGGGACGTCCCGCTGAATGTAAGCCTTGTACCACTCGGAGGCGACGAATGCTCCCGATCCCCGCCGCGGGCCCAAGGGCGAGTGCGGCGAACGCCCAGCGCCAATCGACCATCTCGACCAAGAGCGGGATGGCCTGGATGGTCACCATGGTCAGCAGGAACCCCAGCGAGGTCTGGAGCATGAGCGCCGTCCCCACCGCGTCGGGTGGGGCCGCCTCGGTCACCATGGCGCTGAACTGTGCCGAGTCCGCGACCACGAAGAAGCCCCACACCCAGGTGACCACAGCCACGACCCAAAACGGAGCGCCGAGCAGGAACCCGACGAGCAGGCAGCAAGTGCCACTCACCGCCATGGCCAGGTTCACGACTCGGTGACGGCCGAGCCTGTCCGCGGCGGCGCCGCCCCAGACGCACCCCAGGGTACCCGCGGCGATCGCGCCGAACGCGACCAGGTCCACGGCGGTCTCGGACGCGGCGCCGGCCGCGGCCGCCGCCAGGTACACCGGAACCCACGTCCACACGGCGTACAGCTCCCACATGTGCCCGAGGTACCCGCCCGTGGCGAGCATGGTCTCGCGGTGACGCAGGATGCGTCCGACGCGGCTCCACTCGAACGGGCGCGACGGGAAGAGGAACGGGCCGTCGCGATACGTCGCGCCAACCGCGACCGCCGCCAGCACGCCCGCGATGGAAGCGCCCCCGATCACTACCTCGAGCGACGCACCCCCGATCGCCTTGAGCAGGTACGGGAGCGCTTTGCCGAGGGTGAGAGCACCCACGAAGACTCCGATCGCGAACCCGCGCGCGGAGCGGAACCAGGTCGCCACCATCTTCATACCCGGCGGATAGACGCCCGCGAGAAATGCACCCGTGAGGAACCGTGCAAACAGGGCCGCCTCGTACCCCGGCACGACTAGGAGCGTGGCGTTGGCGAGCGCGGCGAGAAGCGCGCACACCGCAACGTACGCACGAAGCGGGAGTGTATCGGCCAGGTTGAGCACCGCACCCAACGCCGTCCCCACCACGAACCCCAGCTGCACCGCGGTCGTCAGCAGGCCGACCTGCATATCGCTCAGCGTCCAGCGGGCGGCCAGCTGCGGCGCGACCGCGGTGGCCGTCATCCAGCTCGACAGCGACAGCACCATGGCTCCCGACAGAACGGCGAGCATGCGCCAGCGCGTCGGGTCGTCGTCGGGTCGCACCACCTCGGTCGGTGCGACCTGGGCGCCGCCGCTCACGCGTTTACCCGACCAGCTGCTTCGCGACGAACCAGAGGTTGGCCGGTCTCTCCGCGAGGCGTCGCATGTACCAAGGGAACCAGGCTGCTCCGTAACTGATGAGCACCCGAACCCGGTGTCCGTTGCGAGCCAAGCGCTGCTGCTCGGGCCGCGCGATCCCATAGAGGAGCGCGTACTCGCAGGTATCCTTTGCGAGCCCCAACTCGATCGCGAAGCGTCCCGCCTCCGCGATCATGCGAGGGTCGTGCGTGCCGACCACCGGGCGCCCCGTTCCACCCTGGGCTCGCGCGTGCAGCAGACGCGAGGTGAGCCGCACGAACGCGCGATCGACGTCGCTCTTCTTGGGCATCGCCACCGACGGGGGCTCCTGATACGCGCCCTTCACGACGCGAATGGATGGGTCGAGCGGCAAGAGCGCTTCGAGGTCGGCCTCGGTCCGGTGCAGGTACGCTTGCAGGCAAACGCCGACGTTCGCCGACTCCGCGCGCAGGCTGCGGTAGATGTCGAGGGTGGCGTCGACGTACTTCGAGCTCTCCATGTCGATCCACAGCGTGGACTTCGTTGCGCGCGCCAGGGTCGCGATGCGGTCCCGCGTCCGTGGAGCGTCGAAGTCGAGCCCCATCTGCGTGGGTTTGACCGAGATCTCCGCGTCGACCCCCGCCCCCTCGATGGCGGCGAGTACCTCGCGGTAGTGCTCGACGACCTCGTCGGCCTCGGATTCCGCACGATGGTTCTCGCCGAGCAGCGTGAGCGTGGCGGCGATCCCGCCGGCACCGAGCTCGACCGCCGCACCCACCGCGTCCTCGCGCCCTTCACCGGGCATGAATCGGCGCGTCGCGCGTCGAACGAACCCGTACCTCGGCAGGCGCTCGGCGAGCGTGGGGTTCTTGGAAGCCCAGAGCAACGCCTGACGCAGCATTCGGTTCGCGGTCCCTCGCCTCGATCGGTGGACGACGCGGAATGCTACCTGCAGCGAGGAGAGGGGCAAGGGCGCCGCCACCGCCATTGCCTCCGCCCTCCCACCTGGGCATGATCCCGCCCGCGAACCTCCGAGCCCCGGAACGATGAAGCAGACCGTCGACCGCACCGCGCGCCGCACTCGTACGTTCACCGAGTCCGTCATTCGAGAGATGACGCGCGTGGCGAAGGAACACGACGCGGTGAACCTGGCGCAGGGGTTCCCGGACTTCCCGGCCCCCGACGTGCTGAAGGAGGCCGCCGCCGCCGCCATCCGGGCGGACATCAACCAGTACGCCATCACCTGGGGATCCCCCCGCCTCCGCCGCGCCCTCGCGAAGAAGTACGGGACCCTGTACGACATGGAGGTCGACCCCGAGCGCGAGGTCACGGTCACCTGTGGGGCAACCGAGGCGATGGCCGCGGTGATGCTCGCGCTCCTCGATCCGGGGGACGAGGTCATCATCTTCGAGCCCTTCTACGAGAACTACGGACCCGACGCG
>JBEBGN010000290.1:0-2332 GCA_040081395.1 Longimicrobiales bacterium
GGGGGAGGAGGCTGCGGGTACGCTGTGGCATCTACGGTATCCGATCGCTGCGTCCGCCGGTGCGGCCGCCGAGCGCGCGTCGAAGGTCGACGGATCGCGGGTCGGGCGACTGTCCGACGGCCGTTGGTACCTCACGGTCTCCACGACGCGTCCGGAGACCATGCTGGGCGACACCGGCGTCGCGGTGCATCCGAAGGATCCGCGGTACGAGGGGTTGATCGGGGTGCAGGTGGAGCTACCCCTCACAGGCCGTACGATCCCGGTGGTCGCCGATGCGGCCGTCGACCCCGAGTTCGGCTCGGGCTTCGTGAAGGTGACACCCGCGCACGACCCGAACGACTTCGAAATCGCCTCGCGCACGGGCCTCGCGCTGCTCGACGTGATGACGCCCGATGCGCACATGAACGACGCGGTCCCGCCCGAGTTCCGTGGGCTCGACCGCTTCGAGGCGCGCAAGCGAGTCATTGCCGCGCTGAAGGAGCAGGGGCTCTTCGAGGGCGAACAGCCGCACACGCACGCGGTGCCCCACTGCTACCGGTGTCACACGGTGGTGGAGCCGCGGCTGTCGCTCCAGTGGTTCGTGAGCATGAAGCCGCTCGCCGAGCCCGCGTTGGCGGCTTCGCGTGACGGCACCATAACGTTCACGCCCAAGCACTGGCAGCGCGTGTACGAGCACTGGATGGAGAACATCCGGGACTGGTGCATCTCGCGGCAGCTGTGGTGGGGTCACCGCATTCCGGTCTGGTACTGCGCGTGCGGCGAGGTGATCGTGCCGCGCGAGGACCCGAAGAGCTGCCCCAAGTGCGGCAGCACGCAGCTCGAGCAGGATCCCGACGTGCTCGACACCTGGTTCAGCTCACAGCTCTGGCCCTTCTCCGTGTTCGGCTGGCCCCGCGACACCGATGACATGAAGGCGTTCTACCCCGGGCACACCATGGTCACGGCGCCCGAGATCCTGTTTTTCTGGGTCGCCCGCATGATCATGATGGGGTACGAGTTCCAGGGAGCCGCGCCCTTTACCGAAGTGTACCTGCACGGCACCGTGCGGGACATGAAGGGTCGCAAGATGTCCAAGTCCCTGGGGAACGGCATCGACCCCCTCGAGGTTGTGCGCGCTTACGGTGCGGACGCGATGCGCTACACGATCGTGAGCCAGTGTGCGGTGGGCACCGACATCGCGCTCGATCACGAGAACGTCGAAGCCGCGTTCTCCAACGGGCGCAATTTCGCCAACAAGATCTGGAACGCGGGGCGCTTCGCGCTCATGAGCCTGGGGGACGCGCCCGTGCGCCCACTCGCCGAAGTGGCGGACGCCCTTCAGCTGGAGGACCGCTGGATCCTGTCACGCCTCCAGCGGGCCACCGCGACGGCGACGGACAATCTCGAACGCTTCCGCTTGCACGAGTATGCCGAAGCGACGTACCACTTCTTCTGGGGCGACGTCTGCGACTGGTACCTCGAGCTGGTGAAGTCGCGACTGGGTGCGGGAGCCGATGCGGCGAGCCGCGAAGCCGCACGCGCGACGCTGGTCCACGTCCTGGACCAGGCCATGCGACTCCTTCACCCCGTGATCCCGTTCGTGACCGCGGAGCTTTGGTCGAGTCTCCCCATTCCCGCAGGCGCGACGCGCGCGGACGACCTCATCGTGGCACCGTGGCCCGAGCCGGACGCGCGCCGGGAGTCCACGGAGGCCGAGGCCCGCATGGCCGCGTTCCAGGAGCTCATCGTCGAGGTGCGGCGCCTCCGGAAGGAATATGGAGTCCCGGAAGGGGGGCGCGTCGCGATCCACCTGTGGGGTGGGAGCGACGGGTTCCCGGCCCATGTGCGCGAGCAGGGCTCGGCGCTCGAGCAGCTCGCACGGGTCAATCGCATTGAGACGAGTGCCGGTCATGGCGTGGGGGCCCACGCGGTGCTCGCCAAGGGCGTCGAGCTCTTCATGCCCCTCGAGGGCGTCATCGACCTCGACCGTGAACGTGCCCGCCTGCGCGAGGAGATCGCGAAGCTGGAGGGACTCCACGCGGGGACGACGAAGAAGTTGGCCAACGAGGCGTTCGTCGCGCGCGCGCCAGTCGAGGTGGTGCAAAAGGAGCGTGACCGACTGACGCAGTTCGAGGAGCAGGCTTCGAAGTTGCGCGAGAAGCTCGCTTCCCTGGAGGGTGTGGGCGCCTGAGCACGCGCCCTGCTGTCGCGAAGGCGGTGCCCCTCGCCGCTGCGCTCGCGTTCGCCTGGACCGTAGGGTGCGCGAACCAGGGCGCGCCACCGGGGGGGCCCGTCGACCAACGTCCTCCCGTGCTGGTGCGGACCGAGCCCGACACTTTCGCGACCCTCACTG
>JBEBGN010000019.1:0-32058 GCA_040081395.1 Longimicrobiales bacterium
CAGGGACGGTAGGCCCTGTCGAACATCCCCGCGCGGACCGCTCGTGTCGTAGACGCGCAGGGACGGCTCGCCGCCGGTCAGGTGGATCTCACGCACCGGCACACGAATGCCACGTGTACCCTGCAGGTAGGCCTTCGTCGAGCCCGGGAAGGCACCTGGGTAATCGGTGGCTACGATGACATCGCTCATCCGACCTCCTCCGTCAGCAACATGCGGGAGCGAGCCGCCGAGCTACCTTCGCCGCGCTCCCTCCGCCGGTCTGAACCGGATCAGGTTCCAAGGGTCGTTCTCAATCCCATGCTACGGGATGCCCCTGGCGGCTCTCGGAAAGTAGTCTCAGCCGGCCACGCAGAGCAGCCCCTTCAGGTAGGCCCCCTGCGGGCAGGCCAGCGACACCGGGTGGTCGGGCGCCTGAGCGAGTCGTTCCACGATTCGAATCGGCATACCGCTCCCGGTCGCCGCCCGCGCGACGGCTTCCTGGAACTCCTCCGCGGAGACGCGCCCCGAGCAGGAGAACGTCGCCAGCACGCCCCCGGGAGCCAGGCACGTCAGGGCCAATGCGTTCAGCCGTTGGTACCCCTGGAGCGCCGACCGGAGCCCCGCGCGCGAGCGCGCAAAGCGCGGTGGGTCGAGCACGATCATGTCGAAGGTCCGCCCGGCATCGGCTTGTTCGCCGAGCCAGCCGAACGCGTCCGCGCGTGTCGTCTGGACGCGGTCGGTGACGCCGTTCAGCGCCGCGTTGCGCGCCGCCAGCTCGAGGGCGCCGGCAGACGCGTCGACCGCGACGACGCTCGACGCGCCGCCCTTGGCCACCGCCATCGCGAAGCCTCCCGTGTACGAGCACACGTCCGCGACGGCGCGCCCCGCCGCATACGCTGCGACCCGCGCGCGGCTTGTGCGTTGATCGAGGTAGAACCCGGTCTTCTGACCCGTACGCAGATCGACCGCGTAGCGAAGCGCTCCTTCCTCGATGACCACGGGCTCGGTCGGGGGCGTGCCGCGCAGGGGACCGTCCTTGATCGCCAGTCCCTCCTCCTCACCCACCCCCTTCTCGGTCCGCAGCATGATGCTCTCGGGCTCGAGCAACTTCTCAAGCGCGTCGAGGATCGGCTCGAGTCGCCCCGCCATACCCAAGCTCGTGAGGATCACGACGAGGTGGCGTCCGTACCGATCCACCGTCAGGCCCGACAGCTCGTCCCCCTCGGAGAACACGAGGCGACACGCGCCCGCCGGGTCGCCGAGGCCGAGCACGCCGGTGCGGAGCGCGACTGCGCGCCGCACGCGCTCGGCGAAGAATGCTCCGTCGAGCTGCTCATCCTCCGAAGAGTAGAGCCGCACGCGGATCTGGCTCTTGGGGTTGTAGAGGCCACGCCCCAGGTACGCGCCTTCGGCGTCCCGGACGTCGACCTCGGCGCCGGGCTCGGGGTCCCCCACCACGCGCGCGATCGCACCGGAGAAGATCCAGGGGTGGCGCGCGCGCGCCGCGCCCCCGCCCTTGGCATCGAGGAGGACTGCGGGGCGACTCACGTGACCTCCTCGAAGCTGGTGCGCGTCGTATGCATGGGCGGGAAGGCTAGATCCAGGCGAGGTCGCCAGGAAGCCCGGCCTGCCGAAGGCTGGAACCCCAGGACCCTTCCCCCGTGACCCCCGGTACCATGGGGCATGCGTACCCTGTGCGCCTTCTTGCTGCTCGCGGCGACCATCGGCCGCGTCGAGCCCCTTCGGGCGCAGGCGCTCGACGGAGTCATGGCCGCCATCCGTGACGGCGGCGGCTGGGTGTCGGTCGACATCCGCGGCGGGCGCGGGACCGCGAGCACGCTCCCCCTCCCCACCATGGGCATGTCGCTGAACGGGTGCGTGAATGTCTGGCAGGGGAACAGTGGTCGCTGGCGCATCCGGGCTCGCGACACGGTCGCCGAGGCGACCATCGAGACGAACTCGGTGCCTGGTCAGGGCGTGACCTTCTCGCACGACTTCGGCCTTCGCACTCAGCTCGAGGTGGAGTTCCTCTGGAGCGAGCCCCGGGACACCACGCTCTTCCTCTGGGTCGGGCTCGGGGACGCGGAAAGCGACCCTGACGTCTGCGTACCGAAGGGGTGGGGCGCCGCTAGGTAGCAGCCCCCCGGACGGCGCTTACTTTCCCAGCGCCCGCGACACCGCGCCCAAGAGCTGCCGGAACTCGAAGGGCTTCACGATCACCTCGACGGCGCCGAGCTTGGCTGCCTTGAGCAACAGGTCGTCCCTGTCGAGGCCCTTCCCGCCTGAAATCGCGATGATCGGCACGCCCTTGTTGGCCACTCGGAGGGCGGCGATCACCTCGTGTCCGTCTAGGCCCGGCATATTGATGTCGGTAAGCACGATGTCCGGGCGCTGCTTACCGAAACGCCGCAGCCCGTCCGCTCCGTCGCTGGCCTCCTCCACCTGATGGCCGGCACTCTCGAGGATGCGGCGCGCGAGGACGCGATGGTCCTCGGCGTCATCGATCAGGAGCACGCGCGCCATCAGTTGGCCTTCCAGGAACGGCCGAGCAGGAAGTACACCGCGGCGATCGTCCCCGCGAGGTACAGCCCGACGACCAGGACCGCCATGCTCCCGAACAGCGGCTGCGGTTGCTCGAAGGGCGCGAGTCCCAGCCGAACCAGATCCGACTGGTAGATCCGCACGCGGTTCCCCAGCAAGGAGTAGCGCGTGAATGACAACATCGTCGCCATCATGTACAGCGCCGCCATCACCCACAGCACGCGGCGGCCCAGTCGGTCCACCGCCACGAAGCGCGCCACGATCACCGCGAAGGTGGCCGACACCCAGAACTCGATCATGCCGTGCATGTCACGGAGATGGTCCGTGATCAGGACGTGCAGCTCGTACTCGCTCATGCTCTGCCTTCCGGGCTCGCCCGGCTCGCGCCGAACTTCGGGAAGAGCACACTCAAGGCGGTCACCAACGAGCCGAACGTGAACAAGATCGTCCGTAGCAGGAACGCGAGCGCTGGCGCCGCAGGCTGGGCCAATCCGTTCGCGGCGAAGAGGTCTAGCACGTCCTGCTGATGGGCGAGGGCGCTGGAGTACCGCGCCAGGATGATGATGGCCGCGCACAGGTAGAGCGCGGTGATCACGCGTCTCTCGATACGGCTCAGGCGCTCGTCCGCGACGAACGACGCGACGAGCACCGCAAAAGTGATCGAGATCCAGAACTGGAACTGGGTGTCGATGTCCTGATTGACGTCGAGGAACAGAGGGAGCAGGTCGACTTCGGTCATCGCGTCGACACTCGGAGACCTACTCCTTCCCTACGCCGAGCAGCTTCGCGATCGGGTCGTACGAGCGGTCGACCACCCGCTCCTTGAGCGGAATGATGGCGTTGTCCGTGATCGTGATGTGCTCGGGGCACACCTTCGTACAGCACTTGGTGATGTTGCAGTAGCCGATGCCGAGCTCCTCACGCAGCTGAGCCACGCGGTCTCCCGTGTCGATCGGGTTCATCTCGACGTTCGCCACGTGCACGAACATGCGCGGGCCGGCGAACTTGTCGTGCATGTGATGGTCGCGCAGTACGTGGCAGACGTTCTGGCACAGGAAGCACTCGATGCACTTCCGGAACTCCTGCGGCCGCTCGACGTCGTATTGATCCATGCGCCAGGTGCCATCGGCCGCATCGGGCTTCGAGGGCATGAAGCGCTGGATGGACTTCTTCACCTCGTAGTTCCACGAGACGTCGGTCACCAGGTCCTTCACCGACGGGAAGGTGCGCATGGGCTCGACGGTGATCGGCTGGTCCTTCGGCAGGTCGTCGACGCGCGTCATGCACATGAGTCGCGGCGAGCCGTTCACCTCGGCGGAACAGGAGCCGCACTTCCCCGCCTTGCAGTTCCAGCGGACTGCGAGGTCGTTCGCCTGCTCGGCTTGGATCTGATGGATGGCGTCGAGCACCACGTAGCCGGGCCCGACATCGACCTGGTAGCTCTGGAAGTCGCCCCCGGAGGAGTCGCCGCGCCAGACCCGAAACTCGGTCTTCGCCATCAGCCCTGCTCCTTGATGATGTCCTGGAGGTCCTGGCGGATCGCGGCGATCGGCTCTTTGCGGATCTCCATGCTGCCGTCCTTCGCCTTCTTCAGCACCAGGTTGAAGCCGCCCCAGGTCTTGTCCTTCTCCTGGTAGTCGGCTCGGGCGTGCGCGCCGCGGCTCTCTTTGCGCTCGCGCGCGGCGAGCGCAACCGCCTCGGACACCGTGAGCAGGTTGTGGAGGTCGAGCGCGGTATGCCAGCCGGGGTTGTACTCGCGGCTGCCGCCGGCGCCCATAGCCTCCGCGCGGGCCTTGAGTTTTTGAATCCCGTCCAGCGCCTCGGTGAGTTCCTTCTCCTCGCGCGAGATGCCCGCCTTGTCCTGCATGAGGGCCTGCAACTCGTACTGGAGTCGATAGGGACCGACGTCCGCACCCGCGTCGCGCTCGAGCGGCGCCAACGCCTCGCGCTCGGCCAGCTCGATCTGGTCGTCGCTCACCTTCACCGGCGCGCTCTCGGCCGCGTACTTCGCTGCATACTCGCCAGCACGCTTGCCGAACACGAGCAGATCGGAGAGCGAATTCCCGCCCAGGCGATTGGCTCCGTGCAGTCCGCCCCCGCACTCACCCGCCGCGAACAGGCCCTTCACGGTGGTCGACATCTGTGAATCGGGCTCCACGCGAATACCACCCATCACGTAGTGCGTGGTGGGTCCGACTTCCATGGGCTCCTTGGTGATGTCGATGCCCGCGAGCTCCTTGAATTGGTGGTACATGCTCGGGAGCTTTTTGCGGATATGTGCTTCGGAGTCCTTGATGTTCTGCTTGATCCAAGCGATGTCGAGAAAGACGCCGCCGTGCGGGCTGCCGCGCCCTTCCTTCACTTCCTTGACGATCTTGCGGGCGACGTGATCGCGCGTGAGCAGCTCCGGCGGGCGGCGCGCATTCTTGTCGCCCGTCACGTAGCGCCACCCCTCCTCGGCGTTCTCCGCAGTCTGACCCTGATAGAGCGGCGGGATGTCGTCGAACATGAAGCGACGACCCTCGCTGTTCTTCAGCACGCCGCCTTCGCCGCGCACTCCCTCGGTCACCAGGATGCCGCGCACGCTGGGCGGCCACACCATCCCGGTCGGGTGGAACTGAACGAACTCCATGTCGACCAGCTCGGCACCCGCGTGGTACGCGAGCGCGTGGCCATCTCCCGAGTACTCCCAGCTGTTGCTCGTGACCAAGTAGGCCCGGCCGATGCCGCCGGTGGCGAGGATGACCGCCTTGGCCTTGAAGACCTTGAAGCGGCCGCGCTCGCGGTCGTAGGCGAACGCGCCCACGCAGCGGTCCCCGTCCATGAGCAGCTTGGTGACCGTCACCTCCATGTGCACGTCGATCCCCTGATGGATCCCGTGGTCCTGGAGGGTGCGGATCATCTCGAGCCCCGTGCGGTCGCCGACGTGCGCGAGGCGCGGGTACTTGTGGCCGCCGAAGTTGCGCTGGTTGATGCGCCCGTCACGGGTACGGTCGAGCAGCGCGCCCCACGACTCCAATTCGCGCACGCGGTCCGGCGCTTCCTTGGCGTGCAGCTCGGCCATGCGCCAGGAGTTCAGATATTGACCTCCGCGCATGGTATCCGCGAAGTGGACCTTCCAGCTGTCGCGGTCGTCCGCGTTGGCGAGCGCAGCCGCTACACCGCCCTCGGCCATGACGGTGTGCGCTTTGCCCAGCAGGGACTTGCAGATCAGCACGACCTTGGCGCCCTTGGCGGCCGCCTCGATCGCCGCGCGCAGCCCCGCGCCCCCCGCGCCGATGACGATGACGTCGTGCTCGAACGACTGGTGCACCGCCATTTAGAACAACCTCAGGTCGGTCCAGATGCCCATCGCGCACAGCCGGACGTAGACGTCGGAGAATCCCACCCAGAAGAGCGAGAACCAGGCGAAGCGCATGTGGCGCTTGTTGCACCAACTGACGCACTCGTACGCGGTCCGCCGCACGGGGCGCCCCGCGAGGCGGTCGATGCCGCCGCCGACCAGGTGGCGCAGCGAGTGGCACCCCATCGTGTACGAGCCCAGCAGCACGGTGTTGGTGGCGAGCACCAGCGTGCCCACGCTGAGGCCGAAGGCCTCCTCACCACCGGGCGCCGCGAACCAGAGCGCGTGCCAGACGTCGAGTGTCAGGAAGACGAGCAGCAGGAGCGCGAACGGCAGCGTGTAACGGTGGATGTTCTGGAGAATGGTCGGGAACTTCCGCTCGCCGATGTAGCCCGTGCCCGCCGTTCCGACCGAGCACCCCGGAGGCCCCGGCCAATACGACTTGTAGTAGGCGCCGCGGTAGTAGTAGCAGGTGAGGCGGAAGCTCACCGGCGCCCACAGGATCACCATGGCCGGCGAGTAGGGCAGGAACGCGGGCCACCAACCCGGCTGCGGGCCGAAGAGGGCGTGCTCCGACGGCGAGCCCGCCGGGTACCAGAGCTCCGGAGAGTAGAACGGCGACAGCAGGTTGCCGGAGGAGTAGAAGTCGCCTTGGAGCGCCGCCCAGGTCGAGTACGCGATGAAGGCCAGGAAGCCGAGGCCCACCGCGAGAGGCTGAACCCACCATGCGTCGGTCCGCATGGTTTCGCCGAAGCTCCGCTTGACCGGAAGCGCCGTGACTTTGGACGGCATGAGTCCCCATTTCGAGGTTGCGGGCGCTCGCGGAGTGTCCCGATCGACATGCTCCGGTCGCGCGGCCGCCGAAATATGCGGCCCGAAGGACGGACGGCAACCAGCGCGATAGCAGACCCCACGGGCGGCGAGTGTCGGGGATGCACGCGATTGACGACTCGACCGCCAGGGTGGAGGTTGGCCGTCGGGGTGGTACTCGAGACTAGGGGGGCGGGTGTCCGTGCGTGGGAGTCTTCGACTGCTCGTGCTGCTCCTCAGCAGCGCGGTCCCCGCCGACGTACACGCTCGACAGAGCGCATCGTCGTTGAGTGTCACTCTCACCCACTCGTTCGGCTCGAGCACCGCGGCGCACCCCGGCCCCTGCGGCGCGACCTGCATACCGGGTGATGTTCTGGCCCCACTCTCACTTTCGACGCTAGAGATCGAACTCGCCCTACCACTCCGTACCCGCCCGGGATGGGGACTGGAGTATCACGTGCGGGTGGTACCGCTCGCGCTCATGACCAACAACCCGACCCAGCCCGCCCTGCGCGGACCGTTGGGGTGGACCCTCTCCCCCACTACGTCGCGGGCATCCACGCTGGGCATCGGTGTCAAGCCGGTTGGTCTGCGTGTCTGGGGCGGATCGAACCGCGTGCGAATCGAGGCCGATGCGGCGGGCGGCATGCTCCGCTTCGGAACCCCGTTGCTCGCATCGAACGCGAAGAGGGTGAACTTCGCCTACGAGTTCGGCGCGGGCATGCGTCTCGGACCCTCGGGTGTGGTGTTGGGCTACCGGCGACATCACGTATCGAATGCCGGCTTCGGCGAGGTGAATCCTGGCCTCGACTCGCACGTCCTCTACCTAGGCGTGCCAGTAGGCTGACCCCGCCTCTACTCCGAGTAGAGGTTCTCCGCCGCCCGGGCCGACACGATCAGTCCCTTGATGAGCGCCGAGCTGAGGCCGCGGTGCTCCATCTCGTTCAGGCCGACGATCGTGCACCCGCGCGGCGTGGTCACACGGTCGATCTCTCCCTCGGGGTGAGCGCCCACACGCAGGCTCAGGGACGCGGCGCCACGCGCGGTTTGGCTCGCGAGCAGCAACGCATCCTCGGGGTGGAAGCCGATTTCGATTCCACCCTGCGACGCCGCCCGGATGCAGCGCAGGAAGAACGCCACGCCGCACGCGCACAGCGCAGTCGCGGGTGCCATCATCTCTTCCTGGATGACGAGCGTGCGCCCGACGAGGTCGAACAGTTCGGTCGCTTCTCCAAGCGCCTTTTCCGACTCCTCGTCCGCGGCGAGACAGGTCATCGATTCGCCGATCGCGACGGCGGTGTTCGGCATGGCGAGCACGAGCGGGACGCGCGCACCGATCCGTTTCCTGATCTGCGCGATGGATACGCCGGTCACCACGGAGATGAGGCGATGGCGGCGCTCGTCGAGCCCTCCGGCGATGTCCGCGAGCAGCTCGTCGAGCTGCTGCGGCTGCACGGCCAACACGATGAGGTCGGCGTCGCGGATGGCGGCAGCGTTGTCCCCACCCGTGACATACCCCTTCTCGGCGAGGTCCTGGAGCCTGTCCGCCTGGCGGCGCGTCACGCGAATGTCGGAAGGCGTGAAGCGTCCTGCCGCGACCCACCCGAGAGCGAGTGCGCGTCCGAGGTTGCCTCCGCCTAGTACGGCCAGCTTGGTCATGCGGAATTGGAGGCCTCCGCGGCCTCACGCTCCTTTTTCACTTTCTGTGTGATGTGATCGGGGGCCGGCTCGTATCCCGCTGGCCGACGCGTGTGGTGAGCCCGTCCCTGGGTCATGGAACGTAACGCCGCCGCGTACTTGTACAGTTCGGCTTCAGGTACGAGGGCACGGATCGTCGTGCGTCCGCTCGCGGGATCCATACCCAACACCTTCCCCCGTCGCGACGTCAGATCACCCATGATGTCCCCCAGATACTCGTCCGGCGTCGTCACAGCCACTTCGACGATCGGCTCGAGCAGGATGGGGTGGCACTGGGGCGCCACCGACTTGAAGGCGTGTACGCCGGCGAGCTTGAACGCGATGTCGGACGAGTCCACCGCATGGTACGATCCGTCGAACACCTCCGCCGTGAAGTCGACCAAAGGATACCCTGCTACGATGCCCCGGTCGGCGGCTTCCTGTACGCCGCGATCGACGGAGGGCACGTACTTCCCGGGAATGACGCCTCCCTTGGTCGCGTCCACGAACGTGTACCCGGTGCCGGACTTGGCGGGCTTCAAGCGGATCCAGCAGTCGCCGAACTGGCCACGCCCTCCTGATTGCTTCTTGTGCCGACCCTGCCCCTCCGCCGTGCGCGTGATCGTTTCGCGGTAGGGGATCTTCGGCGGCTCGGTCACGACCTTCACGCCGAACTTCCGTGTCATGCGCTCGAACTGGATGTCGAGGTGGAGTTCCCCCACACCCCGCGCGATCGTCTGTTGCAGCTCCGCATTGAACGAAGCGGAGAAGGTAGGATCCTCTTCGTGCAGTCGCGGAATCACTTCACCGAGTTTGTCCTCATCGGCGCGCGTGACACCCTTGATGGCGATCGCGATCTCGGCCTTGGGGAACTCGATGGGCTCGAGCTCGATGCGCTTCGCTTTGGTGCAGAGCGTATCGTTCGTGTGCGTATGCCTGAGCTTCGCGACGACGCCGATGTCCCCGGCGTGCAGCTTGGTCACCTCGACGCGCTCCTTGCCCAGCGGAATGCTCAAGTGGTTGAGCTTCTCCGTCTGACCATCGGAGGCGTTCACGACCTCCGCGCCACTCACCACCTGCCCGGAGTACACGCGGAAGAAGGACAGCTCGCCCACGTGCGGCTCGGATGCGGTCTTGAAGACCAACGCAGCGAGCGGTCCGGCATCGTCGGCGGGCAGAACCTCACCCCCCGCGCGCTCGGCGCGGGCGTTCCCGGGGCTCGGCAACAGCTCGACGAGCTCGTCCAGTAGCAGGGTCGTGCCGTAGGTGAGGGGCGCAGCGCCGCAGAACACAGGGAAGATCTCGGCGCTCTTCATACCGCGGGAGAGGGCGGCCACTTCCTGCTCGCGAGAGATGTGGCCCGTCTCGAGATACTGTTCCAGCAGCGCCTCGTCGGTCGTGGCCAGCGTCTCTTGGAAGTCCTTCTCCCAGCGCACTTCGATCTCCTTCAACTCGGGCGGGATGTCGGTCTCGTCGTACTCGCCCTTCGACGCGCCCTTCTTGTAGAGGATCGCCCGCTCGGTGAAGAGGTTGACGATGCCGTGGAAGTCCGAGCCCTCGCCGATGGGAATCTCGACGGGGAGCGCCTTGGGTGTGAGGCGCGCCTTGATCTGGGCGAAGGTGCGCTCGAAGTCCGCGTGATCCTTGTCCATCATGGAGATGAAGAAGATCCGGGGAATGCCGCGTGCCTCGCAGTATTCCCAAACGCGCTCCGTGCCCACCTCCACACCCGACGCCGCGCTCACAACGATGACCGCCGCGTCCGCGACCCGCACCGCCGAGATCGTCTCGCCCGCGAAGTCCAGGTATCCGGGCGTATCGAGCAGGTTGACCTTCACGTCCATGTGCTCGGCGTACGCAGGCGTGAGCTGGATGGAGACGCCGTGCGCCTGCTCCTCGGGCGCGTGCATCGTCAACGCCGAGCCATCGGCGACGTTCCCGTGGCGCTTGGACGTGCCCGAGACGAAGCAGAGCGCGTCGACCAAGCTGGTCTTTCCCGAGCCCCCGTGGCCTACCACGGCCACGTTCCTGATTCGGTCGGTGGGATACTCTCTGGCCGATGCCATTCGAGACCTCCGAGTGCGCCGATGAGCAGGGCCCGCCGCACCTGGCCGGAGCCGGAGGAGCGACGGGCCCGCCATCCGTTGTCCGCGGGCGCCGAGGCGACACCCGGGGTGAGCGAACCCGGATTGTAGAGAGGGCGCCGAACAGCGGCAAGGCGCCTCGTTACATCGTGTGTTACTTCTTGGGGCGGAACGCGTTACCCATGATGTCCGCATCGAAATAGCCGGCATCACCGGTGATTGCGTAGCGGTACAGGGCGGCGGTGTAGATGCCGTTCAGCGCCGACGCGAACAGACCCAGGAAGATGTACCCGAGCACCATGATCCCGACCACGGGGATCACGAACACGGGCCCGAGCGGTGCCATCAGGAAGAGCGCCAGGCAGCCGACGACGGTCCACGAGAGCCCCATGAGCATCACGGCCCAACCCATGCCGAAGTTGCCGATGACCTGCTCGCCCCAGGTGCGCTTGAAGATCGCCACGCTCTCCTTCACCGCGTCGACCGGACCGATGTCTTTCGTGACGAGGATCGGCACGGTCAGGTAGGTGGTGAGGGTCCACGCGAGCCCGATGAAGGCGATCGCAATCTTCCCGAGAATGCCAACCCTCTCCTCGATGAAGCGCAGGATCATGCCGACAGTGGCGGCGATCGCCGCGTAGCCGAGGATGGCGCCCATGCGCTTCGACGCGATCGCGAGGCCGTCGCTCACCGTGGGGTCGCCCCCGTCCAAGCGGATCAGCGCCGCGCCCACGAGGGCCGCGTTGAAGAAGAAGATCACGGTGTATTGCACGAAGTAGAACAGGAAGCCGAGCGCGTAGGCCATGTAGCTCGGGCTCTCCCCGTCGGCGAAGATCTCGGGGCCGATCATGAAGACGGGAGGATGAAGCTCGCGGCTACGAGTACCGTCGCGATGCCCGACATGAGCGGGAAGATCAACAGCTCTTTGTCGAGACGCAGCACATTCGCGCTCGCCTTCACTAGCGCGAAGCTATTCGAGAGTCTACCCGCCATCGTGCCTCCCGGTTCGGGTCATTCTTCGTTCGGAGACTACGCAACCTTACGCCCGAAAGTGCGATTTCCTTCGATACCGCGGAAGCTTTTCGTTCGCGGGCCGTGCTACCGGGCCGCCTGGTCGGCCTCCCGCTCCGTCGGCACGAGCCGTCCCGTGGTCAACTCCAGGACCAACCTGTCCGCGTCGTAGATGACGTCGAGCGACTCGAGGATCGCCCGCACGTCCACCGTGACCGAACGGTTCCTCTCCGGCAGGTAGATGTAGTCGCCGGGTAGGCTCTCGATATTGCCATCGAAGACCACGCCCACCACCTCGAGCTCCTGGTCCAGGACCGGCGAGCCCGAGTTGCCCCCGATGATGTCCGCGGTCGACACGAAGTTCATCGGGGTGGTGAGGTCGAGCCCTGCGGGCGGACCTTGCCACTTCTCCGGAAGCGCCCAGTCAGCCTTGCCGGGGAAGGAGTAGTGGCGGTCATAGATGCCGTACAACGTGGTGAACACGGGTGCGATGGTGCCGTTGTATTCGTATCCGGTCACCAGGCCATCGGCGATGCGAAGCGAGAAGGTGGCGTCGGGGGGCACGTCGGTCCCGTACACTTCGTAGCGAGCCCGTCCCAGGTCCGCCGCGATCTCCCCCTCTTCGGGGAAGATCGAGCCCGCAGTCTGCTGGAACTCGATGAAGACCGGGAGATATGCCTGCACGATCGCCAGTGCCGGGTCCGCCATCGTCAACGTGTTCCCCTGGATCGCGGCAGCGGCCCTCGCCGAGTCCGCGAGCACCGAGCCCGCGAGTACGGCCTGGGCTCGCGCTTCGACCGTCATGCCCGCGAGCACGCCTCGGGCGATGTCGGAGCCGGCGCCATAGAAGCGCACGAAGTCGCGGAAGCGCGCCTCCATGAGCGACCGATTCAGCTGCTCGTGCTGCTGGGGAACGGCGAGCAGCTCGTCCACGACTTCCTGAACCGCACCCGCCGGGGCACCGCTTTGGCGCGCGCTCACCACCTGGAACGCGAGCAGAGCGCGATGCAGCGTGGCCGACTCCAGGTCCGGGCTGGTCATGGCGAGGAACGCGCTGAAACCCGCTGCCACCTCGCGCTTCTGCTCCTGGAGTTCCGCCATCCGAGCGATCAGGGTGCCATACCGCGAGCGCAGTTCGGGGTCGGCATCGATGGCAGCCTGGAAGCTGCGATCCGTGTCCATCCGGCGCGCGATGATGATCGGGTCCTCGAGGCCGGTGACCTGTCCGGTGTATGCCTTCAACGAGTTCGACAGACTGAAGTACGTGTTGCGCAGGTCGCGTGCTTCTGCCTCGGCAGGATAGGCGCGAATGAAGGCGTCGAGCGCCTCCATGCGCGTGCGCAGGAGGTCCACGACGCCGCGGTCGCTCACGTCACGTCGGAACTCGAGCTCGGCCACCGTCTGGAGGCGACTCGTCGATCCCGGGTTCCCCACGATGAAGATCGGGTCTCCTTCTTCCAACCCGTCGTCGTCGAAGGGGAAGTACGACTCTGTGGAAAGGGGCTGGCCGTCGTCGCCGTAGAGACGGAAGAGCGAGAAGTCGAGGTTGTAGCGCGGGTAGGTGAAGTTGTCGGGGTCGCCACCGAAAAACCCGATCTGGAGCTCGGGCGCCATGACCAGCTTCGCGTTGGTATACTGCCGGAAGACGTAGGCCGAGGTCCTGCCGCCGTTGTAGAGCGAGACCATCTCGACCATGTAGCCGGAGCCCTCCCCGCCGCGCTGCGCGAGGATGCGTTCCTCGATCTCCCCGAGCAGGCTCTCGCGACGCTCACCGCGTTGCGCCGCGGGTAGCGCGTCTAGCGCGCGGTTCACCTCGTCGGTGACGTCCACGATTTCGATGAGCTGATCGGCGGTGAACTCCTCGACCTCGCGCTCGTCCGCCAAGTTCTGGGCGGTGAATCCGTCATCGAGCAGGGTCTCCCCAGGGCGCGTGACCTGCGAGACGAACTCGCGCGCGCAGTGGTGGTTCGTGAGCACGAGGCCGTTCGGCGACACGAGCGACGCCGAACAGCTCGGTATGCGGAGTGCTCCGAGGCGAGCGCGCTCGAACCAGGCCGGGTCGAGTCGGAGTCCGTATGTGTCCTGGAGGTACTGCACCGGGGGCGCCTCGAACGTCCACATCTTGCCCTGGTCGAACGGGCCCGCGCGCACGGTGTCCAAGTCGACCCCGTAGACGAATGGCCGCGGCGCGGCCTGCGGCGCAGGCGCTGGCGGAGCGGGTGCCGGGGCAGTAACCGCGACGGGCACAGGCGCAGGAGCCGGAGCGGGCGCAGTGCCGCCGCAGGAGACCAGGAGCGGCGCGGCGGTCAGCGCGACCAAGAGCGAGATCGACTTCATGGGAGCCTCGACATGGGGCGGACCCACGCCCAGAGGGGCGCGGAAAGGCTCAAACCTGAGGGACCTTCGGGAGCCTCACAAGGCGCGCTGGCTCGGGGACCTGGAGGCCTTCACCGCCCCGCCGCGCGGAGGGCCATCCGGCCGGGCGCTAGGCTCAGTTGGTGCGGTGCCGCTTCGAGACCTCGTCGAGGAGACGCAACTCCTCGGGCGTCAGGGAGCCCATGCCTTCGGCGGAAATCTTGTCCAGCACTGCGTCCACGCGGTCGTAGAGCGCCGCGTCCTCAGCGGGGCGACGCCCCGTCTGCGCCGCGGGGTGTGGATCGGCGCGCTCTTGGCGGGGCACGATAGCCAGCTTGCGCCGACGCGTGGTGGCGGAGCGTTGGATCTGCCGCATCCGCTCCCCCGGCCGCCAGTCGGCCTTCAAGTAGAGGAACCCCGAGACGAGACCGCCCAGGTGGGCGAAGTGCGCCACGCTGCTCCCCTCCGCCCCCGGCCCGGCTCCCCAGACCGCGAGCACGAACAGGAAGCCGACGAGGTACCGCGCCTGCACGGGGAAGATGCCCCACACATAGATGGGTACCGTGGGCCAGTTCATCGCGAACGCGAGCATGAGCCCATAGGTGGCCGCGGATGCGCCCACGATCCAGTCCGGCTGGAAGAGGAAGCTCAGCACCACCCCGCCGAGGCCGCACACGAAATAGAAGCGCAGGAACTCACGTCCACCCCAGCGGGCCTCGAGGGGGGGCCCGAAGAAGAAGACCGCGAGCATGTTCACCACGAGGTGCATCAGGTTCGCGTGCAGGAACATGTACGTGAGCGCGCCCCAGGGTCGGAGCAGGATCGCGTCCGGCTGGAAGGCGAACCACTCGAACACGAACTGGTCCCCGACCACCGCCGTCAGTAAAAAGACGACGACGTTGGCGATCAGCAGCCGCTTCACCATGGGGGTGAGCATGTAGCTGAGTCCGAATCCGTTCGGGGAGTACGCCATGGGTCGAAAAGGGTTGTTGCGGGAGCGTCTCAAGTAGAATGAGCGGAGGCGCGCGTTCGCGCGAGCCCCGCAATCCGATCACAGAGCTGGGGGAACGCGACTCCCGCCGCCCGCGCGGCCTTGGGCAGCAGACTGTTGGCCGTCATGCCCGGACATGCGTTCGCCTCGAGGCACCAGGGAACCCCATCGGCGTCGACGATGAAGTCGATGCGCGAGTAGTCGCGGAGTCGAAGCGCGTTGTGCGCCTGGACCGCCAGGCGCTGCACGCGGTGCGCGAGCCCGTCGTCGATGGCGGCGGGAAAGATCTCGTCGGCCAAGCCCGGCTGGTACTTGCACTCGTAGTCGAAGATCTCGTGCGCCGGAATGATCTCGCCGACCGGCATCGGCTTACCACCTACGACTCCCACGGTCAGCTCGCGGCCCCTGTGGTATTGCTCGAAGAGGACGACGTCGTTCCAGGCGCGACTCGCCTCGATGGCGCGCTCCAACTCGGCACGGTCGTGGGCCAACTCCAACCGGAGGGAGGAGCCCCCGGAAGCCACCTTCACGATGACGGGGAGGCCGAGCTTGCGCTCGACTTCGTCGGCCGACGGCGAGCCCGTCATCCACACCGGCGTGGGAATGCCCGCGTCGCGGAAGAGTCGCTTGCTCACTTCCTTGTCCATCGCGAGCGAGCACCCGAGGCGATCGCTGCCGGTATACGTGACCCCGGCCACATCGAGCAGCGCCTGCACGGTCCCGTCCTCGCCGCTGCCTCCATGCAGTGCGACGAAGAACACATCGATCGGGCCCAACGCGGGGTCGCGGGTGAGCGCCACCGTGTTGCTCTCGTCGAGTCCCCGAAGCTCCTCCGTCGTGGGTGGCGCGGGCCGGACCCCCTCCTGGCGGAGCAGCTCCTCGTCTCGCGGCGCGATCGCTCCGCGGACCGTGTCCACCGCCACCACCTCGTGCCCGGCCTCGCGCAGCGCGCGCGCCACCTGCACGCCGGACGAGAGCGACACCGCGCGCTCATCGGACGTCCCACCCATCAGTACGGCGATCCTCATGCGGCGATCTCCCGGACGCTTCTCATGCGGTGAGCACGCGCACGACGTCGTAGCGCGTGACGATACCCACGAGCTTTCCTTCTCTCCGCACGAGGCATGCCGCGCTTCCCCGCTTCATCACGTGCATGATCTCCTCGGAGTCCATGTGCCCATCTAGCACCGGGAACGGTGCACCCATGACGGTTTCCACGGGCTTGTCCAGCAGCTCGGGCTTGCCAATGACGAGTGACATGAGTCGGGTCTCGGTGAGCGATCCCACGCACTCGCCCCCGAGCACGACCGGAATCTGGCTGATGTCGTGAGCCGTAATGGCGGAGAGCGCCATGCGGATGGGCGTGGAAGGGGCCACTGTGATGAGATCTCCGACCCGGTGCTCCTTGGCCGCAAGCACCTCCGCCACGGTGGTCCGCCTCGGACGCTCGAGGAAGCCGTTCTCCCGCATCCAGTCGTCGTCGTACATCTTGCTCAGATAGCGCTCTCCCCAGTCCGGGAGGAGCGTGACGACGAGCGCGTCGGGATCGTCCAGCTCGTGGGCCAGGGCCACGGCTCCGTGCACGAGCATCCCCGACGACCCGCCCACGAAGAGTCCCTCCTCGCGAGCCAGTCGGCGGCCCATGCGAAACGCATCCCCGTCGGTGCAGGTCCGGTACTCGTCGACGACCGACAGGTCGAGCGCTCCGGGGATCTTGTCGTTGCCGATCCCCTCGACCTTGTAGGGGTGCCCCTCGATGCGCGTTCCGGTGTTGAAGAACGGGCCGATGAGGGATCCCTCCGGATCGATGCCGACCACGCGCACCGCCGGATTCCGCTGCTTCAGGTATCGGCCCGCACCCGTGATCGTGCCCCCGGTTCCCGCCGAGGCCACGAAGTGCGTGACCCGCCCCGCCGTCTGCTCCCAGATCTCGGGCCCCGTCGTACGAAAGTGCGCCTCGGGGTTGGCTTGGTTGTAGAACTGGTCCGTCATGACCGCACCGGGTGTCGAAGCCGCGATGCTCTTCGCCTTCTGCAAGTAGTGGTCCGGGTGGTCGGGTGGTACCGCGGTGGGCGTGATGATGACCTCGGCGCCGAACGCCCGCAGCAGCTTCACCTTCTCGTGGCTCATCTTGTCGGGCATGGTGAACACGCACCGGTACCCCTTGAGCGATGCGGCTATAGCCAGCGCGACCCCGGTGTTGCCGCTGGTCGCTTCCACGATCGTCCCCCCCGGGCGGAGCGTACCCGCGGCCTCCGCGGCCTCGATCATCGCGACGCCGATGCGGTCCTTCACGGAGCCCCCCGGGCCCATGAACTCGCACTTCGCGAACACCGGAGTGCGCGTTCCGGCGGCCACGACGTTCAAACGCACGAGCGGTGTCCAGCCGATCAGGTCGAGGACGCTTCCGCTCGGCTCCCGGTACCGCTCCGACACGACGGCTCCCCTCCCGTCCTGCTTCAGCCGCCGCCGGTCGGGGCCGGGATCCCGAGAGAGTCGGGGCGGGGCCGTTTCGAGAAGTAGACCGGGACCTCGGCCCAGACGGCGATGCGCTTCCCCTCTCTGCGCGCGGGCGTGAAACGCAACGCATGCGCACCCGCCACGGCGGCGGAATCGAACGCGAGGTATCCCGACGACTCCAAGACCTCCACGCTGTCCACCGCGCCGACGTCGCTCACGCGGACGCGCAGGAGCGTCTCCCCCTCCATGTCCTGGTCCCACATATGGAGCGGGTACTCGATCGGCACCTCGCCGTAGAGCGGCTGCGGCTGTTCGATGACGGCCTCGTCGGCGCACCCGGCGGCTACAGCAAGAGCGGCCAGAAGGGCCGCACGGCATCCGAGGTCGACGCGTGGAGCCCGGATCATTCGGAGGCCGGCTCTCCGGGCCGCGTGAGGCTCCCGAGCTCGTAGATGAGCCGGAGCGCTTCCTTGGGCGTCAAATCGTCTGGATCGAGAGCGCGGAGTCGCCGCACGAGCGGATGCTCGACCTGGAAGAAGGAGAGCTGATCGGATTGGGTTTCGGAGCGGGGACGGTGGAAGCCGTGACGTCCGAGACCCTCCCCACCACCGGTATGTGTTCCCTCCAGCTCCGCGAGAAGTTCCCGGGCTCGCGCGACGATCCCATCGGGCATGCCGGCCAGGCGCGCGACGTGGATGCCGTACGACCGGTCCGCACCCCCTTCCGCGAGTCGGCGCAGGAACACGATCTCGTCGCCCACCTCGCGCACGGACACATTCATGTTCTTGACGCCCGCGAGCTGATCGCCGAGCTGCGTCAACTCGTGATAGTGCGTGGCGAAGATCGTCTTGGCCCCGACGCGCTCGTGGATGTGCTCCGTCACCGCCCAAGCGATCGATACACCGTCGTATGTCGACGTGCCCCGACCGATCTCGTCGAGCAGGATCAGGCTGCGGTCGGTGGCTCCCGCGAGGATCGCCGCGGTCTCGCTCATCTCGACCATGAACGTGGATTGGCCGCGCGCGAGGTTGTCCGACGCACCGACCCTCGTGTAGATGCGGTCGACCACAGGCAGGCGCGCACGGTCGGCGGGCACGAAGGACCCCATCTGAGCCAGCAGCTGGATGAGGCCCACCTGCCGGAGCACCGTGCTCTTTCCGGCCATGTTCGGGCCGGTGAGGATCACGACGCGGCGCTGCTCATCGAGCAGGAGGTCATTCGGGATGAAGTCCGAGCGGGGCATCATCGTCTCGACGACCGGGTGGCGACCCGCGCGGATCTCGAGCCCGAACCCCGTGTGGACCTCGGGCCTGACGTAGCCGCCGCGTGCCGCGACATCGGCCAGCGCGGCGAGCACGTCGAGCTGCGCGACGCGCGACGCGCGATCCTGGAGACGCGGCACCGCGCGCGCTACCTCGTCGCGGACGCGTGCGAACAGCTCCGCCTCCAGGCGACCGATCCCGTCCTCCGCAGCGAAAACCTTCTCCTCCCACTCCTTCAGCTCGGGGGTGAAGTACCGCTCGCCGTTGGCCAGGGTCTGCTTCCGCACGTAGTCCGCGGGGACCTTCTCCAGGTTGGCCTTGGTGACCTCCAGGTAGTACCCGAAGACCTGGTTGAACCCGACCTTCAGCGACGCGATGCCCGACCGCTCGCGCTCGCGCGTCTGGAGCGACGCGATGAAATCGCGCGCGCCGTCGCGCACCCGCCGCATCTCGTCGAGCTCGGCGGACCAACCCGGACGGATCACGCCGCCTTCTGCCAGCGTGCCCGGCGGGTCCTCGGCCAGGGCGCGGGAAAGCAGATCGCGAACGTCGTCGAGTCCGTCCAGTCCGTCGGCCAACTCCTGCAGCAGCGTAGATGCTCCTGCGGCGACGCTACCGCGCACCGCGGGCAGAAGATCGAGCGAGCGGCGAAGCGCGGCCAGGTCGCGGGGGCCCACGCGCCCCGTGCCGAGCTTCCCCGACAGGCGATCGAGGTCGCTCATGTCGGCGAGTACGCCGCGGAAGCGCGCACGGGTCTCGGGCGCGTCGAAGAAGCCGGCCACCGCGTCCTGCCGCGCCCAGATCTCCTGAACACTCAAGAGCGGCTCGAGCGTCCATCGGCGGAGGAGGCGCCCCCCCATGGGGGTGACCGCGCGGTCGAGCACCGACAACAACGTGGCCTGTCGCTCGCCGCGGTCCTCGCCGCGCCGGAGCGGCTCCGTCAGCTCCAGGTTGCGCCGCGTCATCTCGTCGAGCGCCATGATGCGGCCCGGCCGCTCGATCCTGACCGCCCTGAGGTGCGTCACCCCCGCGGGCCGGATCTCCTGGAGATACTGGAGAAGCGCGCCGGCCGCGCCGACGAGTGGGTCGTCTCCGGCTTGGAAGCCGAGCCCCTCGAGGGCCGAGACGCCATAGGTACGAAGCAGCTTCTCGCGAGCCGTGTCGACCTCGAACATCCAGTCGTCGCGAACGGAGCGCGGGATCGAGCCTGACTCCGCGTCGAGGCGTGCGTCCTCGACGGCCGAGCGTGACAGGAGCAACTCGGAGGGTTCGAGGCGCCCGAGCTCGGCACCGAGATCGGGGACCCCCACGTAGCGGGCGGTCATCTCACCGGTCGACACGTCGAGCGTCGCCACCCCGTAGCCGATCGGGGGATCGGGCACGATGGCCATAAGCAGAGTGCTGGAGCGATCGGCCAGCAGGTGGTCGGCCACGATCGTGCCGGGGGTCAGCGTCTCGGTGACCTCGCGCCTGACGATCCCCTTGGCCTCGGCGGGATCCTCCACCTGGTCGCAGATCGCTACGCGGCGACCGAGTCGAACGAGGCGAGACAGGTAGTCGTCGAGCGCCTTGGCGGGTATGCCTGCCAGGGGCACCGCCGCGGCGGCGCCGTTGTTGCGCGCGGTCAACGTGAGGCCGAGCAGACGCGCGCCCTCTTCCGCGTCTCCGTGGAAGAGCTCGTAGAAGTCCCCCACGCGGAAAAAGAGCAGCGCGTCCGGGTGGCGGGTCTTGGCCTCCCGCCACTGCCGCATGAGTGGCGTGTCGCTCTCGGCCGGACCGCTCAGCGGCGAACGACCTCCTCGGCACGGTCGTCGCGGACGATCGCGGCCGAGAAGCCTCGCGCGCTCACCTGCTGGAGCTGAGTGCTCGCCTCCGCGCGCGTGGCGAACCGCCCGATGCGCACGTGCACGAAGCCACTTCCCGCCACCCGCACCAGGCGCGCGGCCAACCCAGCGGAGACGAGCTCGGCATGGAGGCCGAACGCGCGCTCTTCGTCCGTGAAGGCCCCGAACTGAACGGACCACAACAAGGCCTCGTCGGCAGGAGCGGTCGGGCGGCCCTGCGCCGGAGCGGGCGTTGGAACCGGTGTCGGAACGGGGGTCGGCGAAGTCGGCGGCGCTGGGTCACGCGTCGCAGTGGTCGGCGGCGCTGTGCGCGGCGCCTCGGTGGGCGGGGGCGGCGTGCCCGCGTCCCGTAGCCAGGCCTCCGCCTCGGCGCGCACCTGCGAGGTGGGATAGTCCCGCACGATGGTCGCCACGTGGCGCTGCGCGGTGGCCGCATCTCCATTGGCGTGCGCCGACTGCGCCAGGCGCAGGATCGCCTGCGGTGCGTACGGACTGCTGGGGTAGAGCACGACCAGGCGCTGGTAGTCGAGCTCCGCCAGGTTCGGCTCCACGGTGAGGCGCCCCCGTAGCCAGAGCCCTCTCTGGAGATCCCGTTGGGAAGCGGCATCGCGCGCCTCTTCCCACCACTGCGTCAGCACCTCGCGCGCCTCCTCCGCTCGCCCGAGACGAGCCAACTCCTCCACTCGGTCGAGACTCTGCGCGGCGAGCGGGGCGGCGACCAGGACGGCCAACCCGAGCACGAGCACCACGCGGGCGAGTCTCACGCGGCCTCCGCGAGCACACGCTGCGCGAGTAGCCAAGACTCCAGGAAGTGCTCGTCGGTGTGCGGGCTCGACTTGAGCAACCGGTCCACCACCAGCAGCCCCGCCAGCGCCGCGTCGATCTCGGGCATCGTCCACGTCCTCGCTTGGTCCTTCATTCGTCGTGCGAGCCACTTCTGGTGTTGGGGAAGCACTGCCTCGAGACCGCTCTGTCCCTGCTCCACCGCGACGCCGAGCCGGAGAAGGTGGGTCACCATGCCGATCACGAGCGCCACGCCGGTCTCGCCCTGCGCGAGCAGGGTCGGCAGCCCGACCCGAGCCAACTCGAACCGCCGGCTCCCTACCAGGTCGAACCACTCCCATCGGTCCTGCGCCGGGAGCTGCGTGCCCGCGGCATTGACGTCGTCGATGGTAACGCGCCGCCGCTCCCCCACGAAGGCCGTGAGCTTCTCGAGCTCCTGGGCGAGCACACCGAGGTTCGACCCGATCGCGGCTCCGAGCGCTCGGGCCGCACCGACATCGAACGCCACGCCGTGGACCTGCTCCGCGCGCTCGAGAATCCAACCGGGTACGTCATCGTCCGACATCGCCGCGAATTCGACTGAGCGCGAAGCGCGTGCGAGGTCGGAGTAGAACTTGGCCTTGGACCCCTTGGGCACCGTACAGCTCATCACCAGTGCCAGGCCGGGGGGCGGATCCGATGCGACGCGGAGCAGTTCGTCACGCGCGTTCTTCGACCCCGCGATCCCCTCGACCTCGCGAAGCACTACCACGCGCCATTCCGCCATCATGGGCGGGGTCGCGAGCACCGAGGCCAGGGTCTCCGCTTCGACGTCGGTTCCTCGCAACTGATCCAGATTGAAGTCGCGTGTGCCCGGATCGATATGCGCCTCGATGAGCGCGCGGATCACTTCCTCTTTGCGGAAGTGGTCCTCGCCATGCAGATAGAATGCGCCCCCGCGGGCAGAGCGCAGTTTCGGAAACGCGTCGAGGGTCACGCGGGGAACGTCATCCGAGCCCGGTCACCGGGCACGGCGCCTGACGCGTGGACGCGACTAGCGTCCCGTTCCAAGGCCGACCTGCCTGGTCCGCGCGGATTCCTGGTAGCGACGCGACAGGGAGGAATACTCATAGAGGCGCATGTCCTCCCAGATCCGCCGATCGAGCTCGGGCAACCCTTCGGAATCCGTCGACGGATTCAGGGCCTTGCCGATCGGGAACGGTTGGGGCGGCAACGGCGCATGGTCCACCACGATCGGCGCCAATTGAACGACCGGGGCCCCTCCGAGGAGGAGCGGAGACCAGGCCACCACCGTGAGGAGTACGGCGACGCCGACCACAGCCAAGGCGGGTGCGCGGGAGGCGACTTCGACGGGAAGCTCGCGCTCGTCGGACACGTGCAGCAGGCGGTGCTCCAGTCGGGACGTGAAGTCCTCGCGCAGCTCCGGCACCGGAAGTGCCATGAGCACGGACCTGCCGTGCTCGACGACGGTCTTGTAGCGCTGACAGGAGCAACACCCGGCGAGATGAGCCTCCACGTCACGCGCCTCGACTGGAGAGAGATCTCCGTCGAGGTAGTCGGTGAAGCGCGCTACGAAAGCGGTGCAGTCCATGACGCCTGGAGTATCGAGACGGAACCGGACACCACCGACCGGGACCGTGTGTCGCCGTTTTGATACTGTGGCCGTGCGGAGAGGGTTCCCGCGTGCGTCTCGTACGAAGGCCCCGCCGGATTGGTTCCGGCGGGGCCCGAGACCTCTTAGGAGGACCCGATTACATGACGCGTCAGTCGATCAGCGGCGCGATGATCTGGGCGAAGTTGTTGCGCGCCCGGTTCAGTCGGCTCTTCACCGTGCCGAGGTTGCACCCGGTGATGTCCGCGATCTCCTCGTACGTCTTCCCCTCCATCTCGCGGAGCACGAAGACGATCCGGTGATGCTCGGGCAGCTGAGCCACGGCCTCCTCGACCTTCTTGCGAAGGTGGCGCTTCCGGAAGAGGTCGTCCGGCTTGTACTGCGTGTCTTCCCACTCGAGCGGGCGATGGTCCGCGTCCCAGTTCTTCTTCAATGTCTGGAAGAGGACCAGCGGGTTCCGCGAGCGGTTGCGTAGCTCGTTCTTCGCGAGGTTGCTCGCGATGGTGTAGATCCAGGTCGAGAATTTCTTCGACTGGTCGAAGCGTTGCAGGTGCCTGTACACCCTCACGAACGTCTCTTGGACCAGGTCCTGGGCGCGCTCGCGATCGCCGATGGTCCGGTAGACGAAGTTGAGGAGCCGCTGATCGTAGCGGCGAACCAGCTCGCCGAAGGCACGCGCGTCTCCGTCGAGGGATGACTGCACGACCTGCGAGTCGTCCAGCTCGCCGAGATGCAGCCGATGCTGCTTGGCCTCACCCGTCACGACGGGGGCCTCGATCTCCCTGTTCATCCGCAACCTGGCCATTCCCCACCTCCCTGGTGTGGGCGATCCGACCACCCGGACAACCTCATGATACGGCATGTCGGTAATGCAGGCACTGTGCCACCCCCGAAGGCCCAGAACTGACGGGCATTTCAGGGCATCCGTCCTTCCCTTGTGACGAATGAGCGGGGCGGGTTAGGACATGCTGGCAGGACCCCGCCGGATCGGCCGTGCCCTGTCCCCAGCCCTTGGGACGTCCGGGATCAGCCGTTGGGTTGCAGCGGGCGGACCTCGACCGGCCCGATGCCCAGTGCTTCCAGGGGACCCGCCACCTGAGACGCGTCCCCCACCACGACGATCTGGGCCTGCTCCGGCCGCACGTGCCGCCGGGCCGCCTCGGCCGCGATCTCGGGCGTGACCGACCGCACGTCGTCCCGGTAGCGGTGGTAGTACCCATCTGGGAGGCCGTAGACGACGAGCTGCGTCAACCGCGAGCCGATCTGGCTGGCCGTCTCCAGCTGGATGCCGAAGATACCCGCCGCGTAGTCCCGTGCGGCCGACACCTCCTCCTCGGTGGGCCCCTGGTCGGCCATCAGCGACAGCTCGGCCAAGATCTCACGCACCGCGGGCGCCGTTTGCTCGTTCCCCACCGCGGCCGACACCTCGAAGGGACCGGGCCGGCTACGGAAGCCGAACCCCGACCGCACGCCGTACGTGAACCCATTCTTCTCGCGTAGGTTCAGGTTGAGGCGGCTCGTGAACATGCCGCCGAGCACCAGATTCATGACCGAGAGCGCGAAGTAGTCGGGTGTGCCACGAGCGGCGCCGATGTGCCCTACCCGAACCTCGGACTGGACGGACCCAGGCCGGTCGACCACGAGCACGCGGCGGGTCGTTGACGCGGGGCTCGCGGCGAAGTCTTCGGCGGTCGCGGGACGACCGGTCCAGCCGCCGAGGCACTCCTCGGCGAGTGCGGCAACCTCCCGACCATCCACATCGCCGACCACGATCAGCCCGCCGTGCTGCGGACGGAAGTTGGCCTCGGCATAGGCGGCGAGATCTTCGCGGCCCAGGCCTGACACCGAAGCCACGGTCCCGTCGAGCGGCCGCGCATACGGCACCTCGGGCGCGAAGTACCGCTCGAGGGCCACGTCGCCCGCGAGCGTTCCCGGATCCATGAGCCGCTGCCGGAGGCCCGCGAGGTGCTGATCGCGGGCCCGCTCCACTTCCTCGAGCGGGAACGAGGGCTCGCGTGTGAACTCCGCCAACAGGCGCATCGCCTCAGGCAGGCGTTCCGCCAAGCAATAGAGGTCGACGCTCGTGCCCTCCCAGCCGGCGCTGGCGTCGAGCCGCGCGCCGATGCGTTCGAGCGCTTCCGCGAGCTCGGTACCGCTGCGGCGCTGCGTGCCTCCGTCGAGGGAGTCCGCGGTGAGCACGGAGAGTCCCGCGCGTCCGGTCGGGAGGGCCGCCTCGCCGGCGCGCAGGAAGAGTCGCACGCTCGCCACCGGCAGACGGCCGAGGCGCGCGACCCGCAGGTCGAGTCCGTTCGAGAGCGCGCGCCGCTCGACGGGTGGAAAGTCGAAGTGTTGAATGGGGCCTGGGCTCGGCGCAGCCGTGCGGTCGAGCGCGCTCACTTGGCCCCCTTCGGCTGGTACGTGAGCACCGCGCGGTTGTCCTTGCCCAAGCGCTCGCGGGCGTACGCGCGGATCTGATCGACGGTCACGGCACGCAGTCTGTCGAGCTCACGGTTGATGCGCCCTGGATCATCGAAGTACAGCTCGAACATCGATAGCAGGTCCGCGCGGGTGGCGACGCGCTCCATCGTGTGCACCAGATCGGTCTCGGCCAGCGCGATCGCACGGTCCACCTCGTCCTGATGGGCGCCCGCCAGCCCCTCGATCTCCTCCGACATCGCCTCTTCCAGTGCCGCGAGGTCGGTGTCCGGATACCCGGTCGCCCACGCGAGCAGCATGGAGCCGCCAGTGAGCAGCGGGTAGATGTACGTCACCACGCTCTTCGCTACGCGCCGCTCCCGCACCAGGCTCCGGTAGAGTCGCGATGCGCGGCCCATGCCCAGCAGCGCACGCGACACCTCAGCGACGGCGAAGTCGTCGGACGAGAAGGGGGGCGTGCGAAACGCCATGATCAAGCGGGGAAGCGGAACGTCTGCGACCACGTGGTCCCGCACCATCGAGCCGAGCTTGGACGGCAGCTCGGTGCGTCCGGGGAGGGGTGGCAGCTCGGCGCCGGATGCTATGGCTCCGAAGTAGCGCTCGATCAGGTCCAGAGTCGGGCGCGACTCGATGTCGCCAGCCACAGTGAGCACCGCGTTGTTCGGCACGTAGTACGTCGTGAAGAACCGCTCGACATCTTCGAGCGTCGCCGCGTCGATGTCCTCCATCGAACCGATCACCGTGTGGTGGTAGGGGTGGTCCGGAGGATACATCATGACCTGGAGGCGTTCGTCCCAGTCGCCGTACGGTTGGTTGTCGTAACGCTGCCGCTTCTCGTTCTTCACCACCTCGCGCTGGTTGTCGAGCTTCTCCTGGTCCATGGCGGGGAGCATCCACCCCATGCGGTCCGACTCGAGCCAGAGCGCAAGCTCGAGGTGGTGCGAGGGCACCGTCTCGAAGTAGTTCGTGCGATCGAACCAGGTGGTCGCGTTCAGTGCGCCGCCGACCCGCTCGATGAGCTCGAAGTGTCGGTTCTTCGGAACGTGCGCGGACCCTTGGAACATCATGTGCTCGAACAGGTGCGCGAAGCCGGTCTTGCCGGCGGCCTCGTTCCGCGATCCGACGCCGTACCAGATGTTCACGGCGACGATGGGAACCGTGCGGTCGGGGGAGAGCACCACCCTGAGACCGTTGTGCAAGCGGTGTCGCTCGAAGGGGACGTGCAGTCGGCTCATGGTCGTTCCTACGGTCTTTCCTGAAGTCGCCCGCGCAACAGATCGGGGCCGAAGTCCTCGCGGAGCGCCGAGGTCACCGACTCGCCCCCCGCGTCGATGCGCTCTTCGACATCGGCGACGAGCGCGAGGTCGCCCTCTGCTGCGAGCATGCGCGCGCGCTCCAGCATCTCGTAGGCGATGTCGTCGAGGCCCGAGGCAGAGGCGGCCAGAGCCGCGGCGATCTGGGCGTCCACGTCCTGCGGGCTCGCCCGAGCTCCGGAGATGAGCTCACCCGCGCCTTCGTCGTCTCGGCCACCCTCGAGAAGGAGGAGCCCGAACACTGTCCTCACCCAGCCATCCTCGGGGTCCAAACGCACAGCGTCGGCGAGCGCGTCGCAGGCTTCGTCGATGCGCCCCGCGATTCCGTACGCGACCCCGAGCTCGTAGGCAATCAGCGGATCGTCTGGGTCGAGCTCGCGCGCAGCGAGCAACTCCCTGATGGCGTCCTCGACGAACCCTTCGCGCGCGAGATACGCGCCGTACATCAACCGGGCGAAGGCAACCTCGGGTGCGGTGAGCGCCGCGGTGCGCAGCGCGCGCTCGGCGTCCAGGTCGTCGAACCGCGCGATGCCGCTCCCCGCAGTCGCGAGGATGTATGGATCCGTGGGCTCCAGCTCGAGCGTACGCTTGAAGCGGTCGTAGGCCACGCCCGCCAGACCGAGCTCGCGCTCGGCGACGCCCAGCCAGCAATGCAGAGCGGGCTCCTCCCCGAACTCATCGAGGTGCTCGTTCAGGAGCTCGGCGGCCCCCTCCCAGTCGCCTTCCTCTCCGAGCGTGTGTGCGCGCTCCAGGAGCGGCTCCAACTCCACTAGCGGACCACCAGGTCGCGGCCATCCATCTGGGGCGGCGGAGCGACTCCCAGATAGCCGAGCACCGTGGGCGCGACGTCCGCCAAGCGGCCTGGCCCCGTGAGAGCTACCGTCCCTCCTGTGGGGTCGACGACGATCAGGTCGACCGGCTCCGTGGTGTGCGCCGTGTGCACGTTGCCATTCTCGTCGATCATCTTCTCGCAGTTGCCGTGGTCCGCGGTGACAAGCGCCACCCATTCCGGGTTGTCGCTGACGGCCCGCAAGATGTCCGCGAGACACTCATCGACGGTCTCGACCGCCTTGACGGCCGCGGGTATCGAGCCGGTGTGCCCCACCATATCCGGATTCGCAAAGTTGACCAGGATGAAGTGGTATTGGCCCCCGCGTACCCCGGCGATGACGGAATCGGCGACACCGCGGGCACTCATCTCGGGTTCGAGGTCGTAGGTGGCCACCTTCGGGGACGGAGTCAGCACGCGATCCTCGCCCGGCCACGGCGTCTCCTCGCCACCGTTGAAGAAGTACGTCACGTGCGCGTACTTCTCCGTCTCGGCGGCCTTGAGTTGCTTCCAGCCGCGCTTGCCGACCAACTCGGAAAGACCCTGAGTCACGTCCTGCGGCGCAAACGCGGGCGTTACGGGAAGGCCCTGTTCGTACTGCGTCATGGTCACGATCTCGGCGGGGATCGCGGCTCCACGCGGGAACCCGTCAAAGCCCGGGACCGCGAGCGCCGCGATGATCTGGCGCATGCGGTCCGCGCGGAAATTCAGCATGATGACCGCATCCTCGGCGCGAATTCCGCGCTCCCCCACCCCGCGGATGCCCGTCGGGACCACGAACTCGTCGGTCACTCCCGCCGCGTAGCACTTCGGCAGGAATCCGGCGTCGTCCTCCCAGGCTTCGGCCTTTCCGCAAGCGATCGCATCGTATGCGCGCTTGGTGCGCTCCCAGCGCTTGTCGCGATCCATGGCGTAGTAGCGTCCCGTTACCGTCGCGATCTTCCAGGACGGGCCCTTGGCGCAGTGGGACGCGAGGTCGGCCAGGTACCCCTTCCCCCCGTTGGGCGAGGTGTCTCTGCCATCGGTCAGCGCGTGGACATGCACCGGTAGGTCCTCCGGCAGCACGTCGAGCAGCGCATTGAAGTGGCGCTGATGGCTGTGCACCCCGCCGTCGGAGACGAGGCCGATGACGTGCAACGTGCCCCCGCGCTGCCGCAGCCGCGCGAGCACCCCGTCGAGCCCGAGCCGGTGGGCGAAGGACCGGTCGGCGACCGCCGCGTCGATGCGAGCGATGTCCTGATGGACGATCCGCCCGGCACCCAGGTTGAGGTGCCCCACCTCGGAGTTCCCCATCTGCCCGGCGGGGAGGCCCACGTCGGCCCCCGAGCACGCGAGCCGCGTGCGGGGGCGTTCCGCGTAGAACTTCCGGAATGTGGGCACGCGGGCGAGCTCGACCGCGTTGCCCTTGCTCGGTGGGCCCTCGAAGTCCGAGTGGCCCCAACCGTCGAGAATGACGAGGAGTACCTTTCGCATGCCGGAATCTAACGGCACTCTCCCGGACTTCTGAGGCGCCGCGCACGGCGGGGGCGCCGCTTTCCGATTCGATCCCTAGATCGGCGCCAGCACCTTCTCCAAGTCGATGACGAGTGGCTCGGGCGCGCCCGGTGCGGACCACTCCAGCCGACCCCTCACCTGCTCGGCTTCGCGCGTCCCACCTGCGAAACGCCACACCCAGGCGGACTTGTCCTCGGGGTCGAGCACCCAGTACTCCGGGATCCCGAAGTCGCCGTAGCGTGCGGGCTTCTTGACCAGGTCGATGCCGCCCGATGTCGGCGACAGGATTTCGATGACCAGGGCGGGCGCGACCTCGATGCCACGGCGCGTGATCCCCGAGCGCGAGGCCTCGGGCACGACGAGGAGGTCGGGCCTGAGGAACTGGCCGGTCTGGAAGAGGAGATCGACATCTTGGATCACGACACCGAGGCGATGGCGCGCCACGTACGGCTCCAGGAGCAGGTACAGACGCCCCATCACGTTCTGGTGGTCCGGGGACGGCGATGGCGTCACCAGCAACTCCCCGTCGAGCACCTCGTAGTGGTTTCCATCGTCCGGCAGGCGGGCATAGTCCGAGTAGTCCCAGTGGTAGCGTCGGGTCGCGAAGCTCATGGGTTCCTCGTTCATCACGGGTAGACGATGCCGCACTCCGCGGGGCGCTCCTATCGCTGGATAGGCCCCGTGTCACCAAGATACTCGCCCAGCACTCGCCGCAGCCACGTCACGCCCAGGAGCCTACCCTGCGCTACGCGCCCTTCCGCATGGAGCGGTGGCAGTCGACATACGAGCACCGGGTGAAGTACAACCTCTCCGAGAGTGGCGTGTTTCCGCTCACGGTGCGCGAACTGCTGGATCTGGCGGGAAGCGAGCTCGACCCGGACGACGTGCGCTTAGGGTACGGGCAGTCCAACGGATCCGATGAACTGCGCGCGCTGCTCGCGTCGATGTACCCGGGTGCGACCGAAGCGTCGATCCTGGTCACCGTGGGCGGCGCCGAGGCGAACTTCTCGTCCTATTGGCACCTCATGGAGGAGGGCGGGAAGGCCGCGGTGGTACTGCCGGCCTACGGGCAGGTGGCCGGGCTGGTGGACTCGTTCGGTGGCTGGCTGCTCCCCGTGCCGCTTGTCGAGTCGCAGGGGTGGCAGCCCGACCTGGGCGCACTCGAGCATGCGCTCGCGGCCGGCGCCCGCTTCGTGCTCGTCACCAATCCCAACAACCCCACGGGCGCCGCGCTCTCGGCCGCGTCCATGGATCGCATGGTGGAGCTGACGGATCGGCACGGGGCCTGGATCCTAGCGGACGAAGTGTACCAGGGCGCGGAGGTCGGGGACGGGCGCACGCCCTCCTTCTGGGGGCGCCACGAGCGCGTGCTCGTCACCAACTCGCTCTCGAAGGCGTACGGCCTGCCGGGGCTCCGGATCGGATGGATCGTAGGCCCGCCAGACACCATCGCCGACCTGTGGGGGCGAACGGACTACACGACCATCTGCCCGGCCGCGCTCTCCGACACGCTCGCGTGCGCGGCGCTCCGGCCCGCGACCCGCGCCAAGATCCGCGAGCGTACGCGCCGCATTGTGCGCGGGAACCTCGCGCTCGTCGAGCAATGGATGGCGGCACAGTCCGGTCGCTTCCGGTACCGACCACCCGATGCCGGCGCGATCTGCTTCACCCACTACGACGCGCAGATCGGCTCCGCCGCTTTCGCGGAGCAGCTGCGCGTGAACAAGAGCGTGCTCGTAGTTCCCGGCGACCACTTCGGGCTCGACCACTTCGTCCGCATCGGCTTCGGCAACCCGGCGGATGAGCTGCTCGCAGCCCTTGCGCTCATCCGGGAGGCCTTCGACGAAGTGGTGTGACGGGCTTACGCCGCCATCACCAGACCGCGGCGGCGTAGTTCTGGTGCAGCGTCTGATCCTTGGTCACGAGTGGCGCCCCATGCAAAGCCGCTTGAGCCACGATCAGTCGATCGAAGGGGTCGCGTGTCCACGAATGCCTCAGGGCTTCGTGGACAACAGCGGGATACGAGGAATCGCACACCGCCAGCCCCAGGGTCCCGGCCAGCGCATCGACGACGTTCGCCGCGGGCTCACCGACCCGTCCGATCTCGAAGAGGTACTGGAGCTCCAATCGGACCATCGGCGAGATCCGCACGTCCTCACTCGCCTCGATGATCTCGGTTGCTGGCCCGGATAGCGCCTCGGCGCCCGTAGCGTACAGCCACGCCACGACATGTGTGTCGAGGTAGATCAGGGACGCCATTCGGCGGACCAATCCATGTGCACGAGCGCCTCAGGATCCGACGCGAGGTACCCTGGGTGCGGGGCGAGCTTCGCAAGCCTCTCGGCTGGCTCCACCGCGACGATCCGCAGCCGCTGCCCGTTGCGCTCCACTTCGATGGGCGTGCCGGTCTCGAGCACCCGATCGAGCACGCGATAGAGATCCGCTCGCAGCCGCGAAACTGAATACAGTGAGGTCATAGGGTCCCATGGTCGTACGGTACGTGTATACTAACACGTACCGTACTTACGGCAACCGGGTCCTCCTCACCGCTCCCAGAACGGCGGCGGCGTAACCCCGAGCGCGCGCAGGTAGACGTAGCCCTGCCCTCGATGGTGGATCTCGTTGTCGACGATGTAGAGGATCTGCCAGTGCCCGGCGCCCGTGTACTGGCCGAACGACGTCAACGTCTCCTGGAAGCGCGACACGGGGATCTGCGCCCAGAACTCGTCGATGTCCTTCGTGCTCGCGTCCCAACTCGCGAGCAGTTCTGCCTTCGTCTTCCCCGCCCGCGGCTGATACCCCTTCCAATCGAGCGTCGCGAGCCCGTGCGCCATCGGCGCCGCCATGAAGAGCAGCTCATTCGCCAGCTCGCCGAAGGTGCGCATGCCGCCCAGCGAGAACGTGAAGAGCTTGTCGTCCGGGAAGGCTTCGATCACCCGACGGGTGAGTCGCCGATGCCCCTGCCAGTGGGCGAGCATATCGGGGACGGAGATGAACATGACTGGGGTGGCGGATTGGGCGGTGGGCATAGTGGGCTCGGAGCGGGGGGTCGCGGCGGCGACCACGGTTCGGTGTTTGTTCGGTATGATGCGCGGCCGGGGCGTCGGGCGCAAGTACGACCGTGGCGCGCAAAAACACGAAACCCTCCCGTCCGGCGAACCGGACGGGAGGGCTCGTTGCTCGCGACCCCTCCGCCTGAGGGGCTCGCGGCGGTATGCGCCCTAGTTCCTCACG